>JAKQJH010000096.1 GCA_029561255.1 Bacteroidota bacterium | reverse complement strand
GCAGTCTGTTTCGTATCTGAACCAATTTTCAAGAACATCATCTTACCACCATGTGCGGGATCGCAGGCTCTGTAAATTTTAACTTAGACATTCCACGTCTGACCAAAGACCTCTGGCACCGGGGACCGGACGAACAGGCCTCCTGGGCGGAGGACAATGTACAATTGCACCATCACCGGCTGGCCATCCTGGATATTGCCAGCGGCAAACAACCGATGCAATACCGGGAGTTTACCATTATTTTTAATGGCGAGATCTATAATCACCTGGACGTGCGGAAAAAAATGGGATTGCAATGCGTCACCCATTCCGATACCGAAACGATCCTTCATGCCTATGCCCAGGCAGGTCCCCGTTGCCTGGACGAATTTGAAGGCATGTTTGCCTTTGCGATTTATGATCAGTCCAAAAAAGAAATCTTTCTTGCCCGTGACCGCGCCGGAAAAAAACCCTTGTACTATTTTAACGATGGGGAGCGACTGGTTTTTGCCAGTGAACTGAATGCCCTGGCTGGTCAGCTGCCACTGGAGATAGATGATAACGCAGTGTACCAATACCTCTATGCCGGTTACTTTTTCCAATCCTTCATGCCTTACCAGCAGGTAAAAAAATTAACCGCCGGCAGTTATGCGGTGATCAGTACCCGGGACCTCTCCGTAAACGTAACCCGCTGGTGGGATATTCATCCGTTTTATCAGCAACATAGTAAGGATAGTTTTGAACAGGCCCTGGAGAAAACGGATACCTTGTTAAAAGCGGCCGTGAAACGCCGGATTGAATCCTCCGATCTCGAAGTGGGTTCTTTCCTGAGCGGCGGTATCGACAGCGGACTGGTAACCGCCATGGCCAGTGAATACAATAACCGGCTCAAAACATTTACGGTTTCTTTTGCCGGTGGTGAATATGATGAAGCTCCCCTGGCTAAACTGGTAGCTGACCGGTATGGCACCCAACATAATGAGATCGTGATCAGCTTTGATGGTCTGCTCGATGATGTGGAGACCATTCTCCGGAATTACGGATTGCCTTTCTTTGACAGCTCGGCCATCCCCAGCTATTATGTCAGCCGCGAAGCCCGCAAACATCTCAAGGTCATCCTCAATGGAGACGGGGGCGATGAAATCTTTGGCGGATACCGCCGGTATGTTCCCTTTGCCAGCTATGATTTTTTCAAATCAGGCGGACTGGTAAAAAATCTTTCCAGTCTTGTTTTCCCCTTAATGCCGATCTCGCACGATAAAAAGAATAAATACAATTTTATCTACCGGCTGGTCGACCTGGCCCGCAAAGAAGGGCTCGATACTTATTTCTCTTCCACCCTGGATATTTTTGAAGACCATGAATCCGGGTTGAAAGGCAACCGGGATTATTCTTTACGTAGTATACAGCAATCCTTTGATCAGATCAGTCAATCGAAGCTCAGCGGGATGCAGAAAATGCTCAACCTGGATTTTGATCATATCCTGGAAGCCAGTCTGCTGGTGAAAATGGATATTGCCACCATGGCCCATTCACTCGAAGGCCGCAGCCCGATGCTGGCAAAAGAGATACTGGAATACATACCCACGCTGCCGGATGCCTATAAAGTAAAAGGTACCCAAACAAAATACCTGCTTCGGACCCTGGCCGGAAAATACCTGCCTCCCGAACTGATCCATCAACCCAAGCGTGGATTTGAAATCCCGCTCAAAAAATGGATCGATGGCGAACTGAAGGACCTGATCGCCAGCTATATCCTGGCGCCCAATGCGTATTGCCGCAGCTTCCTCCAACCCGGCTTTATCGAAAACCTCTGGAACAAAAAATTACAAACCGGCGCTGAAAAAAGAGCGAAGATGATCTGGTCGTTGTTTGCGCTGGAAGTGTGGTATAGGAAATGTTACTTGAAGAAATGAGGCAGGCGGCCCCCTAATCCCCCGAAGGGGGACTTTAGCCTCCAAAAGATTGCAGATACTTTTAATCATTGCATTGCGTAATTGTTTCCCGCCAAGCCAAAAAGAGTTTTCTATAATTCGGAGTGTCTTAAAATCTTTGCGGGATAGTATTAAGCCAGTCAAAAAAATAATGTTTCATTAAATAATTTGAGTCTTCAAAGTCCCCCTTCGGGGGATTTAGGGGGCCAATAATTTGAGTCTTCAAAGTCCCCCTTCGGGGGGATTAGGGGGCCTTCTCAAAAGATGCCAAAGCTCCTCCGAATCACCACCGCCCCCATCTCCCTCAACGTCCTCCTGCCCGGACAAATGAAATACATGCGGGAGCAGGGATTTGATGTGCTCATGGTGAGCAGTGACGGTCCCGAACTGGCCACCGTGCTGGAACGCGAGGGATGCCGTCATCATATTATTCCAATGACGCGGAAGATGAGTCCTTTTGCGGACCTGCGTTGTTTATGGTTACTCTATCGTTTGTTTCTTAAAGAGAAACCGGATATCGTGCATTCCCATACACCCAAGGCCGGATTACTGGCCATGCTGGCGGCAAAAATGGCAGGGGTGAAATTCCGTTTACATACAATTGCGGGATTACGTTATGTCACCACCAAAGGCCTGAGTCGCCGCATCCTGATCGCCATGGAGAAACTGACTGGTATGGCGGCCACCCATGTATGGCCCAATAGCGGATCCATGAAAGCGTTTATCGAAGCCAATCACCTGGTGGCAACCCGTAAACTCGAAGTGATCGGGTGGGGGTCCAGTAACGGGGTCAACCTGCAGCGTTATCATCCTTCGGTGTTGAAAGAAGATAAACTGAATGAAGTAAAGGCCCTGGTGAATTATGATCCGGATCTTTTTTATTTTTTATCCGTCGGAAGACTGGTGCATGATAAAGGCATGGATGAATTAGTAGGGGCCTTCGTCCGTGTGCATGCAGTACATCCGCATACCCGCCTGATCCTGGTGGGTGCTTTTGAAGATGAAGTGGATCCCGTTTCTGATAAAGCCCGTGAATTGATTAAAACACATCCGGGGATTATAGCAGCGGGCTGGAGTGATGCAGTGGAATATTTTATGCAGTTTTCCAATGTGCTGGTCCATCCTTCTCACCGCGAAGGATTTCCCAATGTACTCATGCAAGCCGGCGCCATGCGTTGTCCCATTATCTGCTCCGCCATCGATGGCAATACCGATATCGTCCGGCACCGTGAAACCGGACTCCTGTTTGACGTAAAGAACGAAGAAGCGCTCTTTAACCAGATGCAATCCGCTATTAATGAACCCGATACCCTGAAAGCCATGGCCGGGCAACTCCTGCTCCAGATACAAACGCATTATGATCAGCGTGTTGTGCAATCCTTCCTGCACGAAAAATACCTTCAGCTCCTGGCTGCCGGTTAGATTTACCCCCCTGTATCGAAAAACTACGATTTTAGTAAAAGTACTAGTACCTGATTTTCCGGTTTAGTGGCTTCATTGTTTTGCAAGGGTGAGCGATCTGTTTATTTTAGCTCATCCAAAATCCAAATCAATGAAAACCACATTGAAAAAACCCGTGGCCATTGTCGGCTATTCCGGCCACGCATTCGTCATCATCGATATCCTGCTCAGTGCGGGACGATTGGTGACTGCCTATTGCGACTCCGAAGAAAAGGAGTTTAATCCCTATCATTTAAAGTATCTGGGAAGAGAAGGTGATGTAATGCACAAACTGAAGGATTATGATTTCTTCGCTTGTGTGGGACATAACGGTATCCGCGAAAAAATTCATACCAATCTCAGTCAGTACCTGGGCAACCCGATCAACGCGATTCATCCAAGTGCGGTGATCTCTGCTTCCGTTAAACTCGGTGAAGGCGTGATGATTGCGGCTAATGCCACCCTCAATCCTTTAGTGGAAATCGGTCGTGGAGTGATCTGCAATACGTCCACCAGTATTGATCATGAATGTATCATCGGTGATTTCACCCATATTGCGCCCGGTGCCGTGCTTTGCGGTAATGTAAAAGTAGGCCGCAATACATTTATCGGGGCCAACTCGGTTATCCGCCAGGGAATCATCATCGGCGACAATGTTACAATCGGTGCCGGTACCGTTGTGGTAAAAGATGTACCCGATGGGGCCACAGTAGTCGGTAATCCCGCGAAGAATCTCGTTAAGAAACCTTCCCGCAAACTCATCGCCGTGTAATCGGCCACTTATATTATTTTAAACCCGGCGATGCCGGGTTTTTTTTTTGCCACGAATTATCACAAAATCACACAAAAGAATACAGAAAGGCAGGCCACGGATCACACTGATAAACACGGATTAAAAAATCTCCGCAAAGAACTATTGTATTTTTCGTGTGATTTTGTGTGTTTTCGTGGCAAAAAAAAGATCAATCGGGAGTACGGAAATCAAAAATCCGTGGCTATCCGTGAGATCCGTGGCTCAAATGCCGCAGGCATTCATTTGCGCAGCAAATCCTTTAGTGGCCTTTCGTGTGATTTCGTGTTAATTCGTGGCCCCCTCTTTTGCCGCAGGCAAAGTCCCCTTTAGGGGGCCGCCTTTCTCGACTTTTCTCAGTACATTTGCCCTTTAAAAAACAGCCTTAAACCCCGCTTCTTGAAACCTGTGGATACCAACGGATACCGTGTCTTATTCCTTCGCAAAAAGGATAACGAATATGCCAGCCGGGCCGAGGAATTTATCCGCTCCAATTTTCCACAGGCCACGATCTTTTCCGGTAGCCGCAAAGACAAACTGCCCCCGGAAGTTCTGAACTGGAAAGGCGAACTCCTGATCTCTTTTATTTCTTCCTGGATCTACCCGGCCAGCTTACTGGAAAGCGCTTCGGTGGCCGCCATTAATTTTCATCCGGGCAGTCCCGAATACCCCGGCACCGGTTGTACCAATTTTGCTTTCTATAACGACGAAAAGGAATACGGAATCACCTGTCATCACATGAAATCCAGCGTGGATTCCGGTCATATTATACAGGTAAAACGCTTTCCCATCCTTGCGGAGGATACTGTTTACTCAGTAACACAGCAGTGTTATCACCTGATCGAAGAAAGTTTCTATGAAATGATGGATCTCGTTTTAAAAGGCGAACCATTTCCGGTTACTAACGAGGCGTGGAAAAGAAAACCGTACACGAGAAAACAACTCGATGATCTTTGCCATATCCGGCCGGACATGTCCCCGGCCGAAGTTGACAGACGGATCCGGGCAACAACGTATAAAACCCCCTGGGCTTTTACAAAGATCGGGGACCATATTTTTAAACTTCAAGCGGAACAGAACCAATGACAACCAGCACGCTGCAGGTATCCAAAAGCCCGGTAACGGGTAAGGTATATGAGATACCCGCTGACAAAAAAGATAAAGAAGGGATTGATGCATTCATCGCCCTCCATTCTGGAAAAAAAGTAGTGGTGGTGCAGGGCCTTGGCTTTGTGGGTTCTGTGATGGGTCTCGTGGTGGCCAATGCCCTCACGGAAGAATATGCGGTGATCGGTATTGATCTTCCTACCCCGGGTTCTTACTGGAAGATACGTTCCATCAATGAAGGCGTATTCCCGGTGATTGCCAGCGATCCGAAAATTGAACTGTATTACCAGAACGCTCTGCAAAAGAAAAACTATTATGCCAGCTTCGATGCCTATGCCTATAGCAAGGCCGATGTGATTGTGGTGGATATCAACCTGGATGTGCAGAAGAAATCAGCAAAGAACAAGGACCTCGAAGGATATGATGTCGACCTGACCCCCTTCCGCAAAGCCATTGAAGCCATCGGGGCGTATTGTAAAGAAGACGTACTCGTGTTGGTGGAAACAACGGTTCCTCCCGGCACCGCCCAGAAAATTGTTCGTCCCCTGCTGGAAGAAGCGCTGACCAAACGCGGACTTCCCGTTGACAAAATAAAAGTGGGCCACTCCTATGAACGGGTGATGCCCGGTCCCAAATACATTGATTCGATCCAGAATTTTTACCGGGTGTTTGCCGGTACCGATGAGAAAAGTGCGGTAGCCGTGGAAACCTTCCTGCGTACTGTGATACGCACGGATGAATATCCGCTGACCCGCCTGGGTAATACCAATGCCACTGAAATGGCGAAAGTGCTGGAGAATTCCTACCGTGCCATGAATATTGCGTTCATGGTGGAATGGAGCCGTTTTGCGGAAGAAGCCGGTGTGGACATCTATGAAGTTGTGAATGCCATCCGCATGCGGCCCACGCATAAAAATATTATGTTACCCGGTCTCGGTGTAGGTGGCTATTGCCTCACCAAGGATCCCTTGCTGGCCAGCTGGGCCCGGATGAATTTGTTTGGCAGCACGGAGAAACTGGGACAGAGTGAAAAAGGCGTGCACATCAATGATAAAATGCCGGTATACGCGTTTGATTTCCTGCAAGCCCAATACAAAGATTCACTGGAAGGGAAAAAAGTACTGTTGCTGGGTGTAAGTTATCTTAACGATGTGGGCGATACCCGTTATACGCCCGTGGAAGCGTTCTACGATCACCTGGAAATGGAAGGCTGTGCCATTCACCTGCACGATCCCCATGTGAAATACTGGGAGGAAAAAGATATCTGGGTCAACCAGGATCTCGACGGCTTACTGGAAGATGAATATGACGTGATCGTCATCACCACCGGGCACAAAGATTACCGCAGCAATGCGGCCTTGCTGGAAAAGATTAAAAACAAACCTGCTGCCTGGGTTTACGATACCATCGGTGTACTGAGCAATGAAGAAATCAGATCATTGAAGGAACGGCATGTGGTGAAAGTGTTGGGGAGAGGTGATTTGTAGAAAGTACGAGGTACGAGGTACGAAGTACGAGGTACGAAGTACGAAGTACGAAGTACGGGAATCGGTTGCAGCCGTGAAATGCTCATTTAACAATTGAACGAAGATTCATCATAGTAAGGTGAATCTGCCAACCCTGAAAGGGTTGAACGATTAATAGCCCCGGGTGAAACCCGGGGTAAAGAATAAGGATGGTTTCCTGAACCCCGAAGTGGGTTCAACAAATGAAAATTGAAAATTGAGCGTTGAGTATTGAAAATTGAATTCCAAAGAAGCGAAATGCTCAATTCTCATTTAACAATAAAGAAAATAAACTTAATAATAGAAAAATGCCAAAAAAAGTGTTGCTCCTCGGCGGAGCCGGATTCATCGGATTCAACATCACCAAATACCTGGCGGAAAACCGCGACTATGAACTGACGATTGCGGATAATTTTGCGCGGGGTAAACAGGATGATTATTTTACTGAACTGGTGAATAAACATGCGATCCGTGTAGTGGCCGGTGATTTCACTAATCCCGCTACCTTCAATGAACTGGATGAAGCCTATGACCAGGTATACATGCTGGCTTCGGTAGTGGGGGTAGACAATGCCAATTCCATTCCGCACGAAATCATCCGGATCAATACGGCCCTTATTTATAATACCCTGGAATGGATCCGCCGTTCAAAAGTGGGCAAAGTATTATTTACTTCCACCAGCGAATGTTATGCGGGTACCATTGAAGCATTTGGGTATACCACTCCCACGCCGGAAGAAGTGCCGCTGTGTATCGAGGATATCGGTCATCCCCGCTTTACCTATGCCGTGACCAAGATGCTGGGTGAATCCGGTTTCCTGAACTATGCCCGCATCCTCGGATTTGAAACTACCATTGTCCGTTATCATAATGTGTACGGTCCGCGTATGGGCTTCAAACACGTGATCCCTCACCTGGTGGTACGTTACCGCAAGGGGGAGAATCCGTTTAAAGTATATGGGCATGATCAGACCCGTGCCTTCTGTTATATTTCAGATGCCGTGGAAGGAACCGTTTTGGCAATGGAGCGTCCCAATACCAACGGACAGATTTATCATATCGGTACCCAGGACGAAATTTCGATAGGCGATCTGATCCATTATGCCGGGGAACTGATGAATTTCAAAGGCGAATTTGAAAACGCGCCAACCTATCCCGGTTCGGTCAGCCGTCGTTGTCCCGATATTACCAAGGCCCGGGTGCAACTGGGCTTTGAACCTAAAGTAATGTGGAAGGAAGGACTGAAGATCACTGTGGACTGGTACAACCAATATCTTGAATCCGGAAAACTGGTTTATGAGTAATGATAAGTTTATAGCCCTG
The DNA here is from genome assembly GCA_029561255.1 of Bacteroidota bacterium. Taxonomy (GTDB): domain Bacteria; phylum Bacteroidota; class Bacteroidia; order Chitinophagales; family Chitinophagaceae; genus JJ008. Next base: position 7,852 of record JAKQJH010000096.1, on the reverse strand, counting down.
AGCCTGCCCAATATGGCAGGGAATGAATGGAAGTATGTGAAGGACTGCCTGGATACCGGGTGGATTTCCTCTGTAGGTTCCTATGTGACCAAATTTGAACAGATGGTCGCTGATTTTGCCGGGGCTAAATATGGGATTGCCGCGGTGAATGGGACAGCGGCCCTTCATATCTCGTTACTGCTATCGGGAGTGAAGCAGCATGATTATGTGATCCTGCCCAACCTGACATTTGTAGCTTCGGCCAATTCCATCAAATACCTCGGTGCCGACCCGCTGCTGATCGATGCCGATCCGCTGCTATGGCAGATGGACCTGGATCTGCTGGAGGAGTTTCTGTCCACACAGACTGAAGTAAAAGGGAAAGAATTATTCTATAAAAAAGATGGTCGCCGCATAGGAGCCATCATGCCCGTGCATATCCTCGGTAATATGTGCGATATGGATCGGTTTGCATCGATTGTCAATCAATACCCGCTGCCTGTTGTGGAGGATGCCACCGAGGCATTAGGCACCACGTATAAAGGGAAAAGCGCGGGCACTTTTAGTCCGTTGGCAGCTTTCAGTTTCAATGGAAATAAAATTATCTCCACCGGCGGTGGCGGCGTGATCGTAACGGATGATGAGGCCCTGGCTAAACACGCCAAGCACCTGACCACCACGGCCAAAGCCAGTGCGGATGAGTATTATCATGACGAAGTGGGGTATAATTACCGGTTGGTGAATGTACTGGCAGCCATCGGTGTGGCACAGATGGAATTACTGCCTTCCTTTATTGAACGAAAAAAGCAGATCGTTGATTTTTATAAAAAAGAACTCACCGGCGTGGCCGATATCCGGTTCCAGCAGGAACTGCCGGACGTGAATACCAATGGCTGGCTCTTTACCATTCAGACGGATAAACAAAAGGCCTTGCTGGATCATCTCAATGCCAATAAGATACTGAGCCGCCGCTTCTGGATGCCGATGAATAAACTGCCGATGTATAAGGACTGCGTGTATATCCGGCACATAGACCGGTCAGATTATATTTACAACACCTGTCTCAGTATACCGAGTTCCACCAATATCACTGATGAGGAACTGGCCATTGTGACCCGGGAAATAAAAGCCGCGATCGGGTAACCGGTGTTACTGCCTTAACTCTTTTTGTATGTACAAACTGATTAAACGCTTTTTTGATATTGTATTCTCCTTATTGGCGCTGATCATTCTGCTGCCGGTATTTGTCCCGATCATTATTCTGTTATTGCTGACCGGAGAACATGAAGTTTTTTTCAAGCAGGAGCGGGTAGGATTCAAAAATTCCATTTTCAAAATATGGAAGTTTGCCACCATGCTTAAGAATAGTCCCAATATGGGGCATGGGGATATGACGGTACGCAGGGACCCGCGTATTACACCGATGGGTCATTTTCTCCGCCAAAGTAAGATCAACGAATTGCCGCAGGTCATTAATATCCTGACGGGTGATATGTCATTTGTTGGTCCCCGTCCGTTGATGAAGGTCGGGTTTGACCGTTACTCGGAGGAAATGAAATCCAAAGTGTACAATACCCGGCCGGGGCTAACCGGTATCGGGTCCATTGTATTCAGGGATGAGGAACTGATCATCACCAACAGTCAACTGCCGCCACAGGAGTGTTACCGGGATGTGATCCTGCCCTATAAAGGTGCGTTGGAGGTCTGGTACCAGCAGCACCAGCATTTTTATACGGATAGTATGATCCTGTTCCTGACCGCCTGGTATGTGGTTTTTCCCAAGAGTGATCTCGTATATAAAACATTTCCGTCCCTTCCGAAGCGAACTTTCTGAAAGGATGATCAAATTCATTTGTAATTTCGACGACAAAGCGGGTCAGCATGTTTAAATTTTTTTCAAGATCGAAGCCGGAGAAGGAAGGGGACAAAGAGGCGATTGGTATGCTGAAAACGGATATGCACTCGCACCTGATCCCGGGTATTGATGACGGGGCGCCGGATATCGAAACTTCCCTCCAGCTGATTGGCGGTCTGCATGCACTGGGTTACCGGAAAATCATTACCACCCCGCATATCATGTGGGATATGTATAAGAATACCCGCGAAACGATTCTGGAAAGACTGGAGTGGGTACGCACCACGGTGAAGGAAGCCGGTCTGGATATAGAAATCCATGCGGCCGCCGAATATTTCCTGGATGATTATGTAGCCGGACTGGTGGCCAATAACGAACCCCTGCTGACGGTGAAAGATAAAATGGTGCTGGTGGAATTTTCCATGGCCTATCCTTCGCATAGCCTGAAAGATATTCTGTTTGATATGCAGATGCAGGGTTACCAGCCCATCATCGCCCACCCCGAACGGTATATTTACCTGGAGCAAAACAAAGCCTTCTATGGCGAATTAAAAGATATCGGTTGCCTCTTCCAGCTCAACCTGCTCTCCCTGACCGGTTACTATGGTAAATCCGTAACGGAACTGGCTCAATACCTGTTGAAGCAAAACGCCTACGACCTGGTAGGTACAGACCTACATCACTTCCGTCACCTCGAAGCCCTTCACAGCCCGGCTTTGTCGGTACAATTAAGGAAGCTGCTGGATAGCGGGAAGATCCGTAATGCAGAGTTGTAGCTTTCACCGGACTTCACAGTCAGCAAGAAAAAGCCTGAAATCATTAACTTCATAAGGGTGTCAGATTTTCTGGGAAGTAAAAAGTAAAAAGTCAAAAGTAAAAAGTAAAAAAACTGAAAGCAGGGAATGAATCAAATTACTGCAACAGCCTGATTTCCTGAAAAAGTTAAGAATCTACCCTTTTATGCGACCCTTTTTACTTTTGACTTTTGACTTTCTCTCCCCGTCAACCTTTTCCTTTCCCGATTGTATCTATATTCATGAACGCGTTTACAATAAAAGACCTCGAAAACCTGTCCGGCATCAAGGCCCATACTATCCGTATCTGGGAGCAGCGGTATCATTTTCTGAAACCACAGCGAACGGGCACCAATATCCGGTATTACAGCAATGATGAGCTGAAGACGGTGCTCAATATTGCCCTGCTGAATAAATACGGGTATAAGATTTCCCATATTGATAAAATGCTGCCGGAGGAGATCCGTAGCCGTATTCTTACATTGGGAGATGCGCAGGCGATCCAGGAAAGAATTGTGAATGAACTGGTGCAGGAAATGGTGGATATGGAGATTGAGCGTTTTGAAAAAATACTTACCGGTTATATTGCGTCTAAAGGAATTGAACGGACGGTGATCCAGATTCTCTTTCCCTTTCTCGAGAAGATCGGTATTCTCTGGGTAACCGGTCATATCAATCCTGCCCAGGAGCACCTGGTTACCAATATTATCCGTCAGAAACTGATCGTGGGTATTGAAACCTGTGTATCACACCTGGTCAAAGAGCGGACGGTATTATTGTTTTTGCCGGAAGGAGAACACCATGAACTCGGTCTTTTATTTATGTATTATATGCTGAAGAACCGGGGGATAAAAACCATCTATCTCGGTGCCAATGTACCGGTAAAAGATGTGGCCTATGTGGTGAACCTGAAAAAACCGGATCTGGTATTTACCCATCTTACTGCCACTTCCTCCAACTTCCACCTGGATAAATTCCTGCACCAGATCAATACCCATTTTGGAAGCACGGCCACCGTGGTTTCCGGGCAGCTTACCCAGACTTATTCCAAGCCGGTTCCTGCCGGAATTACCTTCAAAAAATCACTTTCTGAGGTCATGGAATACCTTTCAAATGTATAATAACAGGCTAACTGACTGATTACTAGTGTTTAATTTTTTAACATTTTAATTAAACAAAAATATTCTTAAAATCAATCCGAAATGTTTAATTTTACCGTATAATAATTAAACACAATTATATGTCCGGATTAGAATTTAACCAGTTATTGCTTCAGAACGCAGACTTTCTGAAGCCCTTTGCTGTGAATCTCACCCGAGATACAGAAGCCGCCAATGATCTCTACCAGGAGACCTTGTACAAGGCACTGGCTAATCGTGAGAAGTATAATGTTGGCACCAATATTAAGGCCTGGTTGTTTACCATCATGCGGAATATTTTTATTAATAATTACCGCAGAAAAGCTAAACAAAAAACCATTTTCGACAACACGCCGAATGAATACCTGATCAATCAGAAACAGGCAACCGTCAGCAATGCGGCCGAAAGCGACATGCGGATCAAAGAGATCAACGCGGCCATCCAGGGATTACCTGAAATCTTCCGGACTCCTTTTTTGTTGTACTTTGACGGATATAAATACAATGAAATCGCCGAGGTATTGCATGAGCCCCTGGGTACGATCAAAAGCCGTATTCACTTTGCCCGTAAATTATTAAAGGAACAGATCAGTCGTTATTAAATCACTTCATTTGTCGGAAAAATCAGTCATTGTTATCGGTAGCGGATTTGCCGGTCTGTCCTCGGCATCTTTTATGGCCAAAGCAGGCTGGAAAGTTATTGTACTGGAAAAAAACAATACACCCGGGGGACGCGCCTGCCAGTTAAAGGAGCAGGGTTTCACCTTCGATATGGGTCCCAGCTTTTACTGGATGCCGGATGTATTTGAACGCTACTTCAATCAGTTTGGAAAAAAAGTATCCGACTATTATAAACTAACCCGCCTCGATCCTTCATACCGGGTATACTGGTCAGACGGCTATACCGATCTGCCCGCTGATTATAAAGCACTCCGGGAAGTTTTTGAATCACTGGAACCAGGCAGCGGGGTCATGCTGGATAAATATCTCCGGGAAGCGGCTTATAAATATGAAGTCGGGGTGAATAAGCTGGTATATAAACCCAGCCAGTCACTGACGGAATTTATGGATTGGCAAACCATCAGCGGGGTATTCCGGCTCGAAGTGTTTACGTCCATTAAAAAGCATATTTATAAATATTTCAAACATTCCAGACTTCGTCAGCTGATGGAATTTCCGGTGCTTTTCCTGGGAGCCCTTCCACAGGATACACCGGCTCTTTACAGCCTGATGAATTATGCAGATATCAAAGGAGGTACCTGGTACCCGGAAGGCGGCATGTATGCGATTGTGGACGGCATGTACCGGCTGGCCCTCGAACTGGGCGTGGAATTCAGGTTTGATGAAGCCGTCAGTAAAATTGAAATCAGCGGCACATCCGCCAAAAAAGTAATAACCAGTAAAGGAACCTATACGGCCGATGCGGTGATCAGCGGGGCGGATTACCAGTTTACCGAAACAAAATTACTTGCGCCGGAATACCGGTCTTATTCCGACCGTTACTGGGATAAAAAAGTAATGGCCCCTTCCTGCCTGATGTATTATGTGGGGCTCAATAAAAAACTGAAAAGTCCGGTACACCATGCCCTGTTTTTTGATGTGCCTTTTGATCAGCACGGGGTGGAAATTTATAAAGATCCGAAGTGGCCCACTGAACCTTTGTTCTATGTAAGTGTTTCATCTGCTACAGATCCGTCAGTGGCACCGGAAGGACAGGAGAACATAGTATTCCTGGTTCCGGTAGCTTCCGGTCTAGAACAGGATACCGAAGCATTGCGGGAAAAATATTTTCAAATAATCGCCCGCCGGATGGAAAAACACCTGGGTGAATCCATACTTGATTCAGTGGTGTACAAAAAAACATTTTCTGTCAGTGATTTTGTAAAGGAGTATAATTCGTTCCGGGGTAATGCCTACGGACTCGCCAACACCCTGATGCAGACCGCAATTTTCCGGCCATCCTGCCAGAGTAAAAAGGTAAAAAATCTATTTTATACCGGGCAGCTGACCGTTCCCGGTCCGGGTGTTCCACCCTCACTGATCAGCGGTGAAGTGGTGGCTAAACAAGTGATCAGAACAATTAAATAAATACTTATATTGAAGTATGCTACATCTTTTTCATACCACCAGTGAAAATTGCAGCCGGATTGTAACGGAGAATTACAGCACCTCCTTCTCCTCGGCGATCCGCATGCTTCACCGTGATTTGCGGACCCCGATATTCAATATCTACGGGTTTGTACGTCTGGCGGATGAAATTGTGGATACATTCCATGATTATGATAAAGACATCCTGCTGGCGCAGTTTAAAAACGAAACCTATGCCGCCATTGAACGCGGCATCAGCCTGAATCCGGTGCTGAACAGTTTCCAGCGTACCGTGAATGAATTCAATATTGATCTGAAACTCGTGGAAGCCTTTTTCCGGAGTATGGAAATGGACCTGGATAAAAAGTGTTACGACTGTGAAGGATACAAGGAATATATCTATGGTTCTGCTGAAGTGGTGGGACTGATGTGCCTCTATGTATTTTGTGAAGGCAAAAAGGAAATGTATGATCAGCTGGAAGCACCGGCCCGGGCACTCGGGGCAGCCTTTCAGAAAGTGAATTTCCTGCGCGATATCAAGGCCGACTTCAACGGGATGTCCCGTGTGTACTTCCCCGGCTGTGATTTTTCCAATTTTACTGAAAAAGACAAACGGGAAATTGAAGCCGATATTCACCAGGATTTTCACCAGGCTTATGAAGGTATTCTCCGGTTGCCCCTGAAAGCACGTTTTGGCGTGTATGTGGCTTATAAATATTATCTCTCCCTTTTCAAAAAAATAAAACGCCTGGAACCGGCCCGTGTACTGGACACGCGGATCCGTATTCCAAATTACCTGAAAGCGATGATCGTATTCAGGGCAGGCGTTAAAAACCAGCTCCGACTGATCTGATATGGACCTTACCCAAGTAATTCTCGTGGATGAGCAGGATCAAATCCTGGGCTCTTGTGAAAAGCTGGAGGCACACCGGAAAGGCTTTCTGCACCGGGCTTTCAGTGTATTCGTCTTTAACCGCAAAGGTGAAATGCTCCTGCAGCAACGGGCGCGGAATAAATACCATAGCGGCGGCCTGTGGACCAACGCCTGTTGCAGTCACCCGGCGATGGGCGAGAATACGGATGATGCCGTACATCGCAGGCTGGTGGAGGAAATGGGATTTGATACCCCGGCAAAGAAATTATTTGATTTTGTATATAAGGCCGAATTTGACAATGGCCTGACGGAATATGAGTTTGACCATGTATACAGCGGGGAATATGAGGGTGAAATACGCTGCAATCCCGATGAGGTCATGGATTATTGCTTTAAACCGATGCCCGCCATTGCTGAATCCCTGCAAACCCGGCCGGGGTTATACACAGCCTGGTTTCAGCTCGCCTTTCCCAAAATTGAAAGCTGGTGGCAACAACAGTACAGTACCCCGGCCTTAACTGATTAATTTTTCAAGAACATGGATATTCTTCTTTACATTCTCGTTTTCTTCGGCACCTTTTTCGTCATGGAAGGTATTACCTGGTGCACCCACAAATATGTGATGCACGGTTTTCTCTGGATCCTGCACAAGGATCATCACCAGGTACGCCCGGGTGTGTTTGAAAAAAACGATCTCTTTGCGTTCATTTTTGCCGTGCCGAGTTTCCTCCTGATTTATTTTGGCACCTATGATCATGTCTGGTGGATGCAATCCATTGGTTTTGGAATCATGCTTTATGGCGCCGCTTATTTCCTGGTACATGATGTGATCATTCACCAGCGCTTCAAGTGGTTCAGCCGCAGCAATAATACCTATGTACGCGCCATCCGCTGGGCACATAAAATGCACCATAAGCACCTGAATAAGGAACAAGGTGAAAGTTTTGGCTTTCTGTATGTCGCCCGGAAATACTGGCAAAAGGTGCAACGCGATAAGCAGCTGATGGCCGGTGCCCGCCGCGTGGAATATGCTCCGGAAGCAGAAGAAGCTTAATTTGCAGTCCTGTTCAAGCAATCATCATATGATTATATTTTTCTGGGTGCCGGCTGTGCCTCGCTCAGT
>JAKQJH010000082.1 GCA_029561255.1 Bacteroidota bacterium | reverse complement strand
TTCCTGAATCAGGCGCTCGAAATCATGACCCCGCTCAATGCCCGTCAACTGATCCGCCGTTTGCTGAAAATTGAAAAACAACTGGGCAGGATCCGGGAGGAAAAATATGGTCCCCGGCTGATTGATATTGACATATTAATGTATGGGGACGAAATTCATCAGTACGAACTGTTGAAACTGCCCCATCCCGAACTGCACAACCGCCGCTTTGCCCTGCTCCCGCTTGCTGAGATTGCCGGTGATGTGATTCATCCCGTTTTACAACAATCTGTTTCTTCCTTGCTGGCAGATTGCCCGGATACCCTGGAAGTAACAAAGCTTTCCTGAATTTTTCCACAATCTTTACCGCTATTGCAAGCCACCTTATCATTTCAAGTAATTTGCGCCCACATTAAATTTAAGGATACCCGACCGGGAGTTGATGCATGAATTACCAGTTTATCACCATAGAAGGAAATATCGGCGCAGGAAAAACCACCCTGGCCAACCTGTTGAGCAAACATTACAATGCCCGGTTGATCCTGGAAGAATTTGCCGAAAATCCCTTTTTGCCGAAATTTTATGAAAACCCGGATCAGTTTGCCTTCCCCGTGGAATTATTCTTCATGGCTGAGCGGTTTAAACAGTTGAAGGAATTACTACAGCAAAAGGATATGTTCCAGACCCTGACGGTATCGGATTATCTCTTTACCAAATGCCTGCTGTTTGCCAAAGTGACCCTGCCGGAAGATGAATTCCGTCTTTACCAGCGGCTATTTGATATCATACATCAGCAATTAATACAACCGGATATATTAATCTACCTGCATGCGCCGGTTTCGAAGCTTCAAGCAAATATCCGCAAGCGGAACCGGGTCTATGAACAGAATATCAGTGATGACTACCTGTTCAATCTTCAGGAAACCTATACGAACTATATCAAGCAGCACAATATCAAAACACTGTTTGTGGATGCCAGCAATGCCGATTTCCTGGGCAATGAGAAACATCTTCAGGTAATCCTCCATGCGCTGGAAAAGGAATATGAGAACGGACAGCATTATCTTACACTCCCATGAGTCATCTCTTTACTTTCCGGAAAAAGTACTGGCCCCTGATCAACACTGAGTTTTCCTGGTTTATCACCGCCCGGATCCTGTTTATAGCCGGACTACGGATGACCCCTGTATTACTGGGCTGGCGGCTGTATGAGCTCACTGACAGTAAACTGGCCCTCGGTATACTCGGATTATCCGAAGTGATCCCGGCTATTGCGCTGGCCTTGCCGGCCGGAGTAAAAGTGGATCGCAGTAATAAACACCGGTTGATCAGCATTTGCATCGCGCTTTACTTTTTTATCATGCTGGGCTTATTGGCCGTTACTTCAAAGTGGATGCAGGCCCATTATTCAAGACCCATTATTGAATGGTGTATTTACGGATTGGTATTTTGTACCGGGGCCGTTCGGGCCTTTACCGGAGCCGCCTTCAATGCTTTCCTGGCCCAGCTGATCCCGCAGGAGTCGTTGGTAAAAGCCATCTCCGTAAATAGCATGGTATGGCTGGTGGCCGCAGTTGCCGGACCCGCTATCGCCGGGGTGCTGATGGGCTATACCAATATAACCATTGCCTTTATCCCCGTTTGCGGATTGGTTGGTATCGCTTTCTTTTTATTTCAAAAAATAAAACCCAAACCCGTCAGCTGGCAAGGCAGCAGCAAAACCTGGGAAGGCGTGAAAGAAGGACTGCGGTTTGTCTTTCATAACAAGGCCCTGCTGGGTGCGATGAGTCTGGATATGTTTGCCGTATTATTCGGTGGGGCCATTGCCCTCTTACCTGTTTTCGCTTCAGATATTCTGCATGTCGGACCCATCGGACTTGGATGGCTGGTGGCGGCCACTTACCTCGGGAATTTCATTGCCATTGCCTGGCTGACTACTCATCCGTTGAAAAAGAAACAGGGCCAAACCTTATTATATGTGGTGGCCGGTTTTGGTGTCTGTATTCTCCTCTTCGCATTATCCCAGAACTTCTGGCTGAGTTTTGCCGCTCTGCTGATCAGCGGACTTTTCGATGGCGTGAGTGTAATCATCCGTGGCACCGTGGTCCAGCTTTTTGTACCGGATGAAATGCGGGGCCGGGTTTCTTCTGTTAACTCTATTTTCATTAATTCTTCCAATGAACTCGGACAGTTTGAAAGCGGAGTGGCCGCCACAGCCCTGGGCACGGTACCCTCTGTAATATTCGGAGGTTGTATGACTTTACTGGTGGTGGTGGTTACCTGGTTTAAGGCGCCGGGGCTGAGGAAATTTGAGTATTAGTGAGTGGTGAGTGGTGAGTAGTGAGTGGGGCGTGATAATGGTAGTGTACTTAACTATTTGGCACCTCTGGAACCTCTTAAACCTCTTAAACCTTTTAAACCTTTGAAACCGCTAATGGCCCTGCGGGCGGCGCTAAGAGATCAAAGAAGAAAAAAGAGAGAAAAGAGAGCGTGATTAGGTTAACCTCTGAAACCTTTTAAACCTTTGAAACCTCTGAAACCGCTAATGGCCCTGCGGGCGGCGCTAAAGAGTTCAAAGAAGAAAAAAGAGAGAAATGAGAGCGTGATTAAGTTAACCTCGGAAACCTTTTAAACCTTTTCAACCTTTTAAACTCCTCGAACTTCCAACCTCCAACCTCGAACCTCCAACCTCGAACCTCCAACATCCCTACCCCTTCAACTCTTCCCAGGCTGCTTGCAAAGGTCGTTGAATCCCTTCCGTTTTCCAGGCCTCACTACCGGGAATTATAGTGGCTTTCAGGATTTCTTCTTTCGATTTTCCTGATTTCATTTCCCCTTCAACAAACTTCAGTACGTTTCCAATATAATCACGGAAAGCCTTCAGGTCATCGGTGTTACCGGTAATATCGAACCCGGTGCCGGCATGTCCGTATACAAAACGGGTTTTGGCGTCGAAGGTTTGCAGTGCTTTATCCAATACAATGATCCAGCTTTTCATATTGGCACCCGCACTACGGTCAACATATGGATGCCGGCGGTTGAACACCAGGTCGCCACAATGCACAATGTTGGCATGCTGGAAATGAACAAAACTATCGCCATTGGTATGACCGGCACCGAAATAATGGAGACATATCTTTTCCTTGCCCAGTTTCTGGCACCAGGTGCTGGTATAAGTCTGATCAGGATACAATTGTTTATCCTCATTCTTATTCTGTTTCGCTGTTTTTTCCTGATTGATCTTTGAGTTCTCATGGGCCACCACATGTTCCACCAGCCCTTTAAATGAAATATTACCTCCTGAATGATCCCCGTGATGATGGGTATTGATCAGGACCTTAAATGGCTTTTCTGATTTTTTCTTCAATTCATCAATCAGGTGTTTACTCTGGTCGGGGAATTGCGAATCCACTACGACGATTCCTTTCTTTGATAAATAAAAAAGAATCGTCCCCCCCCTCTCTGTAAACACCCCGATATCACTGGTCAGCATACTTATTTTCCAGGGTTCCTGGAATAAAGCGGTCAGTATATCATTTTGCAGGAGGGTCAGGGCACCTGCACTGAGGGCGGTTTGTGTAAGAAAGTTCCGGCGATTCATATTATAAAGTTGGAGGTTCGAGGTTGGAGGTTGGAGGTTCGAGGTTGGAGGTTGGAGGTTCGAGGTTAAAAGTTCGGAGTTATATTCATGATTGAAAACGGTTAAAGAGGTAAAAAGGTTGTGTCGGTAAAATAATGCATGTTCAATTTACTGAATATTCATAGACAAAGACCGAATCAGGAGGAAAAAGCTATTCAACAGAACCAGGCTGATGTCGGGCTAATGTTTGTAGCTTCGCAAGCGAGTATCATATAAAATTTAACTACATGATGATGATGAACCGAAAAAGAAGAGGCATGGTCGTTGCCTTGTTGATACTGCTGTCTGCAGGTCTGTTCTTCTATATCAGTTACAATAACCAACAGGTCCGTTCTGAGAAAGATCTGTTCCTCCTGACGGACCGGTTCAGGGATTACAACTGGTCGGATAATGGTAAAGGTTCATCACTTACGTTCAAGCTTTATAGTTATAAAGAAAAATTTGTGGTTGATCCGTCATTTTTAGCCGGGTTAAAAGGAGATGAATTTATATCCACCAATATGGGAGATTCGATCACCATCGGTATCCCTGCGTATGCCCTGCCCTATCTCAATACCCGGCAAAAGAGGATTCCCGTCTATTCGATTCAGATTAAAGGCAAGCCGCTGCTGGATGCCTCCTACACCCTGAAAAAGAAAAACAGTAATGCCCTGATGATTGCGGGATCACTGGTGCTGGTGGCCGGGCTGGTGGTTTATTTTACAAAACGCAGGGGAGATAGTCGTTAGTCATTAGTCGTTAGTCATTAGTAAACAGCCCCTACTAACCTGGCAACCTTTCATCCCCTCCCTACTTTCAGTCTCTTCGAACCTCCAACTTCCAACCTCCAACGCCTCTTTAAACCCCTCTCTACTTTCTGCCTCTTCCAACCTCCAACCCCCAACCTCCAACCTATCCCTGCTTCTCCGCCTGCACCAACTTCTCCAGCACATAATAGGTGATCGGACAAAAGGTAGAATTCTTAAGTGTCAGCGGTTGTCGTTTGAAGATCACATCCTCATCAGTATAGGGAAACCGCCGGCAATCGGAAGGACGGTCTTCGTAGATGGAACAGTAGTTGTCGGCACCCAGGAAAGGACAAGGACTGGTGTTGGCCACATAATCCCCTTCCTCGTCTACTTTGAGGTAGGTTTCGATAAAATCGCTTTCCCGCAGACGTAGCAGTTTGCTCAGCCTTTTAATGTCGGGGGTTTTGAACCGGGGGGAGAAATTCTTACAGCAGTTGGCGCATTGCAGGCAGTCTACTTTGCTGAAAGCCTCCTCATGATAATCGGGCAATTGGCGCAAAACCGTGTTCTTGCTGACCCGTTGGAGGTAGTTCTTATAGATTTTCTGCCGTTCCTTCGATTTCTTTTCCCAGTTTTTTAAAAGGTCACCTGTCATACCACAAAGAACGGTATTTCACGGCTTATCCCCAGCTTCCACAAAACAGCATTTTTCTGCCCCCTCATCCGTAACTTTGCCGGGCAAAAAAGTCGTACCGTCACTCCCGGCTAACAATTTCAGTTTTACGACCCGTATTCCTGACCGTTTGCCCCACCTGACCGCCCGGACTTTCCTGATAAATACCTGAATATTCCTCAATATGAATCTGACAGCACAACAATCGAATGAGTTT
>JAKQJH010000065.1 GCA_029561255.1 Bacteroidota bacterium | reverse complement strand
GTTTTCCTTTTTTTCAGCGATATTTGTGACCCGATTTTTCACCAGTATTATAATAACCTCTTTCATGAAGGATTTTTCCTATATCACTAACTCCCACCCGGAGTATATTGAAAACCTGTACCGTGATTTTCTGAAGGACCCGTCCTCTGTGGATCCTGAAATCAAAAAGTTTTTCGAGGGATTTGATTTTGCCATGAGTAATGGCGCCAACCTCAATGGTAAAACAGCAGCTCCGGCCACAACGGCTTCCGAGACAGCCCCGGCAATTGCTGCTACAACCGGATCTTCCGACAATACCGATTGGCTCCGCGAACTCCGGGCTTACCGGATGATCCTGGGTTATCGGAACAAAGCCCACCTGATTGCCAAAACCAATCCGATACGTACCCGTAAAGACCGGGGCGCCCATATTGAATTAGCTTTTTACGGATTTTCTGAAAAAGATCTGGATACATCCTTCCAGGTTGGTGAACTGATTGGATTGGGTACTACTTCTCTTCGTAGTATTCTGGCTCACCTGGAAAAATGTTATGCATCCAGTGTGGGTGTTGAATTCAAATACATCAGCGATCCGAAAAAAGTTGATTGGCTGACCCGTGAAATTGAAACTACTTTACTGCAACCCCTGCCACTCGCGAAAAAGAAACGAGCCCTGGAGAAACTGAACCAGGGAGTGATGTTTGAGAAATTCCTGCATACCAAGTATGTAGGTCAGAAGCGTTTTTCACTGGAAGGAGGGGAGACTACTATTGCCGCCCTCGATGCAATTATCAGTGCTGCCGCAGATCAGGATGTCCATGAAGTGGTGATTGGAATGGCACACCGGGGTCGACTGAATATCCTGGCCAATATCATGGGTAAGACCTATGAACAAATCTTCAGCGAGTTTGAAGGCACTGCCAAAGTGGATCAGACCATGGGCAGCGGCGATGTGAAATACCATATGGGTTATGGTTCTGAAGTGGAGACGATCAATAATAAAACCATCCACCTGAAACTCATGCCCAATCCCTCTCACCTCGAAGCAGTAAACCCGGTGGTGGTGGGCTTTGCCCGGGCCAAGGCCGATGTGATGTATGAGAGTGAGTTTGACCGCATCCTTCCGATCCTGATTCATGGCGATGCTTCGGTGGCCGGTCAGGGAATTGTTTATGAAGTATTACAGATGAGTTACCTCAGGGGATATTATACCGGGGGAACCATTCACTATGTGATCAATAACCAGATTGGGTTCACTACCGATTTTGATGATGCACGGAGCTCGGATTATTGCACCTCCCTTGCGGCGGCTGTCCAGGCACCGGTATTTCACGTAAATGGCGATGATCCGGAAGCGGTGATTAAATGCGCGGAGATTGCCACCCGTTACCGCCAGGAATTTAACGGCGATGTGTTTATTGATATGGTATGTTACCGTCGTCACGGACACAATGAAGGCGATGATCCCAAGTTTACTCAACCGCATTTGTATGCCTTGATTGACAAACACCCCAACCCAAGGGAAGTCTATATTAAATACCTGCTGGAAAACGGAGAACCCGATGCACAGGAACTGGCCAAGGCCATGGAGAAAAAATTCTGGGCGGACCTGCAGGAACGACTTGATGAGATCAAGCAAAATCCATTGCCTTATCATTACCAGGCACCTGAACTGGAATGGAAAAAATTAAGAAGGGCTGTGGTCAATGATTTTGACCGATCTCCCTCAACCAGTATATCCGAAGATAAATTCAATACGGTATTCAAAGCCATGATGTCATGGCCCGAAGGATTCAAGCCCTTGCGTAAAGTGGAAAAGATCCTGCAGGACAAAGTGAAATTATTTGAAACAGAACATAAGGTTGACTGGGCTACAGCCGAACTGTTGGCTTACGGAAGTCTCACACTCGAAGGCAAAGATGTACGGATGAGCGGACAAGATGTACGTCGGGGTACCTTCTCACACCGGCATGCTGTACTCCGTGATGAACAGAACGACAAACCGTATAGCCGTTTATCAAAGATCCCTGGTAAGACTGGCAAATTCAGGATTTATAATTCATTACTGAGTGAGTATGGTGTGCTTGGGTTTGAATATGGCTATGCACTTGCCAACCCGAATGCCCTGGTGATCTGGGAAGCC
Source organism: Bacteroidota bacterium (assembly GCA_029561255.1). Classification (GTDB taxonomy): domain Bacteria; phylum Bacteroidota; class Bacteroidia; order Chitinophagales; family Chitinophagaceae; genus JJ008. The sequence goes on along the minus strand of JAKQJH010000065.1, from coordinate 86 downwards.
CAGTTTGGCGATTTTGCCAATGGCGCCCAAACCATGATCGATCAGTTTATTGCTGCGGGTGAACAGAAATGGAACCGGATGAACGG
>JAKQJH010000030.1 GCA_029561255.1 Bacteroidota bacterium | reverse complement strand
GCCGGTGTTCATACTCCTGTTTTCAATATTGACGAATCAGCCATTGAGATCGGCATGGGCATCATGGCCTGGATGGGTGCCAGTGCCCGGTACTGATCTATCTCATTAGTTATACAAAAAAAGAAAGCAGCAGCTCCGTATTCCCTGTTATTCCGGGATATGATAGTCATCAGGCCGGTTCGGCCCGATATTCTGTACCTTGCAGCCTGTTTTGAAACTTTCGCAGCATAAAGAATTAAATTTTTGTAATGCAAAACGACCTTCGCAAACAACAAGCCCTCGAATACCATGCAAAAGGAAGACCGGGCAAAATTGAAGTAATCCCTACCAAAGAAGCCAAAACCCAACGGGACCTTTCCCTTGCCTATTCTCCCGGTGTAGCTGTTCCTTGTCTGGAGATTGCCGCCAATCCTGAAGATGTTTATAAATATACCGCCAAAGGCAACCTGGTAGCCGTAATAAGTAACGGAACTGCCGTACTGGGACTGGGCAATATCGGCCCTGAAGCCGGTAAGCCCGTCATGGAAGGAAAGGCTGTACTTTTCAAAATTTTTGCCGATATCGATGTATTCGATATTGAGATCAACGAAACCGATCCGGAAAAATTTGTACAGATCGTGAAGTCACTTGAACCCACTTTTGGCGGGATCAACCTCGAAGATATCAAGGCTCCTGAATGTTTTTATATCGAAAAACAGCTCAAGGAACTGATGAATATTCCGGTGATGCACGATGATCAGCATGGAACGGCAATTATCAGTTCTGCCGCGTTGCTCAATGCCTGTGAAATCCAGAAAAAGAAACTGGATAAAATAAAAGTCGTTGTAAGCGGGGCTGGTGCCGCCGCCGTGGCCTGTATGAAACTCTATATCGGACTGGGCGTACGCCGGGAAAATATCAGGGTATTTGACAGCAAAGGACTGATCCATGAAGGCCGGACCGACCTGGATGAACTGAAAAAAGAATTTATTGTTCCCGGAAAGAGCATGTCACTCGCCGAAGGCATGAAGGATGCCGATGTATTTATCGGGCTGAGTAAAGGCGGGGTACTCAATGGAGAGATGATTAAAAGCATGGCCAAAAATCCCATCGTATTTGCCATGGCCAATCCCGATCCCGAGATCAGTTGGGAAGAGGCCACCGAAGCCCGGAAAGATATCATTATGGCTACCGGCCGCAGTGATTATCCTAACCAGGTCAATAACGTACTGGGCTTCCCCTACATCTTCCGGGGTGCCCTGGATGTGCGGGCCCGTCAGATTAATGAAGCCATGAAACTCGCGGCGGTACGAGCCCTTGCGGAACTGGCCAAGACGCCGGTTCCGGATATTGTTAACATGGCTTACAACGAAACTAATATCAGTTTCGGCGAACACTATATCATACCCAAACCACTCGATCCGCGCTTACTCGCCACCGTGGCTCCGGCGGTTGCCAAAGCAGCTATGGAAAGCGGTGTGGCTAAATTTCCAATCACCAACTGGGAAGGCTATGTCAATGACCTGAACAAACGCCTCGGACTCGACAACCAGGTAATGCGGGCCATTGGGAATAAAGCCCGGCGTGATCCCAAACGGATTGTATTCGCGGAAGCGGATAATGTCAAAATACTCAAAGCCGCGCAGATCATCTTTGATGAAGGAATCGGTTACCCGATCCTGTTGGGCGACGAAACTAAAATACGCGCCATTGCGGAGGCCAACGGCATTGATATCGAAGATCTGCCCATTTTTGATCCACGCAGTGATGCGCAGGAGGAAAAAAGAAATCAGTATTCCGAGATCTTTTTTGCCAAGCGGGGCCGTCGTGGTTTCAACGCGTATGAAGCTAAAAAGATCATGAAAGACCGCAACTACTATGGTTGTATGATGGTGGAATGCGGCGATGCCGATGCCATGATCTCCGGTCTTTCAAAAAATTACCCAGATACGATCCGGCCCGCTATTCAGACGATCGGTACCGAAGAAGGGGTGCGCAAGATCGCCGGCATGTACATGATGCTGACCAAGAAAGGTCCACTGTTCCTGGCCGATACCACGGTGAACTTTAATCCAACGGCGGAAGAACTGGCCGAAATCACCCTGCTCGCTGCCCGGGAAGTTCGCCAGTTTAATATTGTTCCCCGGATCGCCATGCTGAGCTACTCCACGTTTGGCAGCAGTGATTCGCCGGAAGCGAGATTGGTGGCCGAAGCGCGTAGAATCGTAAAATCAAAAATGCCCAGCCTGATTGTGGATGGCGAAATGCAGGCCGGAGTGGCGCTTAGCAAAGAAATGATGAAGGAAAATTACCCCTTCAGTGAACTGGTGGACCAGGATGTGAACACCCTGATCTTCCCCAACCTGGCCGCGGGTAATATTGCCTACAACCTGATGAAAGAGCTGGAAGTGGCCGATGCCGTGGGACCGATCCTGCTGGGTCTGAAAAAGCCGGTACACGTACTCCAACTGGGCAGTTCCATCCGGAGTATCATTAATATGGCGCAGATTGCGGTGCTGGATGCACAGATTAAAAGCCGGATTTCCACGCAGGATATCGTGAAAAAATCTCCCTGGTGGAAACGCATTCGGAAAGAGCCGAAGGAAATACACTAAACCGCTATAAAAAGCTAAAAAAGCCAGTCAGCCCTGCTCAGACTGGCTTTTAATTTTTCATCCTGTATCTTAGCACCCGGTATGACCATTTTCAACGACATCGGCCGCTATCTCCTGATGATTAAGGGGATGTTTTCCAAGCCAGAAAACCATAAAATGTACTGGAAGGAATTCATTCACCAGTGCACCGAAATAGGTTTTGGCTCCCTGGGGATTGTGGCGATTATTTCCGTCTTTATCGGGGCCGTGTCCACCATCCAGACCGCCTACCAGCTGGTCAGTCCCCTGATTCCCCCTTCCACCATTGCACAGATTGTACGGGATACCGTAATTCTTGAATTTGCCCCTACCCTGGTTTGTATTGTTCTGGCGGGGGTGGCCGGCAGCCGTATTGCCAGTGAACTCGGTAATATGCGGGTGAGTGAACAGATTGATGCACTCGAGATCATGGGCGTGAATACCAAGACTTATCTCATCCTGCCAAAAATAGTGGCGGCCCTATTAATGATCCCCCTGCTGGTGGTAATAGCCATGGCATTGGGTATCTGGGGCGGACGGTTAGCGGGAACCGCAGCCGGCATTCTTTCAACAAGTATGTATGACAAGGGACTGCTGGAATACTTTGTCCCGTATAACGTGATATTCGCCCTGATTAAATCGTATGTTTTTTCCTTTATCATTTCCAGTATCCCTGCCTTCTATGGTTACTATGTAAAAGGAGGTGCCCTGGAAATCGGAAGAGCCAGCACAAAAGCCGTGGTGGTGAGTTGTATCCTGATATTATTTGCTGACTATTTATTATCCGCCTTACTCCTCTAACCTATCACATGATCGAAGTACACAACATAAAAAAAAGTTTTGACGGCCGCGTGGTCATCGAGGATGTGAGTGCCGTGATGAAAGCTGGTCAGTGTAACCTGATCATCGGTTCCAGCGGCAGCGGCAAAACAGTACTGCAGAAATGTATTGTGGGACTGTTTGAACCGGATGACGGGGAAGTCCTTTACAGCGGACAGAATTTCACCACGATGAACGGAGTGGATAAAACCAATATCCGTAAGGAAATCGGAATGTTGTTTCAGGGCTCGGCCCTTTTCGATAGTCTGAACGTAGAAGAAAATATCATGTTCCCCCTGAGCATGTTCACCACCGACGGGCATCGTAAAAAACTGGACCGGGTGAATGAAGTGCTGGACCGGGTAAACTTGAAGGATGTGAACCGGAAATTCCCGGCTGAACTCAGCGGCGGGATGAAAAAAAGGGTGGCCCTGGCGCGCGCCATCGTGCTGAACCCCAAATACCTGTTTTGCGATGAGCCCAACTCGGGACTGGATCCCCAGACCTCCCTGGTAATCGACAAACTGATCAAGGAAATCACGATCGAATTTAATATGACGACGGTGGTCAACACCCACGATATGAACAGCGTGATGGAGATCGGCGATTATATTCTATACATGTACCAGGGCAGGAAAGAATGGGAAGGTTCCAAAAAAGACATCATTTTCAGCAAGAATGAACGGTTGAACAGCTTCATTTTTGCCTCTGAATTCCTGCAGGATGCCAAGGATATGCGGATGCTGGAAATGACCGGCAAAATCCCCAGCCTACGGAATATGGACGACATGATGCGGAAAGACGGCCCCTCCCTCTGATCTTCGTCAACCTGCAAATAAAGTAGTCAGCGAAACCCCGTAAATGCCTTACTTTTGCCCCACTTTTAAGACCAAAATATGAGTATCCTCGTAAATAAAAACTCGAAAATCCTGGTTCAGGGATTCACCGGTACAGAAGGTACCTTCCATGCTACACAAATGATCGAATACGGCACCAATGTGGTGGGTGGGGTTACGCCCGGTAAAGGCGGCAGCACACACCTGGAACGTCCCGTATTTAATACAGTGGCCGATGCCGTTAAAACAACCGGTGCGGATGTCAGTATCATTTTCGTTCCCCCGGCTTTTGCAGCCGATGCCGTGATGGAAGCCGCTGAGGCCGGAATCGGTCTCGTAGTATGTATTACAGAAGGCATTCCTGTTCAGGATATGGTTAAAGTAAAGAACTACCTGCAGGGTAAAAACACCCGCCTGGTGGGTCCTAACTGCCCCGGTGTGATTACCGCCGGTGAAAGCAAAGTGGGTATCATGCCCGGCTTTGTATTCATTAAAGGCCGTGTGGGTATTGTATCCAAGTCAGGTACCCTCACTTACGAAGCAGCGGACCAGGTAGCCAAAGCCGGACTGGGCATTTCTACTGCGGTAGGTATTGGTGGCGACCCCATCATTGGAACCACTACTAAGGAAGCCGTTGAATTATTCATGAACGATCCTGAAACCGACGCCATCGTAATGATCGGTGAGATCGGTGGTGGTATGGAAGCCGAAGCCGCCCGCTGGATCAGGGATAATGGAAATAAAAAACCCGTGGTTGGCTTTATCGCCGGCCAGACCGCACCTCCCGGCCGCCGGATGGGTCATGCCGGAGCCATCGTGGGTGGTGCCGACGATACCGCCGCTGCCAAAATGAAAATCATGACCGAATGCGGCATCCACGTAGTGAGCAGCCCGGCGGATATTGGGAAGAAAATGGCTGAGGTACTCGGGAAATAAGTAATAAGCAATGAGTAATCAGTAATGAGTAATGAGTAAGAAGGTCGTTTAAAATCGAATTGTCAATAAAGAAAGAGTCTCTCCGAAAACCGGAGAGACTCTTTCTTTATGGCTATTTCTGCTTTAGGAATTACTCATTACTGATTACTCATTACTCATTCTTACCCCCTCGTGATAAACTTCGCCAACTCCTCCTTGCTGCTGTTAAACGTCAGCACTTCATTCACCTGGTAGTAGTTCTGCTTGTCCACCGTTTTGG
>JAKQJH010000025.1 GCA_029561255.1 Bacteroidota bacterium | reverse complement strand
TCAAGTCTGCATGAATAATCGCCGATGAATGTGGCCATCACAGTTGTTGTTTCAAATGGCTAAAGTAGGAATTAATTTCCCACTTTCCTCCACTTTTCTCCATTTTTCTTCACTATTGTTGAAAACTTTGTTTCCGGAGCGAAAATTGTGTGTGATGGCAGAAAAATTTGATATTTGCTATATGCTGTAATACAATGCTTTATGACCTTTTTGGAAGATTGTCTGCCTTGCGGGCAAAATATGATTTTAAATACCCATTCTGCAATGCTTTATCCGCTGCTGCCCTCCGCCGGATGGTCATCCTGATTATTCCGGACCAAAGTGTACCGCTGATTCCGGACCAAAGTGATGATTATTCCGGGCCAAAGTGAGTCACCCATGCTGATCCAAACTGAGCCAGAATAACCAGTCATCCCGGGTAAAATCATGGTCCACGGTGCCACTTCGCCGCAGGCGAGAAGGTATTGAAACCAGCGGTTACCTCCATTAATAATCCGCCGCAGGCGAGAAGGTATTGAAGTCAGCGGTTACCCCCATTAAGAATTCACCGCAGGCAATCAGGTGTTGAAGCCAGCGGTTCCCCCCTGTAATAATTCATCGCAGGAGATCAGGTAGTGAAGTCAGTGCTTGCCTCCTGTAACAATTCGTAGCAGGCGATACACGATTATAAATCCTCATGTTTATCTTTGCAATCGTTTAAGGTGACAAAATGGAACACTCCGTCAATCCTCTTCAAGTGGATATCGAGAAAATTCTCGCTGACAAGAACCCGAAGATTCACAGGATTCTCCCCGGCTTTGTGATCCGTTACCTCAAACGCATTGCGCACCAGGACAGCATTAATGAAATCCTGCGCAAATTCGCGCATCTGCGCGGTGCTGCCTTTAACGATGCAGCCCTTGAATACATGGGCATCACATACCGTGCCCACGGAGTCGAAAACCTGCCCAAAGGAGGCAGGAACATTTTTGTCTCAAACCACCCCCTTGGCGGCCTTGACGGCATGGTCTTCATGAGCGAGCTCACCAGGCACTTTCCCGAAATAAAATTTCCGGTAAATGATATCCTGCTTTATATCGAGAATTACAGTGACATCTTCCTCCCGGTGAACAAG
>JAKQJH010000019.1 GCA_029561255.1 Bacteroidota bacterium | reverse complement strand
TATGATTTCAATCCAGCCTGTCCTAGCCTTTTCAAAAAGCGTCACCCAAACATCCTGGCCGGTTTGATTATCCCGGAGGAGGCCCCCTGCAAAATGTGGTGGCTCATAGGACATACTGTAATTCAGCATTTCATAATTCCGGAGATTGCTGTACCGGGGCGCCACTAAGAGGTTCCAGAATAAACGGGTTTTTTCATCCTGTTGCGAGATATATTTTTTTTCTTCTTCCCGGGGATAGTGCAACAATACCCGGATATCGCCTTTTACCACCTCCACCCAGTCTTCCTTCACCACACTCGTCCAGCCGTCATCAAAATTGGAGGTATTAAACTGAAAGCCCGTAACCATCGGTGCCGGTATTTGTACCTGCTGTCCGCCTGAATCCGGTGACGGTGGTTGCACCGGGTTGCTGACGGGAGTGATTGATACCGAAGACAGAAAATCATTGATTACTGATTCAAATCCGGTGGGATCATTGGTCATCACAAGCAGGCTGGCGCAACGCTGCCCATCTGAATAGGTTTTCAGTATGACGGTGGTATTCTTGTTGTCAAACATGAATTGTCCGGTTCCAGAAATAACCGACCATCCGTTCTCCGTTACAGGTTCAGTCATCACCGGTCCCCCTGCTCCCGGATTCGCGGCCACAACCAGGTCACTCCATTCCTTATTGAAATCATCGCGGAGATTACCACTTCCCACAGTGCTTTTATATAATAAGAACCGGCACCAGGTTTTTTGCTGCTGGTTGATCTTTGTGAAATTGATATTTGACTTTGCTGTTTCATCCCTCGTCCATCCATCCGGTACAGTGGCCGTAAATACATCAAATGTCAGGGGTTGGGCAAATGAGCCGAAACCTGACAAAATAAATAAAACCAACAGGTATTTTTTCATCTGATTATTATTTAGCCAACAATCTGGGCAGGTATTCATTAGAAAGTACTTTTCTTAGTCCTCCAATATTTTTATCAAAAACCTTATGCCCTACACTTTATTTATAACTGACAGCCAGCAGTTGCCATCCCGGTAGTATACAAATAAGGAAACGATTTTTGTTTTTGGGTGTTGGCGGGGGTAGAATCGCTAACCAAACAAAAATGAAGAATTTAAAATACAGTGGGCTCCTGTAAAAGAGGGATTTTACTACCAGGGCTAAGTGCTTAACTAGCTGAATTGAGGTTGGCAGGCCGTAAATTATTTTTTGAAGAAAATCACAATGCACCACCTACGGGGTGAGACGGGCATCTTCTTACACCTTGTAGCTACCGACAATGCACCCCTACGGGGTGGAACAGCATACCTGTAGACGTAGGTACTACCAGGAAGATGCAAAAACCGCGTGCACAGGTAAGAATCAACTCAACAGGAAATTATTTAAAAGAAGATCATTTAACCATTCTGTTATAAACGGGATTTGTTGAATCAAAGACCACTTTAAACACATCCCCGATCTTTATCTTCTTATCATAATCCTGAATCCAGCCGCCATATTTTTTCCCATTATATTCAAACTGATATTTAACAGAATGACCCTTATGAAAATCCTGGTCTACAATTTCACATTGAGCTGATTTAAACCCATTCTCAATTCTGCTATCCCTGTAGCTGATTTCATTATTAAGATACATTCTTATCCCCCAAAAAACCGCCAGTGATATGGCAGTCAGGATGGCAAAAGACAACAAAATGTTTACTACTTTCATCAACTACTCAATTTTTATTTTTCCAGGATATTCTGAAAATAGCAGGGTGCCAACATTGAGCGTTGAAAATTGAGCATTGAATATTGAGCATTTTCTTCATTCTGCAATTATAATGTTCAATCATCCTCACAGCTCTTCAACCACGCTTTGATCCCCGCCACAATCGCTTTTGCAACGTCTTTTCGGAACAGCGGATCTTTAATCAGCTGTTCATCCTCCTTATTACTTAAGAAGGCGACTTCTACCAGGCAGTTGGGGTACTGGGTGGGGCCGCTGAGGGCGAAATTGAAACTGCCGATATTGCCGAACTCGGGCAAGCCAAACTTGACCATTTCTTTGTAGATGTATTGAGATAAAGGACGGAACCCAATATACCGGTAATAGGTACTCGTTCCTCTTATGCTGTCTTTGGATGAAGAGTTAAGGTGTATGCTGATCAGAAAATCCGGATCTTCCTGCTGGAGCATCATAATGCGGTCGGGCATATTGTAAGAGGTATCTTTCTCGCGGGTCATTAACACCGCTGCTTTTTCTTCAAGGAGGGCCTGCTGCAATTCTTTTGAAATCAGTAACGTAAAATTCTTCTCCAGGATCTTTGTTTGTTTGCCGGACGCCCCGTTATTATCCCCGCCATGTCCTGCATCCACCGCCACCCGCATATGTTGTAATTGTAAATAGGATGGCTGCCGCTTTACCCGGATCACGAGCTTCCTGTTTTCGTAGTAGATATGATACCCCCAATGCTGCGGATGCTTTAATTCAATAATGATCCGGAACAGATCATCCTCCGGTTGTTCGTGGTATACATTTTTTATCTCCTTTGCCGAACTGAGCTGGGTAATCCAGTTGGTGTTATTCGTAACGCCGAATACCTCTACTACAATACGGGAAGGACCGATTTGTTGAATACTCCGGTAAGGGAGTTTCTCTTCCAATGGCAACACCACATAATCATAACGGTCATCACCCCATACTTTCCAGCTATTACTCAGGTAGTAAGGAGCAGTGATAAGACTATCGTATCGTATAAAACTGGTTTTGGGCAAATACGCCAGGTGATTAGCCGATAACTGTACTTTATAGTTAATAATGGTACTGTCGATCACTTTTACCAAAATACCGGTATCGAGATAAGTCATTTTAGCCCCACCCAGGCGGTCGGAACCCAAGCCGTATTCGAGATAGGGAAGCACCCCATTGGTCCGGCCAACGATAAAACCAGGCAAAGAAGTTTGTGCATGTGTGGAAAGGGTAATTAAGATCAGGCTTAAACGGAAAAATCGTAACATACCAGAAAGATAGGATAAAAACCCTTTTTCCAGGTGCGCCGTATTAATACGGACGGGTAACACAGTTTTACTGAATTTTCATGTAAACTCTTCTATTTAAGCACTATATATATCAATTGGCCGTTAATATTGCAGAATAATTCAATACCTGAACCGGTATTGTTGACCTTATCCTGGAAAAACCTATTGACATGAACTGGTATTCAATCATGGGCCTTGTTTCATCCTTTGTATTAGCTGGCCCGATATTATTAATCCTTACCCTGGGACTCGCCCGTTACCGGAGCTTCCCCATACTGCTGTTATATTACTGCTCCGTACTAGCCTATAACCTGATTACCGAAAAGTATATTCCGGTCAGTTTCACCGTTGAACAGAACTGGGGTTTTATCAACAACCTGGCCGATGCACCCATGCTGATCCTGTTTCTTTCCTATTTCAGTCCTTCAAAAATATTTACCCAGCGGTTAAAACTGGTGGCTGTCAGCTTCATCCTGTTTGAAGCCATTGTAATCAGTATCGTTGGCTTTAACCTGGATGCGATCACGATCATTATCGGACCAGGTCTGTTGATTGTATGCGGGCTTTGTTTGTTTTTCTTTATCCGTCATACCAAACAGGCCATTGAAAACCGGAAAGCCACGGGGAAAGCGTTAATCGTTACTTCCCTGCTGTTTGGATATGGCTGTTATTTCTTTATATACCTGATGTACTATGTATTTAAAGCACAAAACGATGCCAATGGTGTGCCCAACGAGCAATATGTGAATGATACATTCCTGGTATTCTTTATCTCTACTTCCCTTTCTGCCTTCCTGATGTGCTTCGGGCTGGTAGTAGAACAAAAAAGAATCCGCAAACTAAAGGAACTGATGGTGACCCGTAGGGAATTATCCAGTCTCTATAAAGAAACAAAAAGGGCTGTCCCGTTAAGAACAGCCATGTTGGATTTCGACCGGGAACAGTGGAATTAGAAGCAGTATTTCCCTGCAGCAATCATCTGATCAGCGATCCGGCGACGGGCATCCTTTGTATTAAAGGGTTCTGCTTTAGTAAACCTTTTCAATCCGATCAGGATCATCTTCTGCTCATCCCCATCTGAAAATGAATTAATCGCGTCTTTCCCTGATTTGTTCACGCGGTCGGCCGCATCATACAGATAAGTGCGCATCATATCCAGGTAGACCTGGCTGTTTGCCTCTCCTTTCTCTTCCACCATCTTCATCACCCGCAGCAGCACACTTTCCGCATTGAAGGTTTCAATGGCCATATCGGAAATATTCATCAGGATTTCCTGTTCATTTTCAATCTTCATCATCAGTTTCTGTACAGCAGCTCCAGATGCCATCAGAATTGCCTTCTTCAGGTTGGCAATCAGTTTGCGCTCGGCGGCAAATGGGGTATCATCCTCGCTGAAATCAGGAATACTCATCAGTTCCTTCTGTACCCCCATGGCCGGACCCATCAGGTCCAGACGACCACCCATGGCTCTTTTCAGGGTCATATCAAGAATAAGGAGACGATTGATCTCATTGGTACCTTCATAGATCCGGTTGATCCGACTGTCGCGATAAGCGCGGGAAGCATTATACTCGGCGCTGAATCCATTACCTCCATGTACCTGAACGCCTTCATCCACTACATAATCGAGTACTTCGCTGCCATATACTTTCAGCATGGCACATTCAATGGCATATTCTTCGGCACCACCGAGCAGGGCTTCGCTGAAAGGTTTGCCGGATGCCAGCAATTCATGTTCTTTCTCATCAATCCACTTGGCGGTACGATACAGTGCCGACTCGGCCACATAAATACGAATGGCCATTTCAGCCAGTTTATGTTTAATGGCACCGAAATTGGAAATAGGCTGTTTAAACTGTTCCCTGGTTTTTGCATACTCAACGGTTCCGCTGAGTGATTTGCGGGCACCACCGATCGCCGCAGCACAAAGTTTCAGACGACCGATATTCAGAATATTAAAAGCAATCCGGTGTCCTTTTCCCACTTCACCAAGCAGGTTCTCTGCGGGAACTTTACAGTCCTGGAAGTATAACTGTACTGTAGAAGATCCTTTGATCCCCATCTTTTTTTCTTCGGGTCCCTGGGTAAATCCTTCCGTACCGCGATCAACGATAAAACCAGTAAACTTATCACCATCCACTTTGGCAAACACCGTATACACCTGGGCAAAACCGCCATTGGTGATCCAGCATTTCTGGCCGTTGAGGATATAATATTTTCCATCCTCACTCAGTTTGGCCGTGGTCTTGGCACCCAGAGCATCACTACCACTATTGGGTTCGGTCAGTCCATAAGCTCCGGCCCATTCACCGGTAATGAGTTTGGGAATGTATTTTTCTTTTTGTTCCGGTGTACCAAAATACAGGATCGGTAAGGTTCCAATACCCGTATGTGCAGCGATGGCTACGGAAAAAGAGTGACCCGCACCGAGGTACTCATTGATAATCGTTGAGGTGACAAAATCCTTCCCGAGTCCGCCATACTCTTCAGGAAAAGAAGTCGCCAGCAATCCCTGTTCACCGGCCTTGGTCACCAGTGACTTCATGAGTCCCGGTTCCAATGAGTCGATACGGTCTAAATTGGGATACACTTCTGCATCCAGGAACTGATTACACATATCCCGGATCATCAGTTGTTCTTCGGTGAATCCTTCCGCGGTAAACGTGTCAGCGGGAGTAGATTCCTTGATCAGCCATTCGCCACCTTTCAGTGCTTTCCTGGTTTCTGTTGCGGTACTCATAATGAGGCATTTTAGATGTTATATATTTTGAAATGGTTGGGCTTATTTCAGGTTGTCATACACGATCTGTAAAACTTCCTTACAGATATCCACTTTATCGGCCGGTACAGTCTCCAGGGCTTCATTCAGTGTTTCTTCAGCCAGTGCCATGGTATCTTCCTGAAGTTTCTGGGCCTGTTTGGTCAGGTAAATCATATTGATCCGGCGGTCACTTTCCGAAGCCACCCTTTTTACGAGGTTCAGCTTTTCCAGGTTGTCCACCAGGCGGGTGATACTCGGCTTATCCCGGAAAGTGGCATTGCACAATTCCTGCTGACTGATCCCCTCCTGTTTCCACAAATGATACAATACACTCCATTGCTCGATCGTGATATTCAGTCCGGCCGCATTAAATTTCTTCTGCAGTCTGCGGGCGATAGCAGTCGACGCTTTACCAGTAATAAAGCTGTACAGCTCGCCTCGTTTAAATTGGTTGTTTGGCATATAGTTGTTTGTGCAACTATTCAAATATATGAAAAATCCTCATTCCGGAAAAACCTTAACTGTTTCTTTTTTGTGAACAACTAAGTATATGTACTTAAATTTCTTAAATCCATACCTTTTAATTTTAATGTGTCCCGCCCTGGGCAGACTCTGATTGCTGGCTTTCTCCGTCCCTGAATACTACCCAAAAATTGTTATATGAATAAAACATGTTTCTGCCTGTTACTGGTATTATTCTGCACGTCCCTGCAATCACCTCTCTCAGCGCAGAAAAAGGTGGTCGTAATGGGTTCATCCACCGCCATGGGTTCAGCAGCCACTTCTTCTGCATTAAGCTGGGTTGGCCGGATGCGGACGCATTACCAGAACAATGCAACCGATGGGGTGGATACCAGCTTTCTCCTGGTTGGGGGTTATGGTTATGTTACCTATAATCAGATGCCCGGCAGCTTTACCCCTCCCCCCGGGCGGCCACCGCATATTCCGGGATACAATGTGGACCAGGCATTAAGTCTGGCCCCTGATATTGTCATCATTAATTTACCAAACAATGATGTGGCATCCGGATTTACAAAAAAAGAAGTCATGGACAACCTTCGATACCTGTATTCATACATTTTGTCCAATGGCACAACCGGCATCCAGTGTTATATCTGCACCTCACAACCCCGGAATGACCTCCCCTTTGCCCAGCGGGATTCACTGCGGACACTAAAGGATTCAATTCTTTTAAATTTTGGAAATTATGCCATTAATTTCTGGGATGACCTGGTAACCAATGACGGCCAGTATTTACTTAAAGATGAAGTCCGGCATATCGGTTTTCCGGATGCCGACTACCACCTCAACAATCAGGGACACCAGGTGATTTTCCAGGAAGCAAGGGACAAAAACATATTTAGCCCCAACATACTGCTTCCCGTTATTTTTAAAAACTTTCTGGCACAAAAGCATGGTACACAAAGCCGGCTCAGCTGGCAGGTGGAAGCAGAAGAAGCATTTACCATTTACCAGGTTGAACGAAGTACGGACGGACAACATTTTTCTACTCTCCATACCAGGCAGGCACAGGCAGGCAGCGGCCAGGTAAGTTATACCTGGACCGATGAACAACCGGCTATCGGAAAAAACCTGTACCGGATTAAAATAACTGAAAACAATAGGGTACGTTATTCCCCGGTTATGGCTGTAATTTTTGAGGAACGGGAAATTACAATTGATAAACTTTACCTGAATACCGGTTTTAACGCATTGGTTATGGAAATACATTGCCGGAAATCACAAAAAACACAGATCAGTATACGTAACACCCTCGGTGTGATTACAGACCAATTCACGTATACTATAACAGCTCCCTATACGACCCTGAACATTCCTTTAACAATGACCAGTTCAGGTTTATACTTTATTACGCTGACTGACGAAAATGGAAAATCCTGTTCAAAGGCTTTTATCCGTTGATTTTCTGACAGCATAACCGTAAGACTGAAAGAAGACCTGTATCTTCAATACCTGATACAATGAAACAACAGGTAATAACGTACAGGTCTTCTTCCATTCATTTCACCGTAGAAGGGCAAGGCGAAAAAACAATGGTTTGCCTGCACGGGTATGGAGAATCCGCGAAAAATTTTGAATTCCTGCAGCACTATGCAGACAACCTCTCTTTTACCATTATTGCGATTGATCTTCCCTTTCATGGACAAACAGAATGGCGGGAAAAAGAGCCCCTGTACGCCGATGATCTCAACTCTATTATCGAAAGCATTATACAGGTTACCTCAGGCAGCAACCATATACCGTATATGCTTACAGGTTTCAGCCTCGGCGGCCGGCTGGCCCTTTCCTGTTATCAATCAGCCCCCGAACGAATCGAAAAACTGGTACTGATTGCCCCCGATGGCTTAAAAGTGAATGGCTGGTACTGGTTTGCCACCCAAACATGGGCCGGGAACCAACTTTTCGCTTTAACGATGAAAAAGCCTTACTGGTTCTTTGGCCTGTTAAAACTCATGAAGAAACTCAACCTGGTTAACCACAGTATTTTTAAATTCGTAAATCATTATATCAGTGATGACTCAGTCAGGCATTCCCTGTATCTGCGCTGGACACAATTAAGAAAATTAAAACCTGATTTATCCCTGATTAAAAAACAGATTTGCGAGCACCATACGCCTGTCCGTCTCTTATATGGCAAACACGACCGCATCATTGTAACATCAGTAGGCCATAAATTCAGGGCCGGAATCGAGTCCTGCTGTACCCTGCGGGAAATCAATTGCGGTCACCAGGTGCTGCATGAAAAACATAGTAAAGAAATCCTGAACGCTATTCAGCAATGATTAGTTTTGTCCCAGCCGCATGATCCTGCTTTTGCTCACCTGTATATTATTCATTGGGTACAGCCTCCTGCTGTTCCGCTTCCGCCAATCCTGGGAACAATTGGCATTATTTCAACCCGGTCATCCTGCATCTACCCGGATCAGTGTAATTATTCCGGCCCGCAATGAAGAACACAATATCGGTCCCTTGCTCCTTGCTTTGCAGCAACAAAGTTATCCTGCTGCTTTTACAGAAATTATTGTAGTGGATGATCATTCTACCGACCGTACCGCAGAAATCGTTCAATCCTTCCCGGCAGTGACCCTGATCCGGTTACAGGAAGAAGGCATCAATTCCTATAAAAAGAAAGCCATTGAAAAAGGGATTGCCGCCGCCACCGGTGAACTGATCGTGACCACCGATGCTGATTGTATACCTGGGCGGGACTGGCTCAACAGCATCGCGGCCTTTAAAGAAGAAAAACAAGCGGTATTTATTGCCGCACCTGTAGTATTCAGTCATAATCAGTCTATCCTCCAGGTATTTCAGGCGCTCGATTTTCTCGTACTTCAGGGAATCACCGCAGCTGGCGTACACAGCCGTTCCTTAAGTATGTGCAATGGGGCAAATATGGCGTATACCAAAGACGCATTTCTGGCAGTAGATGGATTTAAAGGGATTGACCAGCTCGCTTCCGGGGATGATATGTTGCTGATGCATAAGATCAGTACTGCTTTCCCCGGGAAAACACATTACCTCCAGTCTAAAGACGCCATCATCAGCACGGCACCCATGCAAAGCTGGTCCGCCTTTTTTAATCAACGGATCCGCTGGGCCAGCAAGGCCAGGAGTTATTCGGATAAACGAATCTTTGCGGTGCTCCTGCTAGTGTATCTCTTTAATCTCAGCTTCGCTGTTTCATTCATCGCCGGTTTTTGGGAACCCCGATACTGGTTACTCCTTGCCGCCGCCTGGATCGGCAAGACCCTGGTGGAATTCCCCTTTGTGTATGGCGTGGCCGGCTTCTATGGTAAACGATCCCTGCTCAACTGGTTCTTTCTTTTCCAACCCCTTCATATTATCTATACAATCAGTTCCGGTTTGCTGGGTCAATTCGGGACGTATGAATGGAAGGGGAGAAAAGTAAAATAACTATCTTTCACCGGTATGGATTCCTCTCCCACTTTCCAGCAGGCCGCCTGGCGGCGACTGAAAAAAAACAAAGGTGCCGTCCTTGGACTGGTGGTGATTGTATTGTCCGTACTGGTTGCTGTTTTTGCCTATTTCATTGCCCCGGATTCCTCTCCCTATGCCAACCGCATTATCCTGGAGATCGGTGGTGAAAAACCCGGCAGTTCCCGTGAATTTGTCAAAGTGAAAAAAGAGAAAGACGTGGAAGCCACCGGTTTCTTTGCCCGGCTCGCCAGTGGTAAAGAAGATAAATATTATTATGTTCCCATCACTGCACATGAAATAAAAGGAGACAGTATCATTGTTCAGAAATATATTGATGAGGGACTGACCGAACGCATCGCCTATCCGCTTTCTCAAACGGCAGCAACACCCGTAGTCAAAATGAAATTCATCACCGGCACAGATAAGTATGGTCGTGATATTCTGAGCCGGATCATTGTTGGCACCCGGGTGAGTTTAAGTGTTGGACTGATCACCGTCATCATTTCCCTCAGTATCGGTTTACTGCTGGGATCACTGGCCGGCTTCTACCGGGGCAAAACGGATGAGGTCATTATGTGGTTTATCAATGTGATCTGGAGTATTCCCACTTTATTACTGGTCTTTGCCATTACCCTCGCCCTGGGAAAAGGATTCTGGCAGGTATTCATTGCCGTTGGTCTGACCATGTGGGTGAATGTGGCCCGCCTAGTCCGTGGCCAGGTGTTGGCCGAACGGGAGAAAGAATACATAGAAGCTACCAGGGCCCTGGGCTTTTCAGATATCCGGACTATTGTGCGGCATGTGTGGCCCAATATCATGGGACCCGTGATGGTGATCGCCGCTTCCAATTTTGCTTCGGCCATTGTGATTGAAGCGGGATTGAGTTTCCTCGGTGTAGGGGTACAACCACCCATGCCCAGCTGGGGACTCATGATCAAAGAGAATTATAATTTCATCATTACGCAGAATCCCATGCTGGCCCTGGCCCCGGGGTTTGCTATCATGCTGCTCGTACTGGCTTTTAATCTGTTTGGAAACGGGCTGAGAGATGCCCTGAATGTAAGAGGGCGTGTTTAATTAATCTGCTCCACGGTCTTATTCTTTCTTGTCTGCAGATCCACCGCAATCAGCAGCGATAAACACAAAAAGAAGAGACTCCCCACCTTATCCGTCTCAATCAGATCGCTCAGGCAATTCACGGTAATGATCATCACGAGCATCACCCCCGTTACCATCGAAGTGGTTTTATAAATCGGATCCATTGTCCGGTGCCAGAGATGCTGGGCATACCAGAGCATGGCACCCAGTAAGATTAAAAAGAAAAACAGTCCCGGGTACCCCTGTTCAATCACCGTCAGCAGGAAATAATTATGTACGGTGGAATGTTCCGGATTATCACTCACCCATGTTTTGAAAGCCGGCACCCCGTAGGGTTTGTAATTTTCATAAAATGTATTGGGTCCAAATCCGGTAAGGGGCTGATCACTGATCATCCGCACCCCAGCAATCCAGCGATAGAAACGTTCGGCCGTGGATACATCTTTCAGTTTATAGGTGGCTACCAGATGATCTCCGAAATCATTATGAAAAATGGTACGTTGATAATTATGAGCAAAGCGCAGGTAGTTGTTCTCCTGACGCAACCAGAATACGGCAGCTATTGCAAGCAGGATAAACAGTATATAAGCCGATACTAATTTCCGTTTACGGATCAATAAAAATGCCACTCCCCCTGCCAATAAAGCCAGCCAGGCACCACGGGCATAGGAGAAAAACAGGGCGGCCAGTGAAAGTCCGATCACCGCAAGTATAAACCAGCGCTGTACTTTATTCTTTGTTAAATGAAAAAAGGCGAACCAGACAGGCAGCAGGCAGACCAGCATGGCCGAGTAGTTCACATGATTGCGGAAGAAAGGGCTCACCGCTTTATTCACGGTGGCAAAACTGAATCCGGTCAGTCCATGACGAACCAGCGCAATCAGTGAGATCAATAACATAGAACCAGCGAGTAGCAGGGCAGCTGTACGGATGGAGGCTTTATTCGTAAAGACCAACAACGGGGCCAGCACAAAAGCACCGAGGTACCAGGTTTTGGCCAGTCCGTATTTGACCGAGATCAGCGGGTGCGTGGAGAAGAGGATTGTCACCAGCATCCAGCCGCAAAGAATCGTTAGTAAAAAAATGAGCAGATGTATCTTTATATCCCGACTGATTGTTTGGCGGTTGTAAATTCCATAAATCACAAAGAGTCCGGCCGTGAGCAGCATCAGTAATTCATCCGGAATATCGGTACCGAGTGTGGCACTGAAACTATATTCAAAGGAAAGAGGCAGACTGAACAGCAATCCATAAAAGACCAGTGAAGGATTTCGCCAGCCGGCATTCAGCAGGAGCGCTCCGAATGGAATTGCTAGTACATAATAACTGTCCAGCAGAAAGGCCGCCACCAGGGCCAGCAGGAAGAGCCCGGCAAATAAGCCGAAGAGCAGGTTAGTTCTATCGGTCACTGCTGTTTTCAAGCATTCCTTTTTTTACGGCTCTCCAGGAAAGCCGCCAGCAATAAAGAAAACAGCAGGGACAGTACAGCGGTACCCAGCATCCATTGTACCCGTTTCGGGCGATCAGGCCAATCACTGGCCCTTGCATTTTCCACCACAATCAGGGCGAGAGATGGATTACTCTGGGTTAACTGATACTGACCGATCAGCTTATCATACTCCGCCAGTCTTGCCGAAATGGTTGCTTTTGCCTCATCCGTTTTAGTTAGTTCCCTTTCCATTATTAATTTTTCTTTCATAGCCAACAGCGATTGTAAACTGGCTTCATTACCCGCCTGCTGCAGATACTGGTGCATAGTTTGCAGTTGTTTCATCACGGCATTGGCCAGTTGGGGTGCCAGGTTTTTATCCGTATCCCATACACTGACTTTCAGTTCTCCGTATTCGCTTTTGGCCACATGGCTGTTTTTCTTCAGCAGGATGGCTGCTTTGGTTTTGGCCGCGTCTCCTTTTTCATCCATTTTATAATGATCCTGCAGGTTGAACTGTGCCGTAACGGCGAGATAAACGGTATCCAGTTTACCGGTACCCACCACGAGGTCAAGGTCATCTGGTGTACCGAGGGCTGTATAGAGTTGCTCAATATTATTGTTGAAGAGCCTTGCTTTATCCGAACTGTAGGTACTGGCCGGTACGGCCGTTGCCACAGAGCGGTATTCCGGTCGTTGGGTAAATACGATGACGCCCACGGCGCTCAGTGATAAGAGCAATAACAGGAGGATGGGTTTCCACCAGTTTCTGATTAAGGTAAAAAGATCGGGCATGTTCTGTATTTAATGATTTATAAAAAGCTGTTTCCATTTCCGCAGGTCAACTAACCGGGTTATTACCGCCATACCAAGCACGAATACGACGCCTGCGGAAATCAGTACTGTCCTATTTGAAATAAATGACTGGCCAAAGTAAAGAAAACAAAACAGCATGGCCCCGATTAATATCGTTGTAAACAGGGATTGCCACTGAACGGACAATCCGGTTTTGTGCCGGGCCATCAGCATACAGGCCATCCCGCAGGCCGTCTGACTGATCAGGGCGGCATAACAGGCACCCAGGGCGCCATGGGTTGGGATCCAGTACAGGTTAAGACCGGTATTCAGCAATAAGGCAACCAAAACAATTCCGCTAAGGGTCCATATATGTCCGGTGGCTGTAAGCACGGTTCCATATACCTGTACCAATGAATAGCCAATAAGGGCCGGCAGGCAGTATTGCAATACGGTGATGGCCGCAGGTGAGTCGTTATGATATAATAAGGATTGCATCCAGGGCGCCAGCAGCAGGGCCATTGCTGTGACACCGAATGCCATTAATAATAAGAAATGGCGGATGAATAAAACGGCTTCGTTCACTACGGATTTTTCGGGCTGATGCCTGGCAATAAAGGGAAGCAGGAAGGAGACCAGCAGGTAACCGGCCATATTCGCCGCATCCAGTAAGCGGTAGGCCCCTGCATAGATTCCTGCTTCATAGGCCCCTTGCGGATGCAGTCGTTCGAGTAAGAAGCCATCGAGCCGGTAATGGGCCGACATCAGGAGTACAATCAATGCATAAGGCAGTGCTGTCCGGAAAATCGGTCGGATTTTGTCATGTGTATTTGTGATGGAAAACCGGATACCTTTTTTCCAGAGCATGATCAGGGCGGCAATCAGCGCAATACCGGTACAGATCAGTTGTATCCATAAAAACCGGTCAATGCTTAATTGACCCCAGGCTGGGAATAGAAGAAAGCCGCCGCATAAAAGCAGCATCAGGATTTTATCCAGTACGGAAAACACAGCATCGGTCCTGAACCATTGATGCGCACTGATAATGGCCCTGGCAAAAAGGAAGAGGGAGGTCAGGGATTGTATCCCGATGAGTAACCAAAGCCAACGCTGGTTTTCGATGCCGCTGGCCCGGGCAATGAAAAACACTATTGTGCCATAGAGCAATAGCATTACCAGTTTAAGCCTTAGAAAAAATCCGGTTTTACGGCTGTAGGCTGCCGGGTCAGCGGCCAGTTCCCGGTTGAGAAATGTGCTGAGTCCCCAGTCCAGCAGAAAATTCAGCATGAATGCCAGATTGAACAGGGCGAAGTAGGCCCCATAGACAGCCGTACCAGCCAGATTCTGCACCGGGCGGTCGATGCCGAATATCCACAGTGGCTTAACCAGTACATTCAATACCAGGAGGAGACCGAGGGATGAGTAAAATCTGGCGGTGGTTTTCATGATGATCAATGAAAAAGATCAGATCACTTTTACATTCCGGCTGAAACTCTCTTCCAGGGAGATAAAGGTTTCGGTACGTTCTATTCCTTTGATCTTCTGGAGCTGGTCGTGCAGCACGGAGCGCAGCTGGGTGATATCTTTACAGGCGATCTCCGCGAACATACTGTAGTTCCCGGTGGTGTAATTCAGACGCACGATTTCCGGGATTTTCTGGAGGTCACGGGCCACGGTATCGTATAGCCCGCTTTCTTTGAGGTAGATACCGATAAAGGCGATCACGTCATAGCCGAGTTGTTTGAGATCGGCACTCAAACGTGTACCTTTGACCACGCCTGCTTCCTGGAGTTTTTTGATACGAACGTGAATCGTACCCCCGGAAACGAATAGTTTTTTACCCAGATCCGCATAAGAGATCTCCGCATTCTCCATCATATGGTGAATGATCTGCAGGTCGAGTTTGTCCAGATTCAATTTAGCTGCCATATTTTGATGCTATTTTTAATATTATTCAATAAATATACTTATTATTTGAATAATATCTATACTTTTAAAATATTTGTTAGAAAATTTGGAATGAAAAGTGATTCTGCTCTATATTTGTGTCATCAAACAGCAAAACGGTTTGACAGTTCTTTAAACTTTGTGGGGTGATGAAATTGCGTAAGCATGGCAGACATGCCCTCTTGTCTCGGGGGTGGAGGTTACAGGATAAATATAGCATAGAGCCGCAAGGGTAGCAATACCTGAGCGACCAGGGTCGACCACTGAACTTTGTGCTACAACTAACTGCTCCGTGGAGGTTCGATCCCTCCCCCTACAGCTTTTTTTAGTGGAGGTCCTGACGCGGCGAAGCCGGTCAGGATGCCGACCGAAGCGTCGGCATTCGATCCCTCCCCCTACAGCTTTTCTCGTGCGACTTTGATAAGCCTTTGCTCTCCTTTAGCAAAGGCTTTTTT
>JAKQJH010000006.1 GCA_029561255.1 Bacteroidota bacterium | reverse complement strand
CCAGTTACAATCACAGATCGATGTACTGAATGAGGATTTTGCCGCTACCAATGCGGATCATAATCAGACTTCTACGTATAATACAGTGAAAGCTGGTGATATCGGAGTACGGTTTGTACTGGATGCGGTTAACCGCCGTTCCACCACCAAAACCAGCTGGACCACCAATAATGCCATGAAGAAAAGTGCTTCCGGCATTGCACCTACCAGTCCGACCACCAAACTCAATATCTGGGTTTGTAATATGGGCGGTGGCATTTTAGGTTATGCCCAGTTCCCCGGCGGAGCTTCCTCAACGGATGGTGTGGTATTGGATGATAACGCCACCGGAAGAACAGGAACTGCTGCTGCGCCTTTCAACAAAGGAAGAACAGCTACCCATGAAGTGGGTCACTGGATGAACCTTCGTCATATCTGGGGTGATGCCACTTGTGGTAATGACCAGGTAGGTGATACCCCATTGCACAATACAGCCAATTATGGTTGCCCTGCAGCAGGACATAAGAGTACCTGTACCGGCACACCGGTTGAAATGACCATGAACTACATGGATTATTCTGACGATGCCTGTATGTACATGTTCAGTGTAGGTCAACGCAGCCGCATGCTGGCGATCTTCGCTTCCGGCGGAGCCCGCAACAGTTTTGCACAACCCTAACGGATCGAACAATCCTGAATAATAAGAACGGTCCGGAGTATTCCGGACCGTTTCTTTTTTATTTAAGTCCCGCAAAGAACGCAAAGAGTATTGCTTCAGATCCATTTCCATGTATTACCCACTCACCACTCACTTCTTACCTGCCGGAATGATCCAGCGTGCACCGATACCAATATTGGAAAGGTAGCCAAGTCCAAGACTGGAACTGAAACCAAAAGTGGTTTGTACATCCTTTAAATTTCCACTGCCTTTATAGGTATTACGGGTATAACCGATACTTGCAAAATCAGCAAAACGCAGATCCAGTAAAAAACGTTTTCCGGCCCGGTAAGAGATCCCCGGATAAATACCAGCCTTTACAGAAACAAAAGTTTGGTCCCCGGTATTCGTATTGGAAATCTGACTCTTGCCAAAGTCTATGCCTGCCCTGCCTTCAGCAAAAAGGAAAAAATCTTTTCCAAGTGGCCTGTAACGGCGGGTAAAGAATCCCGCACTGGCATTAAAATTTTC
Source organism: Bacteroidota bacterium (assembly GCA_029561255.1). Classification (GTDB taxonomy): domain Bacteria; phylum Bacteroidota; class Bacteroidia; order Chitinophagales; family Chitinophagaceae; genus JJ008. The sequence goes on along the minus strand of JAKQJH010000006.1, from coordinate 271 downwards.
ATTGCTGCTATTCGTGGTGGGTTGGGCAGGATACTCGGTTTTCGATTTTCCGTAGCCGCCGCCGATATAAAATCCACTCATCCTGTTTTCGCGTGATGCAAACCCAAGATCAAGATTCAGGCCGACATTGTTTGATCGGGTAGTAAATGGCGTAAATCCGGTGTTAGACTCAAAATTACTATGACTGATATTCAATCCTGCTCCCAGCAACCGATCTCCTTTTGTAAACTGTGCACTTGCTGATACGGTAAGAAACAATCCGGTCAGTACA
>JAKQJH010000003.1 GCA_029561255.1 Bacteroidota bacterium | reverse complement strand
TTTTTAAAGTGTTTATATGTTTTCATTGAAACAAATTATCGTTGTATTCTTCCTGTTGTGTATGAGTACACTGGCGCAGGCGCAAATCAAACAAGGGTATAAAGCACCTGAAGTAGCATTGCCCGCTGCCAACGGAGATACGATCCGGCTTTCATCCTTGAAAGGGAAAGTGGTGTTGCTCGACTTCTGGGCTTCCTGGTGTGGTCCCTGCCGGATTTCCAATAAGGGATTGGTGAAATTATATCCGAAGTATAAGGATAAAGGCTTTGAAATTCTTGCGATATCATTGGATGAAGATGTTGACGACTGGCAAAAAGCCATAAAAAAAGATAAGGTCAGCTGGCTCCAGGTGATCGATAAAGGGGGATGGGAATCCGGTACGGTGAACCAGTGGCGGATCGTTGCCATACCAACTTCTTATCTGATCAATAAGGACGGAGTCCTGGTAGCCATGGACCTGGAAGGGAAAAACCTCGAAAAAGCATTGAATGAATTGTTGGGTGACTGATTAATTATTCCAAATGAGATACCTGATTATTTCTGGATTATTGATTTTATTGAGCGTGCAAGGCAATGCACAGGAGTTATATGTTTTCAGTGAACCGGCATCCAATTTACCTGCCCGTTCGCTTAGTGTAAAGATCAAGAATCATTTTGTGACCCGTGATAACATTTATGGTCGTTTTTCCAACCGACTGATGCCACAGTTTTTTTTCGGTGTTCATAAAAATCTGATGCTGCGGGCCGGTATTTCGGTCGCAAATATGCATACGCCGGATACCCGCTATGAATCGTTTAATGTCTATGCAAAGTATCGTTTAGTGTCCAATGATGATATTCACCGGCATTTCCGGTTAGCGGTCTATTCGGAGTTTTCAAAAACAAGGATTCCTTTTCATTATGATGAGATCACGCTTATGGGCGATAAGGGCGGGGTGGAAGCAGGGCTGGTCGCCACACAACTCTGGCATAAGTTTGCACTATCCGGTACAATTGGCCATACACAGGTTTTACATAAATCAAGAAAGGATAATGTGATTTATATTCCCGAACGGGGTTACCAGTCATTGAATTATTCCCTGTCTGGTGGATTGCTGATATTGCCCAAAGAATATTCCGATTATAAGCAAACCAATCTGAACCTCTATCTCGAAATAATCGGGCAGCAATTAATGGATAAAAAGGCCGGGTTCCTCGATCTGGCTCCGGCTGTCCAGCTGATTTTCGGGAGTACCACCAAATTAAACATGGGCTATCGTTTTCAACTTAATGGTTCCATGCAACGGATGGCTTCTAATAGCTGGCTCATCAGCCTTGAAAGGACTTTTTTGAATGCTTTAAAGAAAAAGCACCCTAAATAAATGCCGTGCGCAAAACCGGACTGATCATATTGACATTTTTATACCTCGCGTTTACCGCAGGGATCAGTGTGCAACGCCATTATTGTATGAACCGGATGGCCGCCCTTCGCTTTACGACTCAGTCGGAAGAACGTTGTGGATTTTGCGGCATGGAAAAAACAGAGCGGGATAATTCCTGTTGCCACGATGAGCAGGCGGTTTATAAAATCACCGATGATCAGCAAACGGGTTTTCCGACAATTTTTATTGTCAATGAATTTCAAGTAGGGTCTCCGGAACACTATATTCCGGTGTCCGGTAAAATAATTACTGCTTCGGTCCCTGTCCCGGCTTACAGCCATGGGCCACCGGGAGTATCCGCTTTCCCCTTATTTATTCGTTTTGGCGTATTTCGTATTTAATGAAGAATTATCAAGTTTCTATGGCCGGTATGGACCGCCATGCACCTGATTCATTCATTCATCAAATACATCATCATGAAAATTATCATACTGCTTGTATTGTTCTTTCTGCTGTTTTTCAGCAGAAAAGATATACAGGCGCAAACAAGTTCTGTAATAACAATTACCCTGAAAGTATCCGGCAACTGTGAAATGTGTAAAGAGCGGATAGAAGCGGCCGCCAAAGGGAAAGGAGTAAAAGAAGTCAGCTGGGATGCGGAAACCAAACTGCTGACCCTGACCTATGATACGCTGCTTACCCGTATTGAAAAAGTACATATCCGGATTGCTGACGCCGGCCATGATACTGAGCTGAAAAAAGCTAAAAACGATACATATAAAGCATTACCTGAATGCTGTCTATACCGGGACCATAGTGAATCAATGACTACTGATTCGGGTAATTCCCTGATTTCCTTGGTACGCGGTGTGGTATTGGAAGAGGATGATCGGGGAAATTTCAGGCCCTTGCCCCGGGCCAGTATTTCCTGGCTGGGAACCGGTGCAGGTACACTGACAGATAGTACCGGTGTGTTTAAAATAAGTGTTACCCAGGAAACCGACCGGCTGGTGATCAGTTACACCGGTTATCGGCCAGATACCATTGCTGTACAGCCGGCCACGGACCTGAAAATTATTCTGGCCAGTAACCAGCAGTTGGGGGAAGTTACCCTGAATTCAAAATTAAGATCTACCTATATCTCTTCCCTGAGTACGATCCGTACGCAGGTCATGACGGAAAAAGAACTGTTCAAAGCAGCCTGCTGTAATCTCAGTGAAAGTTTTGAAACCAATCCTTCCGTTGATGTGTCGTATAATGATGCGGTAACAGGCAGTAAACAGATTCAACTGCTTGGCTTAAGCGGCAATTATACCCAACTTACTGTGGAGAATCTGCCTGGTCCGCGGGGACTGGCCACGGCCCTTGGACTCAACAGCATTCCGGGTCCATGGGTGGAGTCGATTCAGCTGAATAAGGGAGTGGGTTCAGTAGTGAATGGCTATGAAAGTATTGCCGGGCAAATCAATATTGAATTAAAAAAACCGGAGAAAGCGGAACAGCTCTACGCCAACGTTTACCTGAACAATATGGGCAAGTCCGATATCAACCTGAACCTGTCCCGGAAGTTTGGAAAGAAATGGAGTGCCGCCCTGTTATTGCATGATGATTTCCTGTATAATAAAGTGGACTTTAATAAAGATGGATTTCGCGACCTGCCCACCGGTAATTTGTTCTCCGTGCTGAACCGCTGGAAATTTGAGAATGGCAAAGGCTTCATGGCTCAGTTTGGGGTGAAGTTGATGACTGATGAAAAAACAGGAGGGGAGACCGACTTTGATCCGGCAAAGGATAAACTGACCACTAACCATTATGGATTGGGCATCAGTACCCGGCGATATGAGGCTTTTTCAAAAACAGGGTATGTTTTTCCAGGTAAAAAATATAAGAGCATCGGGTTGCAACTGATGGCTTTTTCGCATGAGCAGGATTCCTATTTTGGGACGCAGCCTTACCTGGCCGCGCAACAGAGTTTATATGCCAACCTGATTTATCAATCCATTATTGGAAACACCAATCATAAGTTCCGGACCGGCCTCAGCTGGACAGCGGACCGATATGATGAAACGATCAGAAACATAACTTATAAGCGGACTGAACGGGTGTCGGGAGGATTTTTTGAGTATACTTTTACCCCGAATCCTAAACTGGGCATAGTGGCGGGAATCAGAAGTGATCATAATAATCTGTATGGATGGTTTCTGACCCCGCGTTTGCATCTGCGGTATGAACCGGTTAAAGGAACCAGTATACGGATCAGTGCCGGGCGTGGTCAACGTACGGCGAATATTTTTGCCGAGAACAACAGCGTACTGGTCAGTGCAAGGACAATAGTGATGCCGGCCCTCAACACGAGTGCTTATGGATTAAATCCGGAAGTGGCGTGGAACAAAGGCCTCAGTGTGGATCAGCAATTCCGTTTGTTTAACCGGAGTGCTTCCCTGAGTATGGATTTTTTCAGAAACGATTTCCGCAACCAGGTGGTGGTGGACCTGGAAAAGGCGCGTGAAGTCTCATTCTATAATCTCTCCGGACATTCTTATTCCAACAGCCTGCAGGTTGAACTACACACCATTCCATTACGAAACCTGGAATGGAGGCTGGCCTATCGTTACTTTGATGTACATAGTACGTATAGCGGAGTCGCTTTACAAAAGCCATTTACCTCAAAGCACCGCGCTTTCATGAACCTGGCTTATGAAATAAAAGACTGGAAACTGGATTATACATTGAACCTGAATGGTCCGAAACGAATACCTTCTACCCGTGACAATCCCGGATTCTATCAACGGGATAATTATTCTCCTTCATTCTGGATCATGAATGCGCAAGTCAGTAAAACGGTGGGGAAAAAGCACCCGGTTGATCTGTACCTGGGAGGGGAGAACCTGGGGAATTATTTCCAGCGGGATGTGATCATCAGCCCGGATCAACCATTTGGCGCCTATTTCGATGCTTCCCTGGTCTGGGGGCCTGTCAGCGGACGGATGATTTACGCCGGGCTTCGCTATAAAATCAATTAACTACCTGGCTGATTATCAGCAGCTATCTATTATTGCCATCGGTTCCTCTTTTTAAGGGGAACTTTTTTTTTGCCGGTATACCAAAAATAATTTAAATTCGTATAAATATTATTTTAGACGTGTCTAAAAAAATATTTAGTTACCTGTAACACATGAAACAAAAACCACTTTTCTTACTGGCCATTTACTGCTGGTTCATGTTGCCGTTGGCGGCACAAACTATCCGTGGAGAAGTCAGGGATGCCCTCAGCGGGGAACCGATTCCCATGGCTTCGGTTCATGCCGGCGACAGCCTGAAGACCCTGACGGATAAACAAGGCCGGTTTACAATCAATACATCTTCCAATGTACACATCCATGTATCGGCAATGGGATATGAAACAGCTGCCTTTTTAAACAACCAGAAAGATTTTCTGACGATCACGCTGATGCCTCAGCAAAAGCAGATTGAAGGGGTGGTGATTACGGGCACCTTAAAAGCAGTGCGGCGATCGGAAAGTCCGGTGGCTGTGGAAGTGTACACCCCGCAGTTTCTGAAAAAAAATCCGGCTCCCAGTCTTTTTGAATCCCTGCAAAATGTAAACGGGGTAAGACCCCAGCTTAACTGTAGTGTTTGTAATACCGGGGACATTCATATCAACGGATTGGAAGGTCCCTATACAATGGTGGCGATTGATGGAATGCCGGTGATGAGCAGTCTCGCCTCCGTATATGGACTGTTTGGTATCCCGACGCAACTGATTGACCGGATTGAAATCGTCAAAGGTCCCGCTTCGGGCTTATATGGTGCGGAAGCCATTGGGGGAATGATCAATATTATTACCAAATCACCGGATAAAGCATCACCGGTTACCGCTCAGCTGATGACGAGCAGCTGGAAGGAACATTCTTTTGATGCCGGATTGAAATTTAACCTGGGTAAAAAAATCAGTTCTTTACTGGGTATACATTATTTCAATTATCAGAACAAGGTGGATCACAATCAGGATCAGTTTACGGATGTGGCGCTCCAGCACCGGGTATCCCTGTTCAATAAGTTTCAACTGACCCGTAAACATAACAGGCTTGCCAGCCTGGCTGGCCGTTATTTTTTTGAGAACCGATGGGGAGGGGATACCCGTTGGACAAAGGAATTCCGGGGTACGGATAGTTTTTATGGCGAAAGTATTTATACCTCCCGCTGGGAATTGTTTGGTCAGTACCAGTTACCGGTTCAGGAAAAATTCCTGTTCTCCTTTTCCACAACCGGGCATAAGCAGGATTCTTATTATGGACAATTACCGTATCTCGCTACCCAGCGAACCGGGTTCATGCAGCTGACCTGGGATAAAATTGCTGGGGAAAATCACTCACTGCTTACAGGGATTTCTGCAAGAGCCAATTTTTATGATGACAACTCCACGGCCACTAAGGATACATTAAGTGGCCGAAATAAACCAGATCGCAGTGTGCTACCCGGTCTGTTTATTCAGGATGAATGGAAACTGCATGAAAAGCACTTGTTATTACTGGGACTACGTACAGACTATCACCCAATTCATAAGTCCATCCTTACACCCCGGTTTGCCTGGAAATGGAGTCCGGGACATCAGCAGGTAATTCGATTGAATGGTGGTACGGGTTTCCGGGTCGTAAATCTTTTTACCGAGGAGCATGCGGCTCTAACCGGCGCAAGGGTGGTGGAAATCAGGGAAGCTCTTCGTCCGGAACGCAGTTACAATATCAACCTGAATTATACCCGGCTGCTAAAGGGGAACAAATACTCATTGCAACTGGATGGGTCGGCATGGTACTCATACTTCAGCAACCAGATCATTCCGGATTATGATACTGATCCCAATAAAATCATCTATAAAAACCTGGACGGATTTTCATTTTCCAAAGGGATGACCCTGAATATTGATTACAGTTATGGTCACCGGTTCAAAGCGTTATTAGGGATGACCTTACAGTCAATAAAGAAAACTGAAAAGGATGCTTCCGGGAATAAGTTAACACAAGTACCGGTGCTGACTGAAAAATGGAGTGGTACCTGGTCCATCAGTTATTCCATTCCCGCAGGAGGCTGGTCCGTTGATTATACCGGAAATATATATGGTCCCATGCGTTTACCCTT
>JAKQJH010000394.1 GCA_029561255.1 Bacteroidota bacterium | reverse complement strand
CGGTGTGGAGACCATCGGCTGGACACCCCGGGAAAAATGTGTAACGCCTAATGGAGGTTACAATGATGAAAAAGACGTGCAGTTATTCCACGACAAGGCCGACACGTTCTTCCAGCTCACCGATGGGCAGTTTGCCATTTTCTTTCCGGAAGATGTGCATGCGCCGATGATCAGTGAGGGAGTGGTGAAGAAGTTGGTTATTAAGGTGAAGATTTGATTCAGTTGGCAGTAGGCAGTTGGCAGTTGGCAGTAGGCAGTCGGCAGTAGGCAGTCGGCAGTAGGCAGTTGGCAGTTGGCAGTCGGCACCTAAGAAACAATTTCAAATTACCGGAGAAACCTTTTCATAAGAACTATTCGTTTTTATAAGTTAAGACTGGAATAGTTTTTAAGCATCTTCGAACTATAGGATTTTTTACTTTTTAATTTTGACTTTTTAATTATACTATTATGAGTAATACTAAGAAAATAACCGACGCCATCATCGCCCAGGGCATCCTCCCCCTCTATTTCAATCCCAGTGAGGAAATAAGCCTGGATACATTGAAAGCGATTTACAGGGCGGGAATCAAAGCCGTTGAGTATACAAACCGCGGGGAAGCGGCGCTGAGTAATTTTAAGAAGATGGTGGAACTGCGGAATGCAGAGATGCCGGGCTTGTTGCTGGGGGTGGGCACCATTAAGAATATGGGACATGCCACTGATTATATGGCAGCGGGAGCCGACTTCCTGGTGAGTCCGGGATTTGTACCGGATGTAGCCGCATACTGTGTGGCTAATGATATATTTTATGCGCCGGGTTGTATGACCCCTACAGAGATCATTGCCGCAGAGAATGCCGGCATTGGTTTTATCAAATTATTCCCGGGAAATATGCTGGGAACGGAGTTTTTAACCACAATTAAAGATATCTTCCCTAAACTGTTGTTTATGCCCACCGGCGGCGTGGATACCACGAAGGAAAGTATTGAAAGCTGGTATAAAGCCGGGGTTTGTGCGGTGGGTATGGGCAGCAAACTGATCAGTAAGAAACTGATGGAAGCAAAGGACTATGCGACCATGGAAGGCGAAACGAAGAAAGTACTGGAACTGATCAGCAGTATCAAACCTTAAAATTACACACATGCAGGGCCAAATGAAAAGTAAAATGTCGAACTACAGATGGGTGATCGTTTCCATGCTGTTCTTTGCCACTACCATTAATTATCTCGACCGGCAGGTACTTTCCCTAACCTGGAAAGACTTTATCGTTCCTGAATTTCACTGGAATAACAATGACTATGGTACCATCACCGCGATCTTCTCATTGGCGTATGCATTCTCCATGCTGCTGGCCGGAAAATTTGTAGATTGGATGGATACCAAGAAAGGTTTTCTCTGGGCAATTGGAGTCTGGTCTATCGGTGCCTGCCTGCACGCCTATTGTGGAATCGCTACCTCTGGTATCCTGACTGGTACCTGGTTGGTGGGTTTTGAAGGAGCCAAGGACACCATTGCAACCGTTAGTGATGTGGCCAAAATAACTTCACTCAGTGTCACACTGTTCATCTTTGCCCGTATTGTTTTGGCACTGGGAGAAGCTGGTAACTTTCCGGCCGCCATCAAAGCCACTGCAGAATACTTTCCGAAAAAAGCAAGAGGGTTTGCCACCAGCATCTTTAATGCCGGCGCCACTATTGGTGCTTTAATCGCCCCGATCTCCATCCCTTTTATCGCAAAAGCCTACGGCTGGGAAATGTCTTTTATCATCATTGGTGCGTTGGGTTTTGTTTGGATGGGTTTCTGGGTATTCATTTATAAGAAGCCGGAAAAACACCCTAAAGTCAACAGCGAAGAACTGGCCTATATCCAGCAGGATGACAAACATGCAAATGCGGAAGAAATGCTGGCCCACACTAAGAAAATATCCTTTGCCAAAGCATTCAGCTATAAACAAACATGGGCCTTTGCCATTGGCAAATTTATGACCGATGGTGTCTGGTGGTTCTATCTGTTCTGGACACCCGCCTACCTGAGTTCGGTGTACCATATGGATTCAACGCAGAGTGCTCCGCAGATCTTCACCTTGTATTTTATCACTCTACTGTCAATAATCGGTGGCTGGTTACCAACCTATTTTGTAGAGAAAAAAGGGATGAACCCTTATGCCGGACGAATGAAAGCGATGCTGATCTTTGCTTTCTTCCCATTATTAGCACTTTTCGCCCAACCACTCGGTTACTTGTCTGTTTGGTACCCGGTCATTATTATAGGTATTGCAGGCGCAGCGCACCAGGCCTGGTCCGCCAATATCTTCTCCACCATCGGAGATATGTTCCCCCGGTCAGCTATTGCTACCATTACTGGTATTGGCGGTATGGCAGGTGGAATCGGCTCATTCCTGATCAACAAAGGTTCCGGAAAACTGTTTGATCATGCGGCGAACACCAATATGAAACTGATGGGTTTTGAAGGAATTGAAGCCGGCTATTTCATCATCTTTACCATCTGTGCGGTAGCCTACCTGATCGGATGGGTAATCATGAAATCATTGGTGCCAAAATACAAGCCAATCACTGATTTATAAAAAGAGCTTATTCATTTTTAAAAATACGGCACCCGCATTTTGGCAGTACCGTATTTTTTTTCACTTATTATTGCCCCCCCTCTCAATAACTGCTTCAGAACGTGACATCCCTGGATAATGTTCTATTAAAAATCGTAGCCTTTACAACAATCGGCAGCAGTGAAAAATGAAAACAAAATGTATTGAGGAAACTGTCTGAAAGAAAGCCGGATCTTTCGTATCTTGAAAATGGAGCCTAGTTTCTGCATGTCTATCCGATTGACCTGGTAGGCTCTGGACCAGTTTTGTACAAATCCAGTAAGCAGAATAATTAATTCATTCACCAGTATGAAATTTCAGACCCGCCTGATTAATTTTCTCCTGCCGTTTGCGGCTTACCTTCTCTTTGCTTTTCAGTGGTTCAATACTTATGTTAAAGCCTGGTATGCCAATATACCAGAAGAAACACAATATCTGAGGGGTGCACTTACCAACCCCTATATTTATTATACCTGGCTGTTTGGCATAACTTCCCTTCTACATCTCACAATTGGTATCGTCTACCTGGTTCGTGAAAAAACTACCCGCCCGTTGATTTATTTCCTGATGCTCAACCTGCTGTTTACCAGTTACTATGTTTTTCTTTTCGCTGCCGATTTTCCTAAATGGAGCAGAACCGGTCCGTTGAATTTTGTGATTTTGTGCTTGCTTGGAATATCGATTGTCAGGTATTATTTTACACTTTACCGGA
>JAKQJH010000377.1 GCA_029561255.1 Bacteroidota bacterium | reverse complement strand
TTGGGCGTGCTGCGTAAAGAAGCACCGGAACATTTTCATATGATCCTGGATGAATCCAATCCAAACTATATGGACCTGCCCGGGTTGTCGGTCCTGATCGGCGGTATGCTCATCAATAACCTGGCCTACTGGGGATGTAATCAGTATATTGTACAACGGGCCCTTGGGGCTGATCTTAAAACCGCCCGTAATGGTATTCTTTTTGCCGCTTTCCTGAAATTACTGATTCCCGTAATTGCGGTTTTACCAGGCATCATTATGTATGTATTACATAAAAATGGAGAGTTTCAGCAGGAGATGGTGGATGGCACCGTGCTCAAGCCCGATCATGCCTATCCAACACTAATGAACCTCTTACCCGCCGGATTGAAAGGCGTGGCTTTTGCTGCATTAACGGCAGCGATTGTTGCCTCACTTGCAGGTAAAGCCAACAGCATCTCCACGATCTGGTCGCTCGATATTTATAAGAAGTACTTTAATAAAGAAGCACCCGACCGCAAAGTGGTCCGTATCGGTCGCTGGGCAGTGATCATTTCTATGGTGATCGCTGCGCTGATCACACCGGCACTCCGCTCACTGGATCAGGCCTATCAGTTTATCCAGGAATATGCCGGCTTCCTTTCGCCTGGTGTACTCGCGATCTTCCTGCTGGGAATGTTCTGGAAACGCACTACCGCCGCAGCGGCGCTTGTTGGGGCTGTGATCACGATCCCGGTTTCAACAGTGCTGAAGTTTCTTCCTTCATGGACGGGCGGTGCATTCCCTGATTATCCCTTCCTCGATCGCATGACGATTACTTTTTTCACCGTTGCGCTGGTAATGATCCTGATCAGCCTGGTATGGAAAAAAAGTGAAAAAGACAGACATACCATTGAAGTAGATAAAGCCATGTTCAAAGTAAATCCGTCCTTTGTGATCGGATCGGTGATTATCTGTGGTATACTGGCCGCTTTGTATACGATTTTTTGGTAGTATAAAAAACTGACTATATGGACAGGGCATCATTTTTACGGATGAGTACATTGGCAGGACTGGCCCCGCTCTTCACTCCTTTACTTTCGTTTGCGGGAAGTAATAACGGTACGGAAGATGCAGCTTTGATCGCACGTCTGTTGGCAGCCAATGATAAATTGGTGAAGGGGCTGCTCGAAACGGTTCAGGAAGGTAAACTGAATTTCAGCCGGAAGACCGCCTATGACTTTGCGCTATTATCTGGTTCATATTGTGAGAAAAGCTCCGTTTATTACCAGGATCCCCGTATCATGTCAAAACTTGGTATACTTGCCCGTTTCCTGACAGATTCACAAAGCGCCGATGGCACGGTAAATGTCGGTAATCTTGAATCACCCCCGGATACGGCCTTCGTGATTGAGATCGTATCCACCGCTACAGCAGCCTTACAACAACAAACCGTGCCTGAACTGAAGCCGGTACTGGAACAGATCAAGACAATGATCCTGAAAGCGGGCGAGGCACTTCGTACCGGAGGTATCCATACTCCTAATCACCGTTGGGTCATCTGCGCGGCCTTATCGCAGATTCATGCATTGTATCCTGATAAAAAATATGTAAAGCGTATCAATGAATGGCTGGCTGAAGGGATCTACCAGGATGCCGATGGCTATTATCCGGAGCGTAGCGGAACGTATTCCATGGTGGAGAATACGGCCTTTATTACCATGGCCCGCAACCTGAAGCGACCCGATTTACTGAAATATGTGCGGAAGAACCTTACTACTTTTTTCTACAGTATGGAGGCCAATGGCGACCTGGTGAGTAACAATTCACGCAGACAGGATCAGTTCCTCTGCCGTCACTCCACGATCTTTTACCTGCAATACCGTTATCTAGCCATTCATGATCAGGACCGTCATTTTGCCGCGATCTGTAAAATGATCGAAGCAACACCCTGGTTTGAGAAAGAAGTATTGCAACAGGGCTTGTTTTATTTTCAGGAAAATGAAACGATCCGGACAAGCCTGCCTTCTCCAGCCACATTACCCGATCGCTATGAAAAATTATTTCCTTCATCACACCTGTTACGTATCAAAGACAAACAAACCTATATCACGCTCTTTGGTGGAGCAGACTGGCCCCTGATCATCGCTTCGGGCCGTGCCTGCAGTCCGGATATCTTTAGTTACCGCAAAGGCAAAGCGGTGCTTAAATACCTGCGCTTGTCCACGACATTCTTCAGCATGGGTTATTTCTATAGTGAGGGACTGAAGAAGCAAGACAATAGTTATGTACTGCACAAAAAACTACAGATCCCGTATTACCAACCATTACCTCTCAATAAACGCAATAAACAAGGCGATTATAAATTGAGTCCGAGCGTGGATGATCGTTTCTGGAATAAAATGGATTTTGCCAATCGTCCGCAGAGCAATATCAAGACGCTCGACACCAGCATCATCATGACCGAGAAGAATGGGGAAGTAGAACTGGCCTTCAGTATAACCGGGCAACAGAAAGTGCCGGTGACAATCGAACTCTGTTTTAATGAAGGCGGACAGTTCACCGGGCTGACCACCGACAGTAAGGGCAATGCTATACTCGCCGGGGATAAGGCCATATACGAAGTGGAAGGGGAGCAGTTGCATTTCGGTCCCGGTTCCTTTACCAACGCCGTTCCGGAAAACCTGGAAGGCGAACGGTACAGTACACATTTCGGAACCTTAAAGACAAGCGGTACAAGAGTGTATCTTACGGGATTAACTCCTTTTAAACACACATTATTCATAAAATAAATGAACCAGACATGAAAAGAAGAACCATGCTCCGCCAGCTATCCATGGCGGTGCCGGCAATGTATATGGGCAGCCAAATATCACCGGAATGGTTAACCGCATTTCCGGGTCCGGGTGAGCCGATGGCCAAAGGGCCTTTTGCTCCCGATTGGAAAAGCCTGCAACAGTACCAGGTACCTGATTGGTTCCGGGATGCCAAGTTCGGGATCTGGGCCCACTGGGGTGCACAGTGCCAGCCGGAGTATGGTGACTGGTATGCCCGCAGTATGTATATCGA
>JAKQJH010000373.1 GCA_029561255.1 Bacteroidota bacterium | reverse complement strand
CAGGGTGGTGGAAAGAAAAGTCCGCATGATACCGTAAGTTCAAAAGTTACTACCGTTACCTATGGCCGTCCGTATAAGAAAGGCCGGGTGATTTTTGGTGAACTGGAAAAATATGGTAAGGTATGGCGGGTAGGGGCCGATGAAGCCACTACCATAAAGTTTGCTTCGGATGTGAAATTTGGCGGCGTGGATGTAAAAGCCGGTACCTATACTTTATTCGCTATTCCCGGTGAGACAGAATGGACACTCATCCTGAATTCCCAGTTGGGTCAATGGGGCGCTTATGGGTATGAGAAGAACAAAGACAAGGATATTGCTTCCGTAAAAGTTGGATCACAGAAACTGGATATGCCGGTGGAACAACTAACGATTCGCTTTATTGAATCCGGTGCTATGGTGATTGAGTGGGATGCGACGAGGGTACTGGTAACGATTAACTAGTCCTTGTGGCAACTGGTATGGCCACTCTAAGTGGCCTTACCAGTTGCCACACTAATCCGGAAAACTAATCTTCCCCATCGATACATTCGGAATACCCTTCCTGTTTTCACCCAGCTGTACAGCTCCGCCGGCCACTGTTTCATTGGCCAGCAGGGCAAATAAAACGGCTTCTTTGGCATCCGGATTTATTTCCAGGGCCTGGGTGGAATGGAAGGGTATTCCTTTTAGCTGCTCCCGGATATTTTCAATCAGAAGCGGGTTATGCATTCCGCCACCACTCACATAAACAGTAAACGGGCTATTCATATCCACAGTCCTTTTAATCGCATCAACGATCATGTCGGCACTGAGTTGATTTAAGGTAGCCATCTGGTCTTCCACTGGCAGTGCTCCTGCCCCACAGGACTGAATGGCTTTATCCAGGTAGTGGAGATTGAATAATTCCGGTCCGATTGTTTTGGGGAAAGGCCCACTAAAAAATGCATGCTCTTTTAAAGCCATCAGCAAAGCCGGGTGCACGGTTCCTTTACGGGCAACTCCGGCATCCTGATCGTAGTATTGCCCCGGATAGGCTGATTGCATCAATGCATCCATCATGGTATTACCCGGCCCCACATCCGAACTGAATACTTTCCCGGCATCCAGGTCTCCAGGCAGATAAGTGAAGTTGGCAATCCCCCCGATATTCAGCATGATCCTGTTTTCTAACTTTTTCGAAAACACCAGGTAATCTCCATAAACGGCCAGTGGTGCACCTTCTCCGCCGGCTGCCACATGTTTTTGCCTGAAATCACTGATGGTTATGATGCCGGTGTGCACGGCAATATGATCTCCGTCGCCAATCTGCAGGGTGGCATTTCCAAACTCCGGCCGGCCATGTAAAAAAGCGGGTGCATGGTAAATCGTCTGACCATGACTGGCCACCAGGTCAACCGCTTCATTTTTTACAGACCAATCCCGCAGAACCTGGTTAATCATTTGGGCATGTTCAATGGCTACCTGGCTGTTGAGCAAACACACATTTTCGAGATCAGCATCTCTGCGGGAAAAAATGGATTTCAGGGATTCTTTAAAAGCGGGTTTGTAGGGGACTGTAGTGAAATTCAACAGATTTACCGAAGTTTCGGCACCACTTCCACTGATCCGGCATAATGCCAGGTCAAGTCCATCGAACGATGTACCACTCATCAATCCAAGTATAATACGGGAAGATTTTTGGCCGGCTTGCCAGAGTTTTGCCAGGTTTTTGTTCATGTTTTAAAGTTAGATTGTCGGTTTTTGCCGGAAAAATTTATTTCTGTTCAGCATTTCTGCGGTTATTGCGCCTTTATGTTGCACTTTTTTGCGTATTTTAAAGAGAATACTTACATTTAGTGTTACAACGTCGACTGCCATGTTAAAAAGAGAACGCCAGGAATTTATTCTTCGCGAAGTAAACCTGCATAACCGGGTGCTGACTTCCGATCTCTCAGAAGCGATCAATGTATCGGAGGATACGATCCGGCGTGACCTGGCCGAACTGGCTGAAACCGGCAAAATTATCAAAGCGCATGGCGGCGCCCTCTCCAAATCCTTTCATACTTCTTTCCAGATTAACGGGGTTTATTCGCATGATAAGAAGAAGTCTATAGCCCGCAAGGCCGTAAACCTGATCCAGGATGGTATGTTTATACTTAGTGGTGGCGGAACAACCATTACGGAGTTGGCGAAAGCCCTGCCTGACCAGTTACAGGCCACCTTTTTTACCGGAAGTTTACCCGCCGCCATTGAATATATACAGCATCCTACCGCAGAAGTGATTTTTATCGGGGACCGGATTTCCAAGAATTCACGGATTACCATCGGCGGGGATGCGATTCAGAAAATCGCCCAGATTAATGCGGACATCTGTTTTCTCGGGATTAATGCCCTTGACCCTGAACTGGGACTTACCGATAATGACTGGGAAGTGGTACAGATAAAAAAAGCGATGATCAGGGCCTCCCGGAAAGTAGTGGCATTGACGATTTCTGAAAAACTGAATACACAACAGAAAATTAAAGTGGCTGACCTGTCTGAACTGGATATTATTATAACGGAGCTGGCGCCGGATGATCCTAAGCTGGAGCCTTTCCGGAATGCCGGAGTACAGATATTATAAGAACGATTTTTTTAATATAAACATTCAAACAAAAACCGCAAAATGAGAAATCTGCTATGCTATGCACAAAAGAAAGGGATGAACTTTTCTTTTGTTTTCCTCTTGCTGCTGGTATCCGGGCCTTTGCTGGCCCAGGTTCATATCAGCGGTAAAGTAACCGGCGCGGATGGAAAGGGAATTCCCTTTGTGTCTGTACTGATCCGGAATACGACTATTGGATCCGCCACTGGCGCCGATGGTGCTTATGCCTTCGACGCTAATGTTAAGCCCGGTACTTATGTCCTGGTTTTCTCCGGCGTTGGTTTCAAGACAAAGGAACAGTCCATTAATGTGGGCTCCGAAAAATCATATACCTCTGATGTAATTCTGGCCGAAGATGCCCTGAATATGGATGAAGTAGTGGTAACCGGGGTATCAGCCGGTACTACCAAAAAGCAGCTGGGAAGTTATGTGAGTACGGTAAAAGCCGATCAGCTTAACAAAGGAGCTACCGGTAATGTACTGGCTGCCCTGCAGGGTAAAACAGCCGGAGCACAGATCATTCAGAACAGCGGAGATCCCGGCGGTGGAATTTCTGTTCGCCTCCGTGGTATCAGTTCCGTCAACAGTTCCTCAGAACCTTTATATATAGTGGATGGTGTGATCGTGAACAATGCGACCACCCGTGTGACCAATACCAGTGCGAACTATGATGGACAGAATTTTATCGGTACAGTCGGTCAGAACCGGATGGCTGATATTAATCCCAACGATATTGATCGGATAGAAGTCCTGAATGGTGCTGCCGCTGCCGCGATCTACGGATCCCGTGCTAATGCCGGGGTGATCCAGATCTTCACCAAAAGAGGTTCTGCAGGGGCGCCTGTTGTCAGCTTTTCCTCCAGCATGACGGTAAGTTCATTGCGTAAATCAGTTCCGGTGAATCAATCACCCACCAAATTCGGCGGACCAGCTGATGGTCCTGGTGCTCAAACACAGGATATCCTGACACCGGCACTGACCAATACCACGGCCGTTACCCGGTACGATTATAACGATTATATTTTCCGCAGTGCCATGGGTACGGATAACAATATTTCGGTAGCCGGGGGTAAAGACAAAACAAAGTACTATACCTCTGCTTCTTATTTTAAGAATGAAGGGATTATCAAGAACACCGATTTCCGCCGGTTCAGTTTTCGGGTGAATCTCGACCAGGCCCTGGGTAATAAAGTGAATTTCAACATGGGACTAAACTTTATCAACAGCCTGAGCAACGAGAAACCCGATGGTAACTCTTTCTTCTCACCGATGAACTCGATAAATATCATCGGGAACATTCACAATTTATGGGACAGGGATGCACTGGGCAATATCAAAGCGATCGGTGAACGCGGCCGGGTGAATCCGGTTTCCATTATTGAGGATATCAAACAAAAACAGGAAACCAACCGGATCATTGCCAATGCAGGTCTGAAAATAAGACCCTTCAAAGGACTGACGGTCGATTATACCATGGGTATCGATCAGTATGCACAGAAAGGGGAAACGTTTATTCCTCCGTTTGCTTATAACGTAAGTGATGGTTTCTTTGGTGGGGGCGCCGCCCTGGATCCTACCCGTAACGGGTATGCCAGTGCCGGTAATTATAATTTCTTTCAGATCAACAATGATCTGAACGCTACTTACCAGACTAAATTAACACCGGATATTACATCTACTTCTCAGCTGGGTTATTCATTACAGTATGAAAAATCAGGCTATACACTGCTCCAGAGCCGTGGTTTAGCCCCCTTTGTGCAAACGGCCACTGGCGGTAGTACGATTCTGCAAGGCGTGGATGAGAGAAGCGAATTTTCTGTTTGGGGTTATTTCTTTCAGCAAAACTTCGGTTATAAGAGTCTGTTATATGTAACCGGCGCTATCCGCGTGGATGGATCTTCTGTTTTTGGTAAAGATCAGCGCAATCAGAAATACCTGAAAGCAAGCGGAAGCTATGTGATCAGTGAGCATGAGTTCTGGAAAAAAAGCAGTATCAGCAAATTCTGGAATTTTGCCAAACTGCGCCTGGCTTACGGCGAAAGCGGAAACCTGACCGGTATCGGCGCTTTTTCCCGTTTCAATACGTATAGCAGCAATACCTTTGTCAGCCGTACTGCCCTTTCTTCCAACACCACACTGGCTAATACCCTGGTTAAACCGGAGCGCCAGAAAGAAATTGAGTTTGGTGTTGATCTCGGCTTTTTCAACAGCCGGCTCAATGTACAGGCCAATATCTATAATAAGAAGGTGGATGATATGCTGATCAACCGTTTTATCGCCCCCACTACCGGATTCAGCAGCCTGCTGGATAATTTCGGCAGTCTCGAAAATAAAGGAGTGGAACTGGTGATCAATGCAAAACTGGTAGCGAAAAAAGACTTCAACTGGTCAGCCACGGCCATCTATAACCGTAATCGTAACAAGGCGGTGAAGATTGGTCAGGCCCTCACTTTATTAAGCACCAACCAGGGTGCACCGGTGGCCATCATCGAAGGACAGCCGATCGGTGTATTCTACGGGGCCTTCTTTGCGCTGGATGCCAATGGCGGTCTGGTGAAAAACGGATCCGGTTTCCCGCAGGGAGAAAGAGGGATCCAGAATGGTGCGCTGAATTATACCGTAACCCGTGATCCTTCCACCGGCTTACCCATTGGCACCAATCCGCTGGTGCGTCGCATCATTGGCGACCCCAACCCGGACTGGACCGGTTCACTGGTGAATGAATTTAGTTATAAAAGACTGAGCCTTCGTGTTCAGCTGGATGCGGTACAGGGAGTGGATGTATTTAATGCCGACTGGAGAACCCGCCAGGGGGTAGGAAATGGCAAAGAAGCAGAGAAAGAACAGACCGGTGTTTATCCCCGGGGCTATATCAACAGCTTCTACGCTACCATTGAACAATGGAGAGTGGACGACGGATCTTTTGTAAAGCTCCGTGAAGTGTCGCTGAGCTATGCATTTGGTAACCTGAAAATGTTTAAAGATGTTACCCTCAGTGTCAGCGGACGCAACCTGATCAGCTGGGATAATTACAAAGGATACGATCCGGAAGTAAATGCAGGGGGACAAAGTACGATCCTGCGTGGTATTGATTTCGGTTCCGTGCCGATTCCCAAGACCTTCAGTGTAGCCTTATCTGCTAAATTCTAAACCGACAAAAAGAAACAAAATGAAGAACAATATTTTAAAATATACCATGATAGTGGCACTCGCCGGTGCTGCTGTTATTCCCTCGGGTTGCAAAAAGGATTTTTCCAACCCGAATGCGGCTACGGATGAACAGGTGTTCAGTTCACCGAAGGGCCTGACCGGAGTGGTAGTGGGCCTGCAGCGGGTGTATACACTCGGCCGCGGCAGCACACTTTACAACCTGGTTACGATCAACGGACTTACCACCAACGAACTCTTCGTGGTGAATGCGGGTAATACGGCCGAAGTACAGGTAGCCACCGGAGGTACTGCCGTGGATGGTAACAATACCATGCTGACCACTTTCTGGACCACCTGTAACAAAGTGATCTATGATGCGGATAAAGTAATTGCCAGCGCAGACGAGTTATCGGATAAGAATTACGCCAGCGGGCTGATTGCTTATGCCAGTATCTTCAAAGCACTTTCAATCGGTGATATGGCCCAGTTCTGGGAAAAAGTACCGGCTACAACAGGAACCAATGTTACGTTTATTGACCGGGTGGACGGCTTCAAACAGGCTATCGCGGTGATCGATAATGCCATGGCTAAGATCAGTGCCAATGCCATCAGCGCCTCCTTTATTTCAAGTGTACCTGCTGGTATTGATATCAGTAACACCTTGAATGCCCTTAAAGCAAGGTATTCCCTGTATGCCGGACTTTACCCGCAGGCGCTTACTGCGGCAAATGCCGTGGATCTTACAAAAAAATCCAGCTTCAACTTTGATGCGCTTTCACTGAATCCGATTTTTGAAACGGCCACTTCCACCAATAATGTGGTGCAGGTGAAAGATTCCACACTCGGACTGGTAACGGGTTTGCAGCCTGACTTTGCCGACAGAAGGGTGGCATTCTTTACCAGTATCAATCCTACCATTGCTCCACGTTTCAGGATCAATGGTTTTGGTAATGCGGCCGGAACCGCCTTCCCGGTTTACCTGCCGGGTGAGATCATGCTGATCAAAGCGGAGTGTTATGCGCGGGCTACATCGCCTGACCTGACGAATTCACTGGTGGAACTCAATAAAGTGGTGACCAAGCTGCCCGCTGCCGATCCATTTGCCGTTGGAGCTGGCTTGTCCACGATTACCGGTTCATTTAGCCAGGCACAATTGCTGGATTCCATTTATAAGCATCGTAGCATCGAACTGTATATGTCTGGTCACAAACTGGAGGATATGCGTCGCTTTGGCCGGCCGAATGCAGAACGGAAAAGAAACCTGATGCCTTATCCGCTGAGGGAAAGGGATAATAACCCGAATACTCCGACGGATCCCGCATTTTAAGCTTACTTAAGACAGCAGACGAGTCATACAGCAGACACGTTTAAAGGTTGCCATTCATTTGGCAGCCTTTTTTTTATCTTTATACAAACTGTTCGTATGCGCATCCCGTTTCTTCCTTTTTATTTTTCGTTGTTATTCCTGTCCGGCCAACGGCTTAATGCGCAGGTGGAAACGGATTCAGTCATGTATGCCCGTGACAGCGCACTGGATGTACCGACAGATCCTACCATTCTTTTTTTCCAGGAAGGGGAGAAGACCAAAACACCAGGCAAACTGATGTTGCTGTTGAAAAATAAAAAGACAAAATCCCTGGCTGCATTTCTGAAAAGCCTGGGAAATGCGGAACTGGGCGAAACGGAATACGGGGACTATGCACTGTCCGATCTGGATAAGGATGGCCGCAAGGAACTACTGGTATATAATTATACCGGCGGGGCCCATTGCTGTGATGAGCTGTATATTTTTAAATATACCGGATTGAATAAGTACCAGCAGGTGGCGAAGTTGTTTGCCGGCAATACCATCATTACAAAAGAAAAGGAATTTGTTTACGATTTCCACGAACAATACGGCTATTTCTTCACCTGTTTTGCCTGCGGCTATGAAGATACCACCGGTGCTGGTTTATTCTCCAACAGCAGTATCCTCCTGCGTTACCAGAAAGGGAAAATGGGGGTGGTACCCGGCGACCCCACCCTGAAAAAGACGATCCTTGATAATCTGGAGAAACTGGGAAAACAGCCTTACCAGCCACTGGAGGATGATATAGCCCAGGATGATGGGATCAGGAAGGAAATAGCTTTAAATCTCGCTGTTTACTACTATTCTTTTGGCCGGAATACCGAAGATACCCGGCAACTATTTTACCGGTATTATAAGCATCCTGATGCCCGGAAAGTCTGGGCCGGATTTACCCGCCAGCTTACTTATATACTTGCCCAGAATGATTTTTAAATTCAGACCAGTTCCCGTGCAACGACCGGACATTTCCCGGTGTCAGTCATACTGTATACACAAACATGGATGAACGCCAATTGGTAAAGAGCTGCCTCAAAGGCAAACCAGCTGCCCAGAAAGAACTGTATGACCGCTTTGCGGAGCAGATGCTGGGGGTCTGTTATCGCTATACCAAATCGTTGGCCGACGCGGAAGATGTGTTACAGGATGGATTCGTGAAAGTATACCGGTTCCTGCATACCTACCAGTTTGAAGGGCCGCTCGGGGCCTGGATCCGGCGGATCATGGTCACTACTGCCCTGAATTTCCTGAAAAAACACAGTCGCTACCGGACCGATCTTTCATTTGATAACAACGACGCGCTTCATCCGGTGGTGGAAAATGATGCAGAAGTCAGAATGACTGCCCGGGAACTGGCGGAATTGATCCGGCAACTCCCAACGGGTTACCAGACCATCTTCAACCTGCATGCCGTGGAAGGGTTTACCCATGTGGAAATAGGCTCCATGCTGGGAATCTCTGATGGTACTTCCCGTTCGCAGTATGCCAGGGCCCGTAGCCTGCTGATCAGTTGGGTTGAAAAAAAATCACAGATTAAAAATGACCACTATGCGGGATAATGAATTTGATAAAGGGGTACAGGAAAAGATGGGGGAGTTCCGCCTTCCGCCTTCCGCACCGGTATGGATGGAAGTGGAGCGAAGAATCCGTGAACGGAAAAGAAGAAGAATCCTGATCTTCTGGTTTTGCCTGGCCGGATTGCTGATGGCAGGATTCGGTGGTTGGTGGTTTTGGGAAAGTAATGACCGGCCTGCACTCAGCATAACAAAGGAAGGGAGTAACTCATCCGTTATCAGATCAACTGAAAAAAATACGAAAGATCCCAGGGAAGAAATAGCGTTGCCTGCAAAGGACGACAAGGAACAAAAGATCAATGTAGCTGACCCATCCAGCAGTCCATCAGTTGGAAAAGATTTGTCAAAAATCAACCGCGGTGAAACTACTACCGGAATAAACGCTCCATTGCTGGTTAAAAGCAGTTCCCTTAAACAACTAAATAAAAAAACGGCAGATAAAGAACTTACTTCAAAGGCACAACTCACTGCTGGTTCAGGAAAGACAACAAGGCAGCAGACCTCGCCAAAAAATAAGGTTGATAAATTAGTCCCGGATAATGATAGCCAGGTTGCGACTCAAAAGAGTACAACGGAATTTCCTGTTGCTTCAACATCGGAGAACAAAAGTACTACGGAACCCCCTGTTCCAGCCACAGCAACTCTTGCCGTTGCAGTGCCTGTTGATATAAGTACAGCCAAACCTGCAGATACCGTTCAGGCGGTCGGGAATGATAAGCAGCAGACCACGCCATCATTGCGGAAATCCAAAAAAAGTAAATGGCAGACCGGAATCGTATTCGCTTATGGAGAGTCCAGACTAATCCGGGGAGGGTTGTCTTTGTTCAGTGAGAAAAGTTTTGATGCCCTGCAATCAGGGGTATCCTCCGGAAATGGAAACTTCAATAACCAGAGTTTTGCGGACTCTGTGCCGCTCAAAGGTTCGGGCATACATACCGGTCTTTTTGTAAAACGCCAGTTAGGAAAAAAGACCTCCTTTTCTGCAGGACTGAATTGGTCATACTATTCAGGAAAACAACGGGTGGGTACAAGAGTGGACAGTATACGCCAGTTGAGTTCCCCATTTAATACAGATACACGGAATGGGTTTTACCGATCCGGAAATGCCTCCAGGTTTACGAACCGTTATTACTACCTGCAGCTGCCCTTACTCCTGCACTGGCAAGTGAATAAAGGGTCGAATTGGCCGGCCATTGAATGGGAAAACGGTTTTGTACCCTCCTTCCTGATTGCCAGCCGGGCACTGGTTTATGATCCGGCAAGCCGGATTTTCTTCCGGGATAAAAAAGTGTATAATTCTTTCAGCCTGGTCTACCAGACCGGACTTACAGCCACCCTGGCTTCCCGGACCAAGCATCCGTTGACAGCAGGTGTTTATTACAATTACCATATCTCCCGGCTGCAGAAAACCAACCCGCCTGACTTCAATCATCAGAGCAGTTATGGAATCCAGTTTCGCTGGCTATTGAAAAAATAGCCGTGCAACGGTAATTTTAATTGCATTGTCAATCTATCAAACTGTTTAATATGCGTATCAGAATTTTCCTCCTTACTGTATTGACCGCATTTGTGTTTCAGTCCTGCCTCAAGGACAAAATGCTTTATACCTATACCATTGCCCGTCCTGTCTATGAACAGAAGTCGGTGGTATATGCCAATATCCGTTCCAATGCCCCGCAACAAGTGGAGCATCCGGGTAAAATCTATCTCTATGGTAATTATATTTTCCTGAGTGAAGTAGACAAGGGTGTGCATATCATTGACAATAGCAATCCGGCTAATCCGGTCCGTAAGGCCTTTATCAATATTCCTGGTAATCTGGATATCGCGGTAAAAGGGAGTACACTCTATGCGGACCTCTATACCGATATGGTAGTGGTGGATATTACGGATCCGCTGGCCGCTCGTTTTGTACGGTATATTCCGCAGGTGTTTCCGCACCGGTATGCCGGATATGTAATGACCAGCGACAGCAGCCGGGTGATTGTGGACTGGATCCGGAAAGACACCACGGTGAATCATAGTGATTTTCTCAACAGTAATAAAGCAGATATGCTGGTATTTTCCAGTTCAGCAGGAGGAACCGCAAATCAGTCCGGTGCGGCAAGCAATCCAACCGGGGTGGCCGGCTCGATGGCCAGGGTGTCTATTGTTGGCGATTACCTGTATTGCGTGAATAATTACAGCCTGCTGAGTTTTCAACTCAATACCCCCACAGATCCGCAGAAGACCGCTACCAACAATGTGGGCTGGAATATTGAAACTATTTATCCTTTTCGTAATAAACTGTTCATCGGCTCCTCCAATGGTATGTTTATCTACGATATCACGAATCCGGCTGTACCGGTCAGAGAAGGGCAGTTTTCGCATGCGCGTGCCTGTGACCCTGTCATTACCGACGGAAACTATGCTTATGTCACCCTGCGTGATGGTACCGCCTGTACCGGCACCGCCAACCAGCTGGATGTGGTGGATGTAAGTAATATGAGTTCGCCATTTCTGCTGAAAACCTATAACCTGACCAATCCGCATGGACTGGCCAAATCGGGTAGCTACCTGTATATCTGTGATGGGAGAGACGGGATCAAAGTATATGATGCGGCGGCACCTGCCAGCTTATCCCTGAAGAAGCATATAACCGGCATGAATACCTATGATGCTATTGCCTGGAACGATAACCTGCTGGTAGTGGCCGAGGATGGTCTTTACCAGTATAATATCAGTAACCCGGTAAGTCCTGTATTGCGGAGTAAGATCACTGTTAAAAAATAATTTTATGCGTTATTATTTCCCGGTACTTTTTTGTCTGATGATTTTCTCTGCCGGACTGCACGCTCAAAACAAACCCCGCTTTTCCACGCAAAATACGGTTGGCATACTGATCGGCGGCTCCGATAATGCCCCGCAATTGCAAACGGTCAACGGGGTGGCTTTTAATAACTGGTTTACAGGTATTGGCGCAGGGATTGACTGGTACTATCAGCGCAGTATCCCGGTTTTCGTATCTGCCAATCGCTATTTTACCACCAGTCCGCGTCGCCAGGTATTCCTGGCTGCAGGAGCAGGTATAAATTATCCCTGGGGGAAACCGGATTATTTCACCAATGGATGGGGCTATGAGTTACAGTTTAGCTCCGGACTGTTCTGGACAGCTGGGTTGGGGTATAAGATCAATATCGGAAAGCAGAATGACAACCTGCTGATTCAGCTGGGGTATAATAATAAAGCACATAGCCAGGAAATGACCTATGCAATGCCCTGCCTCATTGCCCCCTGCCCGGTGTCAAAGGAGAAATACAGTTATAGTTTCAATGCTTTGTCATTAAAACTGGGTTGGGGTTTCTAATCCGTATGCAGGAACTTCAGGTTACGTTGGATACCCGACCATTTACTGCGTTTCAGGGGAGAATCCCTGAACCAATTTTTGAATTGTTCTTCACTCATGGCTTCCCATTCTTTGGTGGACAGTTCCAGGATTTGCGGCAATGCTGTAAATCCTGATTCTTGTGTGGGAGTGGAGAAGCGGTTCCAGGGACATACATCCTGGCAGGTATCACAACCAAAAGCCCAGTTGTCGAATTTTCCTTTCATTTCCTCAGGAATCATGGCCTCTTTGAGTTCAATCGTAAAGTAAGAAATGCACTTACTGCCGTCCACTACTTTATCAGGCAGGATGGCTTCTGTGGGACAGGCATCGATACAACGGGTGCAGCTGCCGCAATAATCTTTGGCCAATGGGTCGTCATATTCCAGTTCCAGGTCACAGATCAGGGTGGCTATAAAGAAAAAGGAACCACTTTGTTTATGGATCAGGTTTCCGTTTTTTCCCACCCATCCCAACCCGCTTCGTTGCGCCCAGCTTCTCTCCAGTACCGGGGCGGAGTCTACAAATCCCCTTCCCTCAATATTTCCGACCTTCTGTTGGATCGTATCCAGTAATTCATTCAATTTTCCCCGGATCACCGTATGATAATCTTTTCCCCAGGCATATTTTGAAATGCGGGGAGCCTCCGGGGCGGGCTGTGCAGTGGGAAAGTAATTCATCAGCAGGGTGATCACTGACCGGGCACCCGGTACGAGCTTAGTAGGATCCACCCGAAGGTCGAAGTGATTCTCCATATACTGCATAGTCCCGTGCCGGCCCTGTTTGAGCCATTTTTCCAGCCGGCGGGCATCCTCGTCCAGTTTTTCCGCTTTGGCTATGCCGCAATAGGAAAAACCCAGCCGGCGGGCTGTTTCCTTGATAATTGTCGTATTTAAAACGGGAGTACTCAGGATATTTAACAGGCTGTTTTAAATTAGTTGGCGACCTGATTTTTGTTTAGCCTCTTTTTTTATAATTTTCTGTAAAATTGGCCTTTATTCGGCTAATTTAACTACAAAACCATCACTATGAGTTCAAAAGGGATCTTTCTCTGCCTGATCGCCTGGTCAGGGTCGTTGCTTTTATCCGCACAGGACAAGCCACCCGTAAAATTTGGAAATGTTACGGCCAAAGATTTTGCTACTACTGTTTATCCGATCGACAGTAATGCACAAGCGGTAGTCATAGCGGATATCGGCTATACATTTATGGAAGGAAATAACAAGAGCAGCATCTCGGTTATCACCAAACGATACCGGAGAGTGCATATCCTCAATAAAAATGCCTTTGATGCAGCCAGTGAGTCCATTTTTTTCTACAAGAACATGGATGTGGAAGAAGAGTTGGACAAACTGAAAGCGGTCACCTATAACCTGGAGAATGGGAAAGTGGTGGAAACTAAACTGGATACTAAAAATGGCGTGTTCAAAGAAACAATCAACAGGAATCGCTTTGTAAAGAAGTTTACGATGCCGAATGTTAAAGAAGGGTCCATCATTGAATACGAGTATACGGTCCGGTCGGACTTTTTCACGCAACTGGATCCCTGGTTATTTCAGGGCCCCTATCCGGTTTTATGGAGTGAGTATAACCTGGAGCTGCCGGAGTTCCTGGGGTTTACTTTTTTATCACGTGGGTATAAAAAATACGATATAACGAAGAAAAATACCCGTAGTACAACTTTTACCATTATAGATTCCAGGGGTACTGGCGCCTCTGAAAGAGGACAATTTTCCACCAATGTGACCGATCATCGTTGGGTGATCAAAAATGTGCCGGCCTTAAAAGAGGAAAATTTTACTTCCACTTTGCGGAATCATATCACCCGGATCGAGTTTCAACTGGCTGAAACACGTCCGCCTTATGCGTATAAGAATTTCGTACAGTCCTGGTCTAAAGTGACCACCGACTTGCTGCTCGATGAGTCGTTCGGGGAAAAAATTGCCCGGGATAACGGTTGGTTGGATGAATATACTAATCCGCTTGTGCTGGGCGCCAAATCAGATCTGGAGAAAGCCCGCCGGATCTATTATTATGTCAGGGATAATTTCACCTGTACCAATTACAGTGACTTTTATGCGGATCAAAGCCTGAAGAATATTATTAAAACCAAAAAGGGGACTGTTTCCGAGATCAATCTGTTGCTGACCGCCATGCTGAAACATGAAAAAATTCTGGCTGATCCGGTTATGCTCAGTACCCGTTCGCACGGGCAAACCTATGAACTCTATCCGCTGAAGAGCCAATACAATTATGTGGTGGTGAAAGCAGATATCGGGAATACCGCCTATTTTATGGATGCTACGGAACCCCGCCTGGGATTTGGTCATCTTCCGGTACGTTGTTACAACGGCCATGCCCGGGTGGTGAACAAGACAGCAGACCCTGTTTATTTTACACCCGATACATTGATGGAAAGAAGCAGTACCAGTGTATTCATGATCAACGACGAGAAAGGGAATATGGTGGGCAGCCTGAACAGGGTGCCGGGTTATTTCGAGTCTTTCAGTTTGCGGGAAAAAGTGAATGAGAAAGGGAAAGAGTCACTCGAGACGGAGATAAAAAAATCCTTTACCCAGGAAGTCTCCATTGCCAAGTTGAAACTCGATTCCCTCAACAAACCAGAGGAACTGGTGTGGGTAAACTATGATTTTGATATTCTTGACCCGAAAGAAGACATCATTTATTTTAATCCCCTGCTGGCCAGTGAAGGGTATAAAGAGAATCCGTTTAAATCCGCGCTGCGGTTCTATCCGGTGGAAATGCCTTATGGATTTGACCGGACCTATAACCTGCAGATGGAAGTGCCGGAAGGCTATGTGGTGGATGAACTGCCAAAATCAATGGTGGTCAAAATGAATGAAGCGGAAGAGGGAATGTTTGAATACCGCATTTCCCAGTCAGGCACCAGCATTTCATTCCGTTGCCGGGTGCAGCTGAAACGGGCCTATTTTGATCCGGAGGAATATGAAATGTTGCGGGAGTTTTTCAATTTGATTGTGACGAAGGAGTCAGAACAGATTGTATTCAAAAAGAAAAAGTAAGCAAATGAGAAAATGGGTTAGCCTCTATTTGTTCAGCGGACTGATTAGTCTGACAGCATTGGCCGGCGATGGGGATTACGCGGTATTTAAAATACCCCCGGCTTTATTGAAGAACGCGAATGCGGTGGTCAGGGTACATGAGCAATATGTGGAATTGCAGAAAGAAGACCGCTTGTTTATCCGGGAACATTATGTTATTACGATTCTCAATGAGGAGGGTAACCACTTTTCCGAATTTTTTGAGCCCTATCATAAGTTCCTGGAAATAAAATCCGTGGAAGGGGCTTTATACGACGGGATGGGGAAAAAATTAAAAAGCCTGAAGAGTAAAGACGTTGAAGATGGCTCCGGTTCAGGCGGGGAGAGCCTGGCGGATGATAACCGGTATAAGAAACACAATTTCTATTACAGGGTATATCCGTATACGATAGAGTATACCATCGAATCGGTGAAGAAGGAAACCATGTTTTTCCCCTCCTGGGTACCGGTTTTCGGCGAACTGATCTCAGTGGAGAAGAGCAGTTTTGCAGTAGATGTCCCTTCCGGTTATCTGCTCAGGTATAAGGAGTTCAACTATTCCCGTGAACCGGACATAAAGGAGAGCGGCAAGAGTAAAATATATACCTGGAGCCTGGCCAATTTCGAATCTATTAAAAGGGAATATGCCGCACCGTCGTGGAAAAATATCGCTCCATATGTACTGTTTGCTCCTTCCTCCTTTGTGATCGAGGATTATAAAGGCAATATGAATGACTGGTCATCATTTGGAAAATTTATTTTATCACTCAATAAAGGACGTGATCAGTTGCCGGAACCGGTAAAAGCAAAAGTGGCCGAATTGACCCGGGGCGCCGGCACGAACGAGGAGAAAGTAATCCGGCTTTACCGTTACCTGCAGGCAAACACTAGGTATATCAGTATTCAGCTGGGGATTGGAGGTTGGCGGCCACTGGAAGCCTCCTTTGTGGCCAATAAATTATATGGGGATTGCAAAGCGTTATCCAATTACATGTATGCATTGTTAAAGGAGGCAGGCATTCCATCATTCTATACGGTAATCAAATCCGGGGACGGAGCCGATGATATTCAGGTGGATTTTTCTTCCAGTCAGTTTAATCATGTGATTTTATCGGTCCCGCTGCCAGGGGATACTTTGTGGCTGGAATGTACCAGCCAGACCCAGTCGCCGGGTTATATGGGCGACTTCACGGGTAACCGGCATGCCGTTATAATAACCGAGGAAGGCGGAAAACTGGTGACCACCCCCCGTTACGGAATGAAAGAGAATACCCAGGTGCGGAATGTGAAAGCGGTTTTGAATGAAGAAGCCACCCTGGAAATAGAAGCCAGATCGACCTACAGCTGTATGCAACAGGATGACCTGCACATGATGATTAATGCCTTGTCAAAAGACAAAGTGAAAGAATACCTGCAGCATCAGCTGGATTTTGCCACGTATGAAGTGGGCCGGTTCAATTATAAGGAAAACCAATCCAGGTTCCCGACCATTGATGAAGAACTGGATATTACGGTCAGTAATTATGCCACCATTACCGGCAAGCGGTTGTTTATTGTACCGAATATTATGTCCCGTCATGCCCGCCGGCTCACGCCAAATGAGAGCCGGAAGTATGAAGTGGAACTGGATATGGAATACCGGGATATAGATAGCGTGGAGATTACTATACCGGCAGGCTATAGCGTAGAATCGGTACCTCAGGAAGTGGTGCTGGATACAAAGTTTGGACGGTTCCGTAGTTCAGTAAAGATGGAAGGCAACCGCATCCTCTACTACCGTAGTCTGGATCATTATGCGGGTAAGTTTCCGGCAAAAGAATACGCGGAACTGGTAAAATTCTATGATGCGATGTATAAAGCAGATCGTGCGAAGCTGGTCCTGGTGAAGAATGAGACAACGCCGAAAAGTTTTTAAACCTTGTCTTTATAAGGTGTTTTATGAAAATTCGTTTATGCCTGCTGCTATGCGCAGCGATGTTTGAATTATCAGCGCAGGACGCTGCAGATGAAAGCCGTTTCCCCACAGTGACGCCCGTCATGCTTGGTGCCCTGTACTATCCCATAGATTCCGGGGCGACAGCCGTGGTGCTGGCCGAGTATAGCGAAACAAAAGTCAATGGCAGCAATGATGGTGGTTTCGAGTTCGAGACCAGGATCCGCCGGAGGATCCATTTATTGAAGAAGGCTTCATTTGACCGGGGTACCGTCGTCGTTGATCTGTTTACCAACGAGGAAGAGCAGGAAAAAGTAAGCAAACTGAATGCGGTGACATGGGTACTGGAAGGAGGTAAGGTGACCGAAACAAAACTGAACACGAAGTCGGATGTTTATACTGAAAAACTGAACCGGAACCATATACGGAAAAAATTCACCCTGCCCGGTCTTAAAGAAGGCGCCATCATTGAATACGAATACACGCTCACTTCCGGCTACCTGTTTAATCTCCGGCCCTGGTATTTTCAGGGGGAAGTGCCCTGCCTGTGGTCAGAATACCGGGTGGCATTCCCGGAATTCCTGAATTATATCATGCTGCAACAAGGCATTTTGCCGTTCACCATTGCCGATACTGAGCTGAAACCGGGTACTTACAACCTGACTTTCATGCGGGATGTATATGCGGGTAAAACGGTGGATGAACGGCTCATGATCAACTGCAGGATCGCGCATCACCGGTGGGTGATCAGTAATGTTCCAGCTTTTAAGGAAGAAGCGTATACCAGTTCTCCGGATAATTATATGAACCGGATCTGGTTTCAGCTTTCCGGCTTCCAGCAACCACTGGTAGAAAAAACATTACAGGCTACCTGGCCCGAGTTTACCGCATCTGTACTCAACCGCCTTGATTTTGTCAATGAAATGGAGAATACCGGGGAATGGTGGCCAGAAGAAATGAAACAGGTGCTGAAAGGGGCAACTTCCGAATCAGACATCGCAAAAGCTATATATAGCTATGTTAGTACACGGTTTTCACTCAATAGTGATGAGAGTGTCAGAAGAAACCCATTGAAAAAAGTGGCGGCTGCAAAAAGCGGTAATATGCTGGAGTTGAACCTGCTCCTCGTAGCCATGCTCCGCTACGCCGGTTTGCAGGCCGACCCGGTGATGCTCAGTACCCGTGAACATGGTTATTCCACCGAGGCATTTCCAATAACTGGCCAATTCAACTACTTGGTTTGCCGGGTAAAGGCAGATGAGGATGACTGGCTACTGGATGCCACACATCCTTACCTGGGTTTTGGAAAACTACCATATCAATGTTATAATGGACAGGCCCGGGTATTGAACCGGGAAGCGACGCTGATCCACCTGCTTCCTGATCAGCTGACTGAATCCGATGAAATGTCTGTTGACATTAATTTCAACATGGCTGATAGTCCTCAATGGAAGTCAACGGTCAATCACCGGTATGGTTTCTTTGCTTCTGAAGAGCTGAGGGAGAAAATAAAAAAGGCAGGGCTTGAATCGTTCAGGAAAGAGCTGGCATTGGATGAGATTGCCGGTGAAAGCGTATCAGATCTTACCGTTGAGTCATTGGAGAAGTTTGGTACATCACTGCAAGTGACTTACAAGACCGAAACGGGGGTCAAAGCCGATAATGAGCTCTACCTGAAACCTGTGCTGGTACCCTATTTTCGCCAGAATCCATTAAAATCAGCCGAGCGAAAGTACCCTGTTGAAATGCCATATAAGATCAGCCAGCAATATACGGTTCATATACGGGTGCCTGAGGGATACGAGGTAGAAGAATTACCAGCTTCGTTTTCGGCTGATATAAACGGGAAAAAGGATGCTGCATTTGACTATACCGTAACCACAGCCAATGGGAAGGTCACGATTCAATATGGCCTTGATATTACTAAAACCTATTTCAAGCCGGATGAATACAGAGGTCTCCGTGAATTCTTTAGTAAAATTGCCGCCAAACTAGAAGAACAGATCGTTTTCAAGAAGAAATGATTTAATTTATGCGTTCAATTTTCATCTTCCAGATGCAACCGGTGATACAACCGGTGCAAGGCAGGGGACAATATGATGCCGACATTGGTGATGAAGACCACCCCGCTGAATAAGGCATAAACCGATGAGAATATTTTTCCGCTAACCGTTGTTATCTCAATGACCGGACCCATACCACTCAGAATCATAGCGGCATTGTGGGTGGCATCAATCCAGCTGGCTTCTCCCCAGTAATGGTAGCCGGCAATACCGATCAGCAGGCAGAGGCTGAGTATAAGCCCGGCAAACAGTATATTTTTCAGTACCCGTTGGTAATAGGTGGCTTTGGAAGCAAGGGGTTGTTTGCGGTGCTCATACATGCCATTCCGATTAGTTCACTAAAGATAACTTAATAAGCAGAGATATCATTGCCAGGTTATTCCCTGAGCATCCGTGAGCTTGCAGGGTAGTAAAAATTGCCAGCAAAAAAGACTTTAAATAAAAAGGCCCTCCATGCGGAAAGCCTTAGAGGAATAATCTGTAATTTAATGATTAAAAAGCTGTGACCTTTACGGTAACAATTGTTTTGCCTGTTGCGGGGATGGTCATACCTGCAATATCCACACTCACGCTGGATTCAATCACGGTAGCCTTGGAAAGTACAATACCTGTATTTACATCTACCTGGTATTCTGATTTCACGATGTTGTTGCTGTTCGTAGTCACTTCCATTCCCATTTGTTCCCCGATGGCAATAATCGTCTGTATACCGGTATAGACAATGCTGGCAATTCCATTTTCAATGGAAGTGACCTTATAGGTGCCGGAATCGCGGGTACTGTATTTCTCCTTTTTTAATGATCCTGTATCATCAAAACTGTCTCCTGGTTTTAGGCTTTTACCCACCAGTGCGGGCAGGAAAAGATCTGTGTTGGTATAGTTGACATTGCTTATACCCATCATGGCGGCCTGGCCTTCGGCTTCTTCCGTTTCATCCTGTTTTACAATCGTGCCTTTGTTGTCCATGGTATAGGATTTCGATTTATTTAAAATGGGTGTCAGTACATCCGCCATAGGCCCGCTGTTATCCTTTTTTTCACTGTCGAAACTCATTTCCTGTCCCATAGTACTGCCATTTACCACTATGGTCGTAATGGTGGCTGACAGTTCAAGAGCCGCAGCACTAACATTTTTGATCTCATAAACTGTTGTATTGTTACTGTTCATAATGGTTTCCATTGTCTGACCCATTGCTTCTGCGGAGGTGTTCATTTTGGTTGTGTTTTCCACTTTGTATTTTTGTCCGCTTTTAACACTCAGGGTTATAGGTTGAGCCATAATGAAGGTGGTACAACTCAATGTGAACGCCAATAAACCTGGTTTAAAAAATTGCATATCGGTTTTTTTAAAATAAATATATTACTGTTTCCGTATAGTGTACTGAAATTACCGGCAATTTTCCTGGATTTGATTGTCCACTGTTTTTTTCAGCTCCAAATAGGCATCTGCCCGCTCTTCACCCAGTATATTCTTCACAAAAACCAGGTAGGCATATCCCCTGCAGTAATCTATCATGGGCCAGGTGCCAAATAAGCCCGGGCTGGCCAGCGCAGTGGCTTTGCCGTTATTTTCCTCCACTACCCAGGCACCGGATGCATAATTGAATCCGGTAGCAGCTTTCGGTGCGTATTTAATCATGGCCGCAGAAGTACGGATCTTCATCATCTCATTCACGGCATTTTCACTCAGGATCTGCATGCCGTTGTATTTGCCTTTATTCAGCAGCATCACCAGGAACTTCATATAGTCATCCGCCGTGGATTGGGCACCCCCGGAAGGATTAACAGCACCGCCTTCCAGGTTGGTGAAAGTTGTTTTACGCATACCCAGCGGAATCAGTAGTTTGGTCCGGATCAGCACATCAAATTTTCGTTTTGTCATCACTTCCAGCGCCCTTCCCGCCATATTCAGTCCGATACTGCCATACCAGAAATCAGTGCCGGTATTTGCCCTGATATCACGGGCCGCATAGGAATTTACTTCTTCTTCCAGGGTGTTGTATTTTTTCCGTTGCATCATTTTTTTCAGGAAACCTCCTTCGTCCTCTATGCCAGTCATATGACTCAGGCAGTCCCGGAAGCTGATATAGCTTTTAAAGTATTTATTCAGCTCTGGGATATATTTCGAAATCTTATCATCGAGGCTGATCTTTCCCTCATCCACAAACTGCATTACCAGTGCCGCTGTCAGCCATTTGCTGCAACTGGCAATAGGCGCCTGTGTCTTGGAATTGAACGTTCCTTTTTCTTTTTTGTAAACCAATGTATCTCCTTTCCAGAGCATCACTACGAATTCATTTCCCAGTATTTTCTGTTTGGCTTCCAGTTGAGCATCCAGATCGCCCCAATTGTACTGGGCACTGACTGGCTGCAAGAATAACAGGAAAAGGGATACAGATATGACTTTCATGCAGATAGAAAGGAATTTATATGACATTGTTACTGAATTTAAGGCCTTGGATTAGTATTTGACTATGAAGTTTAAAGTTAGTAAAAGTCGGGACTTTCCGACTTCTGAACCTTTTAAACCTCTTAAACCTTTTAAACTCTTTATATGAACTTAGGCAATTTCACGATCAAAGCTGCTGAAGCCATTCAACTGGCCCAGCAAACCGCTTTTAACGCACAAAGTCCGAATATTGAAACGGAACATATCCTGAAAGCGTTGCTGGAACTTCCGGATTCACCGGTTGAGTACCTGCTCAAAAAGAATAATGTAACCATCAACCTGCTGGAGACCAAGCTGGATGAACTGATCAGTAAATTACCTAAAGCCTCAGGGGATGCAGCCCAGCAAATCAGCCGGGATGCCAATAATGTAGTGCTTCGTGCCGGATCGGCGCTGAAAACCTTTGGAGATGAATTTGTAACTCCGGAGCACCTCATGCTGGCCATCGTACAGGGTAATGATGCCCCGGCCAAATTGCTTAAGAATGCTGGGCTCACGGAAAAGGGGCTGATAACGGCTATTAATGAATTGAGGAAAGGGGAGAAAGTAACTTCTCAGACCCAGTCGCAGGAATTCAATGCCTTGAATAAATATGCGAAGAACCTGAATGAAATGGCCCGCCAGGGAAAGCTGGACCCGGTAATCGGACGGGATGAGGAAATCCGACGGACCTTGCATATTCTCTCCCGTCGTACCAAGAACAACCCGATCCTGGTGGGTGAACCCGGGGTGGGTAAGACCGCTATCGCCGAGGGGATTGCCCATCGGATTGTAAACGGGGATGTGCCCGATAACCTGAAATCGAAAATTATTTATGCACTGGACATGGGACTGCTGATTGCCGGCGCTAAGTACAAAGGAGAGTTTGAGGAAAGACTGAAAGCGGTGGTCAAAGAAGTTGGCGGAA
This sequence comes from Bacteroidota bacterium, assembly GCA_029561255.1. Classification (GTDB taxonomy): domain Bacteria; phylum Bacteroidota; class Bacteroidia; order Chitinophagales; family Chitinophagaceae; genus JJ008. Next base: position 290 of record JAKQJH010000373.1, on the reverse strand, counting down.
GTGAAGGAGAGATTATTTTATTTATAGACGAGATACATACCCTGGTTGGTGCAGGTGGCGGGGAAGGCGCTATGGATGCAGCCAATATCCTGAAACCGGCACTGGCCAAGGGCGATCTCCGGGCCGTGGGAGCAACCACGCTGAATGAATACCAGAAATTTTTTGAAAAGGATAAAGCGCTCGAAAGACGTTTTCAAAAAGTAATGATCGATGAACCCTCCGTGGAAGATGCGATTTCCATTTTGCGTGGGCTGAAGGATCGTTATGAGACACACCACCATGTCCGGATC
>JAKQJH010000314.1 GCA_029561255.1 Bacteroidota bacterium | reverse complement strand
TGGGTATACCATGTGTCTGACAAACTGGATATGGCGGCTACAGCACCCCTGCTTTGTGCAGGTATAACCACTTACTCTCCACTCCGTTTTGCCGGGGTAAAGAAAGGAATGAAAGTGGGTATCATCGGGCTTGGTGGTTTAGGACATATGGGCGTAAAATTCGCCGTTTCATTTGGCGCTGAAGTAACGCTAATCAGCACTTCTCCTTCCAAACAAAAAGATGCGGAACGGCTGGGAGCCCATCATTTTCTATTGAGCACTGACAAAGAATCCATGAAAAAATTTAAGGGCTATTTTGATGTACTGCTGGATTGCGTTTCAGCTAATCATGATTATAATAACTATTTAAACCTGCTGGATCTTGAAGGGAAGCTGATGGTGGTGGGTCTACCATCGGAAAGTCCGGAAGTCAGTCCGTTTGCCTTGATCACTAACCGTCGGACAATTACCGGCTCGATGATCGGCGGCACCGCAGAGACCCAGGAAATGCTGGACTACTGTGCTGAACATAATATTGTATCTGACGTGGAGGTGATTCCGGTACAGCAGATCAATGAAGCCTATGAGCGCATGTTAAAAAATGATGTGCGGTATCGCTTTGTACTGGATATGAAAACGCTCTAAAGCAGTAATACACGCTCCCTTTGTCAATGCGTTTTGTAACGAATTGACAAAGGTATTTTTATAAGAATCATGACATACACTTAACGTATTAATGTAATCATTCCCCGGATCGTCTTGTGGACTCCCCTGATCGAGTATGACGCATGATAGACAAATACACCGCTATCGACCCGTTTCCCACCAAAAGTACCATCCCATCCATTCCGGATATCCGAACTGGTGAATATCAACTGGCCCCAACGGTTAAAGACCTGCATATTGTATGTAAGGGGCCGGAGATTGGTTTCCGGTTTAAACTCATCATTTCTCCCATCGCCATTTGGCGTAAAGCCGGAAGGAAAATAAATATCACAAAGCCCGGGGCCGACCAGCACCTGGTCTGTAGCTGATCCGCAAACGGTTCCTGTAGCTACTGAATACAAACCCTGTCCTGTTACAAGAATGGATGACGTTGTTTCACCGGTACTCCATAAATAACTACTGAAATCACCGGGGGTAATACGTAGCGTATCCCCTTCACAAAATACCTGGTCCGGCCCAAGATCAGGTTTTATATATTGTCTGATCGATAAATCCAGTACCCGGGTACTGTCACAACCATTCACGCCGGTGAAAATATCAGTAAACGTTCCTGCTGTTCCATATCCTTCAAATAAATCACCCGCACAGATTTCGCGGCTGATCCTTACTTCTTGTTTTAATTTAACAGGAACTGTGGCCTGTACATCGATGGTTTTGATACATGGCCCGGATTCAACCTGGCTGATGAGCAGCTGCTGGTTATTGACAGCCCCTGTCACGATCACTTCTGCAGTTCCGGCTGCATTGAGTATAACCTGCACAGGCTGACTTCCGTTAATTGAATAGGCAATCAAAGCCCCCGGAATACCACTCAGTTGAAAATGCGCATCTTCCCCTTCACAAATAGCAGCAGAAGCAGTCAACAACGGGATAATCTGGTCAGAAAAAACCCGGATATTGCTGTTACCGGTAGCATTGCAACCATTCTGATCACTAAAACTATACTGAACCGGATAGATGCCGGCTGCAAGACCCGTGGCATCAAAACTGCCATTTGAAGAAATATGAGCACCGGTCCATATACCGCCTGTAGGTAAAGCAATCAGTTGTATACCCGACCCGCTGCAAACCTCCGCATCGGTGAGGGTTAAAACCGGAAGCGGGTTGACGACAACATTAGCCAATGACTGATTACTGCAATTATTCCCGTCGGTATATGAATAGGTTACCGGATACAAACCCGCCAATACGCCTGTTGCATCAAATATCCCGGATGCTGAAATATGATTCCCTGACCAGTTGCCACCTGCAGGTGTGGCCTGTAACTGAACCGCCCGGCCGGCACAAACACTCCCGTTCTGCGCCTGCACCACCGGTCGTGCATATACTTCTACCTGCGTTATAATGCTGTTGCTGCAACTCCATTGGTTCGTGTACTGGTAAGTTACATTATGGAAGCCAGGTGTTGCCGTAGCCGCATCAAAGACGCCTGCTGTTGAAATATGCGCGCCGCTCCAGGTTCCTCCCGATGGTGTGCCTGAAAGCTGAATCGTGGTAGCGGAACATAAGGCACCGCCACTGGCTGACACTATTGGGTTGGGTCTGACCAGTACCGCTTCAAGCAGGTTGATATCCTTGCCACATGTGCCATCATATACCTGCGTCAGTTGAAGGGTCTGATCTGTATTGATAGCGGGAATAGTAATGGTCGCGACTCCGGATGCATCAATAATCAGTTCCAGAACGGGACCACTGTTTAATGAGTATCGTATCCGATAACCCGGGGTTGAAGCTATCGTGAACACGGCATCTGTACCTGCACAGGCATTCATAGTTGATGTGAGTACCGGTGTAACGAGAAACGGCACATTGATCCCAAAACTTACGGATTCCGGCTGACCGCAGTTGTTGGTATACGTACAGGTAATGGTTCCGCTGGCAATGGCGGTATAACTCGCGACATTAGTAACAGAACTGTTTCCTGTCCAGCTATAATTCGATCCGTTGGGCGGAGCCGTAAGTGTGTATACCGTACCCTCACAATAGGTGAAAATATTGGTATAATCCGTCACCCGCATCTGTTGCAGGTTAGACAACGCCCCGGTGCTTCCGGCCACGGACCAATATACGGAAGTGGCATTTGCAAATTCATCGGCAATATGATTTCGGGTGGAACTGCCCCGCAACTGTCCATCAAAAAATAAGGAGATACGCTGACTGCTTGCCGTCAGGTATTCCCATTGCACTTGTACGGTATGCCATTGCCCGTCTTCCACATTCGGACAAAGATCAGTGAGACATACCGGTGAGGTCAGTGCATCCATGATCAAACCGGTATTGGTCATGTTCCCGTTGGCATAAATGCCCGTATGATCGGCAGCGAGGTCATCCGGCAGTCCGTTGGCATACGTATCAAAATCGATGATCAGTGAATTAGGAATACCCTGTACACCTAATCCACCGCCCTGTGTCAGTGATGGGTTGCAGGACCGCGACATCATAAAGGCCATCCCGTCCGCCCCGGTATCATCCTTGGTGCCAAAATTGAGCTGGAAACTGATGGTGAAATTACTGAGAAGGTCAAGACTGTAATAGTTTGTCAGCATCCCCACCTGCCCGGTAGCGTCGGCGGTAATCCGATAAATACCAACGCCTGTTTGTGTAGCGGTACCTTGTACACGGAATTGCTGGCCGAAGCTGGTAAAAACTGATAAGGTAACCAGAAAGATTGTACTCTGAATTTTTTTATAACAGATCATAATGGGTGAAAAACAACGAGGTAAACAAAGTAAAGGCAAATCAGTCCAGAAACAAAATTTCACCACCAGCCTGGCAGGTTTAATTCCTACTTTGACATTCCTCATGCTGTTTCTGAAATCCGGCTATCCTGCTATCCATTGAATTCCAGTCACTCGCTAACATAAAATCCGGAATTTGAATAAAAGAGGTAAATTTGCTGTCCCTAACCGGGGGCGCTTGGTATTGACAGCGTAGCTCTTTGGAAGTGTAAGCATGTACTGCGTTGCGTAATTAGCAGTTTAATCTGAATACGAAAAACTCAAATGGCAATACACAGTATGCCATGGCTGCCTAATCAGTGATTAAGTAGTCATTAGGGCCGCCGGGCCGGTTGATCTGTTACCATGCCCCGCCGCCGACTCAAAAACAAAACAGGTTGCTGTAACCCCAGGCTGTGCAGGTTGCTTAAGACTATCCAGCTAAGAGATAAATCGGTTGTTCATTCCCAGTTTATCTCCGACAATCCAAAATGAAATAAACATGTAGAAAGCTTTTGGAGAATATGTTTGGACACCGGTTCGAGTCCGGTCGCCTCCACCTTTGTTCCTTTAGCATTTGCGAATGGGGATTCGCCCATCAGGATATTTCTCCTGATGGGCTTTTTAATTCTGATCAGTCTGAAACTGCTTTCCCTTTTTTAATTTTTATTTTTGAATTTTGACTTTACCTAGTTTTACCCCATGAACCATCAGTCCCCAGCCGATTATTATTCACAACGAATACAAACGCTAAATGACAGCCTTCATTCACTTAAGCAAAAAGCGCTAACCCTTTCCTGGCTTCGTCTTTTCAGCTTCCTGGCTACCATCGCCGCCGGCTGGCTGCTCTGGCCCGAAGGTTTAATTCCTGCATTTTCAGGCGTTATTGCCGGACTGGTATTCTTTATCATTTTTGTCAACCGAGATCTCGATAACAAAACAGCGATTGAAAATACGTCGCGCCTACTGGCCATCTGCCGGAATGAGCAACTTGCCCTGGAACATCATTTTTACCAGTTTCCCGATGGGGCTTCCTATATGGATACACAGCACCCCTATGCGAATGATCTGGATTTGTTTGGGCATGCCTCCCTTTTTCAATATATCAACCGTACTGAATCCGAACAGGCTGGACGTTTACTGGCTGACTGGCTGCTGGAACCCGCTTCAGCAGAGACGATCCTGAGACGACAGAAAGCAGTTGACGCCCTGTCCGATATTCCTGAATGGAACGAACAACTCCAGTCACATGGTGCGGCAAAAAAAATAACATTGTCAGCAGAACTTCATATCTGTCAGTGGATGGAAGAACAAAATAATGTGCGCACTCATATGGGCTGGAAGCTAACCCGCTATCTTTTTCCGCTGGCCAGTTTAACCTGGCTATTACTTTATATAGTGGATCAGATTCCGCAATCCTTATTCCTTACCGGGTTGACCATTTTCTTAGCTATTTCTTATGCCATCACAAAAAAACTGATACCGGCCTGGAATAAACTGGGTAAGATCAGTGCGGAACTGGAGAGTTTCTCAGATAGTATCCGGCATATTGAAACCGCCAGCTTTAACAACGAATTACTGAATGCCCATAAAGCCACTTTTAGTAATCCACCACTACCAAGCGCATCAACCCAAATCAAATCGCTGAAGAAGATCATGGACCGGCTGGATTACCGGCTCAATCCAGTTGTATTCATTCCTCTCAGTGTATTTCTTTGCTGGGATCTGCAACAGGTATTCGCCCTTGAAAAATGGAAAGCAGCAAATAAAGCAGGCATTCAACATTGGTTTGCCTCTCTAGCTGAAATGGAAGCCCTTTCATCCCTGGGACGATTACGTTTTAATCATCCGGAATGGGTTTTCCCGGTACTGGAAACAGCCACCATATTTGCCGGAACTTCAATTGGTCATCCGCTGATTCCTGCTGGTAAAAGAGTGAATAATGATTTCAATACACAAGGTGACGGGATCATCAACCTGGTTACCGGTTCCAATATGGCCGGCAAAAGTACTTTCCTTCGCAGCTGTGGGGTCAATATCATATTGGCCATGACCGGTGCCCCGGTTTGTGCCACTGGCCTCCGGCTCTCTCCCCTGCGTGTGATGAGCAGCATGCGGATCAGCGACAACCTGGAAGAAAGCACCTCCACTTTTTATGCGGAATTGAAAAAACTTAAAGCAATTATTGAAGCCGTTAATAAAAAAGAGCAGGTATTCCTGCTGCTGGATGAAATCCTCCGTGGCACCAATTCCGGCGACCGGCATACCGGCTCCAAAGCCCTGATCAAACAACTGATCGCCCAACACGCCACCGGCATCGTGGCATCACATGACCTTGAGCTGGCCAAACTAAAAGAAGTATACCCGCAACAATTATTCAATTACCACTTCGATGTCCAGATCGCCAATGAGGAATTGTATTTTGATTATACCCTGAAGGAAGGGGTTTGCCAGAGCATGAACGCGTCGCTGCTGATGAAAAAGATCGGAATCAACATGTAAGTACGAAGTACGAGGTACGAA
>JAKQJH010000271.1 GCA_029561255.1 Bacteroidota bacterium | reverse complement strand
TTAGCGAAGGTGAGAAGCGAAGCGAGGGATGAGGCCGGAAGTTTCAATAGGGATGCTTAACTTGTAAGTGCAATCATGCGTAATCTTCTCCGTGTCATATTGTACAAGCCGATCAATTGGGCGGCGAAAAAATTTGCTTCCCGACCGGTGCCGGAAAAAGTATTCAGTGCGCTGGATACGCTCTATACAGAAATACTGGAAAATCCGGGTAAGCGGGGATTACTCCTTCCCTTTGATCCCATCAGGGACTGCTTTATTATTTTCTCCGATCAGCATAAAGGCAACCGCGATGGCGCCGATGATTTTGCCGGGGCGGAACTGAACTACCTGAGGGCCCTCGATCACTATAGTAAAAATGATTTTACCTATATCAGTCTCGGGGACAGTGAAGAACTCTGGGAAAACAGTATCTGGACCGTAAAAAAGAAAAACACGGCTGTATTTGAACTGGAGAAAATACTCCTGCAAAAAAACAAATTCATCAAAATCTTCGGCAACCACGATCTCTTCTGGGACAACGACCCCCTTGCCGCCTGGCACCTGAAGGATATCTATGGAGAAAAAGTACGGGTGTATGAAGGAATTGTGCTCAGGACCGACTACGAACTACTAACTGCTAACTTCGATCTGTTTCTCACCCACGGTCACCAGGGCGATGCCCAATCCGATGGCAACTGGTTCAGCAAATTCTTTATCGCCAATATATGGGCACCGCTGCAGGCCTTCCTGCGGATCAATCCCAATACACCCGCCTATGATGCGGAAAAGAAAACACTGCACAACCGGATCATGTATGAATGGTCCGCCAGTAAAGAAAAAATCCTGCTCGTCACCGGACACACGCATCAACCGGTCTTTGGTTCCCTCACTCACCTGGAACGACTATTTAAGCAATTTCAGGAGGCCCTGAACAAGCAGGATAAAGAGGAGGAAGAAAAACTAAGGAAAGCAATCCGCACCCGGGAAAGAGAGTTTACCTCCGTGGCGCTGGATTATATGAATATGAAACCATCTTATTTCAATACCGGCTGTTGTTGTTTCAGTGACGGGGATATAACCGGCATCGAACTGGAGTCGGGCTGGATACGGTTGATTAAATGGTCGGATCGTAAAGGAAGAGAAGTACTGGAACAACTGGAACTATCCACCTTGTTTTAAAACCGGCTACCGGTTTAGTTTTTTATTTTAATAATCTTGTTTTTACTGGCGGCATACCCGGTAGCGGGTACCGGGAAACTGACTGCTGTTATAAAAAAGCTATTGGTTAAACGGGAAGTTCCTTTCCAACTGTTTCCACCGTCATCCGTACAGTATAGAGATCCATAGGTAAAGCCAAAATCTCCACCGGAATAATCTCCCCTGCCCAATGCATAGCCCTGGTTTTTTGTGATGAACTGGAGATCGGAGATATCAGTCGGTGAATTTGGCAGGACGGTCCAGTCCTGCCCGTTGTTGACTGATTTAACCATTTTTCCTGTGCCACCCATAAAAAGTACATCGTCGGATATGGATATGGTATGATAACCCGCATTGAAACCCGGACTGCTTACCTGCCAACTTTGTCCGCCATCTGTAGTACGTACAAACTTATCAGAGAGGCAGGTTACATAACCGTTCATCGGATCTGTAAATCGGATCTGCATCAATTCCGCTCCCAGGTTATTGATTTTGTATTCGGTCCAGGTCTGACCCCCGTTAGTTGTTTTAAAGATCACGTTATCACCGGCACAATACCCGGTGGAGGTATTCACAAAAAATACGGACTTAAGTTCTGTTTTATCGGTTGGAGTATATACCTGGGACCAGTTGTTTCCTCCATCTATGGACTTTAATATAAATCCGCCGGGAACGAGACAACCCGTACCACTGCAGGAATTCAAACCGCCCACAGCATAGCCTGTCAAAGCATCGGTAAAAAACAGACTGCGGACAGGGACGCTCAGTGGTGAATTGACGGCTGTCCATGTTTTAGCCGAATCCGTAGTTTTATAAATTGATCCGCTAAAGCCGGCTACAAAACCCGTCTGTTCATCCAGGAAATATATATCCTGGAAAGCGTCATTGATGCCGGTTTCTATGACGGTAAGGTTGCCGCAAAAAGAGGAGTTCTGACTCCCGCCTTTTTTACAGGCAATGGCTGCGAGCAGGATGCTCATTGTAAAAAGGAAGTAGCTCAGCTTCATAGTCAATCTGACAAAGGTGGGTAAAGAAACGTTGCATACCCATAAGTCCGGCACTTACTCCCGACTCCTTACTCCCGACTGCAATGTATCCTCCGTAACGTTAGTGAAGGAGGACTACTTTCTCCTCCACCCATTATTCTCCCGTTCATAATCCGGCAATTGATTCTCCGGATCCAGGGTCACTTCTTTGATCTCACTGGTACTGGGTACGGTAAAACGCCATTCGGCACCACGTTGCCAGATTTCCACCGGCAGGTGCAGGGTATGTATTTTGCCATTGGTTTCTTTAATCAATACTGTTACCGGCATCACCATCTGCTCTTTATTCACAATAATGATCTCACTGCCGTTTTTCATATCATCATCGATATAATTCACCGACTTCACCGCCTGATCCAGTTTCCAGTTATTGAACACCCAGCCTCTCCAGAACCAGGCCAGGTCTTCGCCACTGACATTTTCCATGGTATGAAAGAAATCCCAGGGCGTTGGATGTTTGTATGCCCAACGGCGGATATATTCCCGGAAGGCAGCATCAAACCGCTCCTTCCCCAATACCACTTCCCGAAGAACGGTCAGCATTTGTCCGGGTTTAATATAAGCGGCAAAAGCCAGATTATCCTGTTGCAACACATCCGGTGTGTTAAACAAAGCATCCGCCTGGTCGCCAAAACTATAATTGATCATCAGGGATGAATTGGGGTCGGAGAAAAATCCTTTCTCCACAAACTCGCCTTTGTTAAAGGCTTCCGTAGAACCAATATTGATAAAGGTATTGAAGCCCTCATCCATCCAGGCGTATTTGCGTTCATTGCTGCCC
>JAKQJH010000262.1 GCA_029561255.1 Bacteroidota bacterium | reverse complement strand
TCATACCGGGGGCATCACCTCCCGAAGTAAGAACGCCGATTCTTGTTACTTTCTTTTCCATCTTGAATTTTAAAACTTGGCAAAAATAGGCTTTTGTTTTGTAATGTGTACCAGGCACACAATCGTTAGTATTAAACAGTTTTCCAAATATCTGATTTATTCTTTTTATTTATTGAATAAACCAATATTGGAGACAAAAAAGTAATATTCAGGAAGGAAGATGATGAACTGAAATTGTTTTGTTACTGAATAACTGAACTTTTATGCCATTTATCCCGGTTTTTATAAGGTCTTCCACTGTCCGGTTGCAGCTGCGTTGAATCATTTATCTTAGTACTTTAATAAAAGTGCATATGAAAAAACTGCTTTTACTTCTCGGAATACTGCCTGTACTGGCCTCAGGACAGATAAAATACCCGGTTACGGCCAAAGGAACGACCGTAGATAATTATCACGGAACCACGGTACCGGATCCTTACCGCTGGCTGGAAGATGACCGGAGTGACTCCACCAGGGACTGGGTGACCCGTCAGAACAAAGTAACCTTTGATTACCTCGGGAAGATACAGTACCGAAAACAATGGCAGGACAGACTGGAGGATATTAATAATTACGCCAAATACTCATCCCCGTTTCGCCAGGGGACGAATTTCTATTTTTATAAAAATGACGGACTGCAGAACCAGAGTGTGCTTTACCGGCAGAAAGGACTGAATGGTAAACCGGAATTGTTACTGGACCCCAACCAGTTTTCGGCGGAAGGCACAACCTCCCTTGCCGCCTTCAGTATTTCTAAAAACGGGAAGTACGCAGTAGTGGGTAAATCAGCGGGCGGCAGTGACTGGCGTACCTTTTTTGTGATGGACCTGACCACAAAGAAATACCTTAAAGATTCACTGGCCTGGGTGAAAGTGTCAGGAGCTGCCTGGAAAGGAAACGGCTTCTTTTACAGCCGTTATCCGGCACCGGAGAAAGGGAAGGAACTTTCTACAAAAAATGAAAATCACCAGGTATTCTATCATGTCGTGGGTACCTCACAGGATAAGGACCAGCTGGTTTATGAAGACAAAGCTAATCCGCAGCAGTTTAATTCCGTTTTTACGGATGAATCCGAACGGTATGTGTTTCTCACCAGCAACGACCGTGGAAAAGGAAAGGAAGGAAACAGCTTGTGGTATTATGACAGCAAATCAACCGACAAAAAATTCAAACCTTTGATAAAAGATATCGGTGATTTTCAGTATAGTTTTATAGAAGAGGTAAATGGGAAATTCCTCCTGCAGACCAATGAGGGTGCCCGGAACCGCCGGATCATCCAGGTGGATCCCCTGCATCCGGAAAAGGAGAACTGGACAACCTTTATACCGGAAGTGGAAGAAAACATGTCTTCGGTAACCAGTGCCGGAAGTAAATTATTCGTCACCTATATGAAAGATGTAACCAGCCGGGTGTATGTGTATGACCTGGGTGGAAAGCTGGAACGGGAAGTGAAGTTGCCCGGTCTTGGTACGGTAAGTGGTTTCGGCGGTGAACGGGAAGATCCCTTTGTCTTTTATACGTTCACTTCCATTACCTATCCGCCGACTATTTTTAAATATGATATCGCTACGGGTGAAAGCAGTCTCTTCCGTAAACCAGAAGTGAAGTTTGATCCGGAGGATTATGTGACCGAACAGGTTTTTTATCCTTCCAAAGACGGGACCCAGATTCCGATGTTTATCGTGCATAAGAAAGGACTGGAGCTGAATGGGAAGAACCCGGCCATCCTTTATGGCTATGGTGGTTTTAATATCAGCAGCACGCCCAATTTTTCTTCGGCACGGATTGCCTGGCTGGAACAGGGAGGGGTGTATTGCATTGCCAATCTCCGGGGAGGCAGCGAGTATGGAGAAAAATGGCATGAAGCCGGTATGCGGGAGAAAAAGCAAAACGTGTTTGATGATTTTATCACCGCTGCAGAATTCCTGATTGCGAAAGGGTATACTTCTCCGGATTACCTGGCTGCACAGGGCGGATCTAATGGAGGACTGCTGGTGGGAACCGTGATCAATCAGCGTCCTGAACTTTTCAAAGTGGCGATTCCCCAGGTAGGAGTGATGGATATGCTCCGGTTTCATAAATTCACGATTGGCTGGAACTGGATCGCTGAATATGGCAGCAGTGACAAGCCCGGAGATTTTAAAAATCTTTATAGTTATTCGCCGATCCATAATATCAAACCCGGTATCAATTACCCGGCCACCCTGGTCACCACGGCTGATCATGATGACCGAGTGGTACCGGCGCATTCCTTCAAATATGCCGCTACCCTTCAGGAATTTTATCAGGGAAATAACCCGTTACTGATCCGGATCGATGTGAATTCCGGGCACGGGGCCAGTAACCTGAAAAAGTCATTGGAAACCACCGCGGATATCTATTCCTTTATTTTTTACAATATGGGACTGAAGCCTGAATTTAAGCTGACGGCCGACGGGAAAAAAGCATTCTGATCAACCGGATAACTGCACCGCTATGAAAGTACTGATCACCGGGGCCAATGGATTTCTCGGGCACTACCTGGTAACCGCTTTATTGCAACAGGGATTTAATGTATTGGCAACGGGCAAAGGGGCTTGTCGCCTGGCAGGGCAGGGAACTAACGGTTTTGATTATGCGGAAATGGATTTTACCGATCTTTCATCCACCCGTGATACGGTCAGCCGCTATGCCCCGGATATTATCGTACATGCCGGGGCGGTCAGTAAACCCGATGACTGCGAACTCGATCAGGCCCTTGCCTGGCGGATCAATACCGGAGGAACCCATCATTTGCTGGAAGCGGCGGCAGCACACCAGGCTTTCTTTATTTTTATTTCCACTGACTTTGTATTTGATGGGGAGAAAGGAATGTATGCGGAAGAAGACCAGACGGTCCCCGTGAATTATTATGGCCAGACCAAACTGGAAGCAGAGAAGGCCGTACACCAGTATCCGCACCCATGGGCCGTAGTTCGTACGGTTTTGGTATACGGAGAGCCGCTTGCCGGCAGAAGTAATATTCTTTCCATTGTAAAAGATAAACTGGAAAAAGGAGAGGGGTATAAAGTGGTGGATGACCAGGTACGCACCCCAACTTATGTAGGTGACCTGGCGGAGGGGATCGTCTCCATTATTCAAAAAAAGGCCACCGGAACCTGGCACCTGAGCGGGGCGGAGGTACTTACTCCCTATGAAATGGCATGTAAAGCAGCGGATTTTCTGGGACTTGACAAAGGCTTACTTACGAGGGTAACGGCCGATACATTTACGCAACCTGCCAAAAGGCCGGCAAAAACCGGGTTTAATATTTCCAAAGCAAAAATGGTATTGGGCTTTAAGCCGGTGTCCTTTGCGGAAGGTCTGGCCAAAACTTTTTTGGGTTGAAATAATGCTGATGAAAAGAAACCGGATATTATTTTAATGCAAACTGAATTTTTTTTCTCCGGCATTTACGGGGACGGCTAATTTATTTTCTACTGGCGGTACCGGGCAGTTGTACACATTACTCACATACGCACAATAGGGGTTATAGGCTTTATTGAAATCCAGTAAAAAAGGACTGTTCTCCAGGTCTCCGGTGCGGATATCAATATAACGGCCGTTTTCATAGGTTTGTTCACCATTGCTGAGATCGGTAAATGGAATAAAGAGGTAATCTTTATATTCTTCCGACTGCATCAGTTGTTGTGACTGATAAACAGTAAGCCGCAGGGGTTTGCCACTCATCGTGAAATGAAGCAGGGCATAAACGCGGAAAGTTTTTTTGATTTTGCCGGAGGTTTCCATCGCAAACCAGGGCGCTTCATAGATCCGTTCCACCCTGGAGGGCATGAGGAATGAAGTATCGATAGGATAGAACTGCAGTCCGGCCCTGTCTTTTTCCTTTATCACCCCGTGTGTATTTATATACTGATTTCTGAAAGCCGAAACAGAATCCAGGTATTGTGGAGGTTGTGCCACGATTAAATGGCCAGAAAAAAGTAATACGAATAACAGGCTGTACTTCATACGGCAATTTAGTTCATCATCAGCACGTTCACACTTCGCTGCAGTATATTAAATGCAATTTCGGCCATCAGGTTTTCCTTATCCAGGGTAGGGTTGACTTCCGCAATTTCAAAACAGCAGATTTTCCGGTTTTGCATGAATTTACTGATCAGGTCTTCTGCTTCCCTTTCACGGAGACCATTCCCAACCGGTGTCCCGGTTCCTTTGGAGATAGACGAATCGAGGCTGTCCACGTCAAAGGATACAAAGATGTCGGTACAATCGGAGAGATAGCGGATAGCGGACCGGACCACATTTTCCGCTCCTTTGTTGCGCACTTCCTTGGTGGTAATTACTTTCATGCCGTATTTCTCGATCAGGTGCCGTTCTTCTTTTTCAAAGTCACGCAGGGAGATAAAGACCACATTTTCCGGAAGGACCTTAGGCGTGATTTTTCCGAGGGCTTTCAGCTGGTTCCATTGCCGGGTGGTTTCCTCATCCAATGTATGCACGGCACATTCCTCGTTGTCTTCGTTGATCGACACGGCCATGGGCATACCGTGCATATTGCCGGAAGGGGTGGTATACGGTGTATGCAGATCCGCGTGAGCGTCGATCCAGATCACCCCCAGTTTACATTTGGGTTTCGCCATTTTAATTCCTGCTATCACCGCACCTGCCGTGCTATGATCACCACTTAATACGACCGGGAAGAAATTATTCTTAATGGTTTCAGTCACCGATTTACTCACCCGTTCATAGATGGAACTCACCCCTTTGATCCGTTTGGCATAAGGCGATTCGATTGGTTCATAAAGCAGTTTATTTTCCGTTTGTATTTTTTCTGAAGGGAAGTGAATAAAGAAATTGCTCATGAAATCAAGGGCGGCAATTTTAATGGCTTCAATGCCGAGACTGGCACCACGGGTACCTGCACCTATTTCAGAGGGAACTTCAATCAGTTTAATATTTTTCATACTGGCCAGTGTTGGATAATCATTGCCGGCGTACGGCAAATAAATAAGGTTAAACAAATAGGGTAGCAGACCCGATTAATCAGGAATGTAAAAATTGGCGGGCAGGGATTGCTCGGCAAAGGTGAAAACGGGACGCTGTGTGGATAATGAGAGTCTCATAGAAGAGTACAAAGATAACTAATCTTTGACCAAAATCAAATAACGTTCGTTCGTATTTTGTATTTTTTATAATCTTAATATATTGATATTCAATATTATTGATGTGCGGCCAGGATTGGGATATGACTGTGATAGGCCAGTTTTTTGGTATGGGAGGTACGGAAAAGGGAGGAGGAGTTACTAGGATGTTTGGGGACGGTGACCAGTATATCAATATCTTGTTCCTTTACAAAACTATCCAGTGCTTCATAGAAATCTTCATTTGTGATAAAGAAGAATTCTTTTTTAAAATCCGCAAACATCTGGTCAACCTTTTCTTTTTCCAGTTGAAGCGCAGCAGGCAGGGTTTTGATCGCTTCTTTACTCACATGTACAATATGCAGTTTGGGATCGAGAAGTTTAAGTACCGATCCGATCAACTGGGATGGGGTACTGAGTTCCACATGCTGATAGTCCGTGGCAAAAGCCACTTTAGTCACGCCCTTGTAGACCGCATCCGGCGGTATGATCATTACCGGGTACAGGTTTTTATCAATCAGTTTGAGGGTATTGCTGCCAAACATTACCTGGCGGATCGCTGATTTGCCGGTAATCCCCATCATAACCAGGGTGGCCCGCATGGTATGGGCAAGCCGCGAAATATTTTCAATCAGGTCGCCACCCAATTCATGTTCACATTCCACTTGTCGTACCCCGGCTTTGTTAAATTCCTTTTTCAGGCTCTCCAAATAATAAAGGGAAATATCGAGGTCATCTTCATTTTCATAATTATGATAGAGTACGGCAGTGGCGCTTTCATTCCACGCCAGCATTTTAGAGGCATAACGCGCCGCATTCAGGGAGGTTTCAGAAAAGTCAACAGGGATGATGATACGGTGCATGGTTGGTTTTGTTTCGGGTAGTTAAAAATAAGGAATAAGGAATAAGAAATAAGGAATTAGGAAATGGGGGATTGGGCGCTTCCTTTCACATTCCTTATTTCTTATTCCTTATTCTTAATTTTCCGTATGAATCAGCCGAAAATCAGAGAAGCCCTCGTTTCCGACATCTCCCAAATTCAACGGGTGCGGAATGCGGTTAAGGAAAACACACTATCGGATCCGGCATTGGTCCCGGATTCGGATGTAGCGGATTATATCACCCGACGGGGGAAGGGCTGGGTTTCGCTGGAGGGGGAAGCCGTGACCGGATTTGCCATTGTCAGTGTTTCGGATCAGAATGTATGGGCTTTGTTTATCGAACCGGGTTTTGATAAGCTGGGTATTGGCAGGCAATTGCATGATAGGATGATGGACTGGTATTTTGAACAAACTCAGGAGACTATCTGGCTGAGTACCACTCCCGGGACCAGGGCTGAAGGTTTTTACCGGAAAGCGGGCTGGGAGGAAGCGGGTGAATATGGAAAGGGGGAAGTGAAGTTTATTATGACCCCGGAAAATTGGTCAAAACAAAAAAAACTTGCGGGTTAACATTTTCAATAACTTTAAAACACCCATTTGGACAACCCATTGAAGTGGTTAATCGTCCTGATAATTACAGGTAATGAAACACACACCATGCGAAGAATAGGCTATTTTTTTTCTCTTTTTCCGTTGATCTTTTTTGCCTTTTGGGTAAAACAGCCGCCTGCACAAAGTGATCTCCTGTCCAAAGCCGATGGACCTTATTTGATTTACAGGAAGGATACTTTATTCGTCCATACAATTTATGATGCCGGCGGGGTCACTAAACTCCGCACGGATACCTTAAAAACCGGGGCAAAAAAAGAAATTCAGCTCAAAGTACCCACCGGTAATCCGGATGAGTTTTTCACGGTGACGCTAAAGTCACGGCTTCAGCAGGAAAAGGCAGAATACCGGAAAGCACCCCGTCAACTGGCCATTTCCGATATGGAAGGAGACCTGAAAGGGTTCCTGAAACTATTAAAAGGGAACGGGGTGATCGACCAACAGTTTAACTGGACTTTCGGAGATGGACACCTGGTGCTGACCGGTGATTTTTTTGACCGGGGTGTACAGGTAACTGAACTCCTCTGGTTTATTTACAGTCTCGAGGAAAAGGCCAAAGCCGCAGGGGGATATGTACATTTTGTGCTGGGCAACCATGAGATTATGAATATGAATGGTGATTTCCGTTATGTTCAGCCGAGGTATATGGAACATGCCGCCCTTATGCAACTCGATTATTTATCACTTTTTGATGAGCAGAGTGAACTGGGGCGCTGGCTCCGGACCAAGAACATCGTGGAAAAAGTAGGGGAGGTGCTGTATATGCACGGGGGTATTTCATCAGAAGTAAATCTGTTCAATGCCGCGGCTCCTGTACTTAATGAGCTGGCCCGACCCTATTACGGAGACACCAGTTATCTGTATCCCAATGTGCATGTAGAGATTTTGTACAGTGAGGTCGGCCCATTCTGGTACCGGGGGTATTATATCGGTTCTCCAAAGGCTACCGAAGCCCAGATTGACAGTACCCTGAGTATTTTCGGCGCCAGATATATCGCCACCGGACATACCATTGCCCGGGATACCATCAGCACCTGGTTCAATAATAAATTGTTTAATACCGATGTGCCGCACAGCAAGGGTTTTTCTGAAGGGCTGCTGTTAGAAAAGGGAAAGTTTTACCGGGTCAACGAAGCCGGGGACAGATTCCTGATTGCCGGTTAAGTCACCCACCCGTACTGTCTGTAAAAAGCGGACCTGCCCCTGCTTCATTTTAGGTTTTATGCGCCTTCTCGCTTAAATT
Source organism: Bacteroidota bacterium (assembly GCA_029561255.1). GTDB lineage: Bacteria > Bacteroidota > Bacteroidia > Chitinophagales > Chitinophagaceae > JJ008. Next base: position 8,150 of record JAKQJH010000262.1, on the reverse strand, counting down.
TGCCCCACTTTAAAAAGCACTAATCAATGGCAAGATCAATCGCGTTTCGTGAAGCTATCCGGGAAGCCCTCAGTGAGGAAATGAGAAGGGATGAAAGGGTGTTCCTGATGGGAGAGGAAGTGGCAGAATACAATGGAGCCTACAAAGTGAGCCAGGGAATGCTGGCCGAATTTGGCGCTAAACGGGTAATTGATACCCCTATTTCTGAGCTTGGTTTTACCGCAATCGGGGTGGGTGCCGCCCAGAATGGCCTTCGCCCGGTAGTGGAATATATGACCTGGAATTTTGCCGTTTTGGCTTTAGATCAAATTTTAAATACAGCTTCTAAAATGCTGGCAATGAGCGGCGGGCAAATAAGTTGTCCGATCGTGTTTCGCGGACCCAATGGTTCAGCCGGACAGTTAGGAGCTCAGCACTCTACTGCTTTTGAAGCCCTTTATGCAAATATTCCCGGGATTAAAGTGGTATCACCCAGTAATGGATATGATGCCAAAGGATTGCTGAAACAGGCGATCCGGTTTGAAGAAGATCCCGTCATGTTTATGGAAAGTGAGCAGATGTACGGCGACAAATCTGAAGTGCCCGATGAAGAGTATTATATCGAACTCGGAAAAGCAGATGTGAAAAGAGCCGGACGCGATGTAACTATTGTTTCGTTTAATAAAATGATGAAAGTGGCCCTCGGGGCTGCCGAGGAGCTCGAAAAGGAGGGAATAAGCGCCGAAGTAATCGATTTAAGGACAATTCGCCCCCTGGATTGGAAAACAATTCTGGAAAGTGTAAAAAAGACAAATCGCCTGGTAATCGTGGAAGAGCAATGGCCTTTTGCATCGATATCTTCTGAAATTACCTACCAGATTCAGAAGGAAGGATTCGATTACCTGGATGCGCCAATTCGCCGGATAACCGCTGCTGACGCGCCTTTGCACTATGCCCCCAACCTCGTGGCTGCTGCATTGCCGGATGTGCCCCGTACCGTAAAATTGGTAAAGGAAGTGATGTACCAGGTCAAGTAGGAATTATACAAATAATAATGGCCCCTGCCCACTGGCAGGGGCTTTTTTTTTACAGGCATCTAAACAATAAAAAAAAATTCGGATATCGTGCAACGATTTGATTTATAAAGTGCATCTTTGTCTCGGTTTTTCATAGGATATTGGATTTTAAAACGAGGCTGGGTTTCTACCCGGCCTCTATTTTTTTACCCCCCTTCCAATCCCTGAATTACCCTGCCTTCGGGACAAATGATTTAATTTTATACCTAAAACGAATATAATGGCTGATATCCTGATTATCGACGATGAAAGGGCCATCCGGAAAACCCTCTCAGAAATACTGTCTTTTGAAGGTTATAAAGTGGACGAGGCTTCTGACGGCGAGGAAGGATTAAAAAAGTTCAGGGAAAAGACCTTTGACCTGGTCTTATGTGATATTAAAATGCCCAAACTAGACGGGATAGAATTTCTGCAAAGGGCCGGAGAGATTAACCCGGATATTCCGATTATCATGATTTCCGGGCACGGCAATATTGAAACGGCCGTGGAAGCCGTTAAAAAAGGGGCCTATGACTTTATCTCCAAGCCTCCGGATCTGAACCGCCTCCTGATTACCATCCGGAATGCTATGGATAAAAGCACATTGGTGACCGAAACCAAGGTGCTGAAGCGAAAAGTAAGCCGGGTGCAGGAAATGATCGGTGAATCAGCCGGTATCAGAAAAATCAAGGATACCATTGAAAAAGTAGCCCCGACCGAGGCCCGTATTCTCATAACCGGTGATAATGGGGTGGGAAAGGAACTGGTAGCCCGTTGGATTCACGAGAAAAGTAACCGGGCTTCCGGACCGATCATCGAGGTGAATTGTGCGGCCATCCCCACAGAGTTGATCGAGAGTGAATTGTTTGGTCATGAAAAAGGGTCGTTTACTTCCGCAATCAAACAACGGATCGGGAAGTTTGAATCGGCCAATGGGGGCACTTTATTCCTGGATGAAATCGGGGATATGAGCGCCAATGCCCAGGCCAAAGTGCTCCGGGCCCTGCAGGAAGGGAAGATCACCCGCGTAGGTGCAGATAAGGATATTAATGTGGATGTACGGGTGATTGCGGCCACTAATAAAGACCTGCTGAAGGAAGTGGAAGCAAAGAATTTCCGTCTTGACCTGTATCACCGTCTGAGTGTAATCCTCATACATGTACCCTCCCTGAATGACCGGCGCGACGATATCCCCTTACTGGTGGATCAGTTTCTTACGGATATCTGTGCAGATTACGGGATTGCCAGGAAACATACGGAACCAGAAGCCATCAGTCTTTTGCAGGAGTACAACTGGACCGGAAATATCCGGGAACTGCGGAACGTGGTGGAACGCCTGGTAATTCTGTCCGCCAAATCCATAACCGCCGAAGATGTCAGGAGTTATGTATTGCCTAAATAGTTGGTTGGCTCGTCAGGTTTCGCGTTAGCAGGATTAATTCTTCCAGTGAATGCAGTACGATTTCACCGGTTGAATCATCCGGTAATAGCCGGAAAGCAGGTCCTGACCGGATTATTTTTCCTTTAAAATGCTTTTTTAATTCAAGCAGATAGGCTTCCGGACTGGTTTCCTGTAGAAAGGTGATGACATGCGTATAAAGATAATCCACCGGGTGATTGGATATATAATAGACGAGGCTTTCTGCGGAAACATTGGTGCCAAAATACACCGTCTTAAATCCGGCTTTCTTAAAAAAGTACTGGGCAGTCAGTAACGGGATTTCATGGTACTCCCCAGCCGGAGCAAATAAAAGGATACGGGGACCTTCCCGTTCCGGCTTCTCGAGTCCATCGGTGGCGACCAGCATTTTTTTCCGGATGATATGACTGGCAAAATGTTCCTGGGCGGGAATTGCATGGTTGGTCAGCCAAAGTAAGCCGATCCGGTGCAGGTAAGGGTAAAAGATTCGCTGCACACAATGCTCAATCCCATTCCGCAATACCACACAGTGAATTATTTTTTCGAATTGCTCTTTATTGAAGTCAAGACTGGCCTCAATGAGTTGGTGGATGAATCCTTCGTCGGGATTATCTGTTTCATAAGCTTTTTCCAGCCGGGCTTCCCGCTCGGTCTGACTCATGGCCGCAATGGTGGATATTTTACAACCGTTGTGATATAAATAGGAGATCCGCAGCCATTCCTTCAGGTCTTCATTACTATAGACCCGGTGCTGGCCACCCAGGCGGTCAGAAATACCCAACTGGTATCGTTGCTCCCAGGCCCGGAGGGTATGGGCCTTGATCCCGCAAAGGTGTTCGATGTCTCGTATGGAAAACTGCTGCATATGAACGAGCCTAAATTATCATTATTTCCACTGAAAACAGCTCAGAATTCACAAAACTTTGAAGAATCTATATTTCTGAAAGGCAAATATTTAAGATATTTTTGTCAGCTATAAACCCAGGTACATGCCCATCCAACACATTTTTTTTGTCTATTTAGTCAGCACCCTGATCGTTTTCCTGCCTTCCTTCGGGCTGGCCCCGCTCTTTGTAAAAGCCGGGGTACCTGCCTGGAAAGCCTATGTGCCATTTTATAATACCTGGGTGATGCAGGGACTTTGCCAACGGCCCAAACATTGGGTGTTCTGGCAGTTTATACCGGTGATCGGATGGTTTATCAGCCCGGGAATATTTATTGAGTTTGCCAAAGTGTTTGGCCAGTTTTCTTTGCGCTCACATACAGCGGCCGCGTTGTTTGCCCCTTTTTACTTTCCTTACCTGTCCATGAAAGTAAAACCGTCATATATCGGCCCTGAGGCAGTTAAGAATCATAAAAAAGCAGACTGGAGAGAATGGGTGGATGCCGGTATTTTCGCCGTGGTGGCCGCCACCCTGATCCGTACTTTCATTTTTGAAGCCTATACTATTCCCTCCGGCTCCATGGAAAAGTCATTGCTTATTAATGATTTTCTTTTCGTGAGCAAATTCAGTTATGGTCCCCGGATTCCGAATACCCCCTTGTCTGTTCCATTTGTACATAATTACCTGCCCTTTGGCTCCAGCCGGAAATCCTATTCTGAATGGGTAGAGATTCCTTACATCCGCTGGTTTTCCACCCCGGTTAAAAGGGGAGATGCCGTGGTGTTTAATTTCCCGGCAGGTGATACCGTGGTCAATCGTCCCGGTTACCAGTCATTCAAAGAGTATTACACCCTTTGCCGTGATTTAGGCGATGGGGATATGGCGAAAGGAAGGGCCTTTATCCTGAATTCAGATACCTTGCCTTTAGCCGTACATCCGGTTGATAAAACGGATAATTATATCAAACGTTGTATTGGTGTTTCCGGTGATTTACTGGAAATCCGGAAAGGGGAAGTATACATCAACGGACAATTACAGAAAATGCCTGATCATTCCATCATGAGTTACCAGGTGGAAACAAACGGACAGGTGCTGGATCCGGAAATCCTGAAATCGGAATATGGCGTGAATTACGATGAGGAAGTGGCCAGTGTGGGGATGAATGTATATTATTTCAGAAACCTGACAGCCAAAGCCCTGGCCGATATGAAAGCAGCCGGGTTGGTGAAAAGAGCCGAACCGGAATTAGTGCCGGCTGATAAAATGGACTTCAGTAATTTCAGGAACCAGGTATATCCTTACGATACATTGCATAAATGGACCATCGATGATTTTGGTCCGATCTGGATCCCTAAAAAAGGAGCCACCCTGCAACTGACGCCCAAAGATTATTCTATTTATGAACGGGCGATCCGGGTGTATGAAAAGAATGAATTTTATAGGAAGGATAATGCCTTTTTCCTGAATGGAAAAGAAGTGAAATCTTATACATTTAAAATGGATTATTACTGGATGATGGGAGACAACCGACATGGGTCACAGGATTCCCGTTACTGGGGTTTTGTTCCGGAAGACCGGGTGGTCGGAAAAGCCTGGCTGATCTGGTTTAGCTGGGAAGGAGGACCGAGGTGGAAGCGATTGTTCCGAACCGTAAAATAGACTAACTTTAAATGCCCTTGATGAACTCAGGGGCATTATTCTTTACTAACCATTCCTTCTATGAAACAACATACCTACGAATTTGCCTACGAAGTATACGATGATATCACCCAACTGACTCCGTCCGATGCGGCTTTGCTGGAACAAGCCCGGGCCGTGACCGCAAAAGCCTATGCCCCGTATTCAAAGTTTAATGTGGGGGCCGCTGCTCTTTTGGCCAATGGCGAAATACTCCTGGGTACCAACCAGGAAAATGCTTCCTACCCGGTAGGCATCTGTGCAGAGCGGGTTTTACTGGGAACGGCGGCTACCCTGCATCCGGATATCGCCATTACAGCTATGGCCATCAGTTTTAATACAGCCAAAGAAAAAAGCAATCACCCGATCTCGCCTTGCGGCATGTGCCGGCAATCCTTACTCGAATATGAAACCCGGTTCAAACACCCGATACGCCTGATCATGGGCGGGATGGAAGGTGCCATACATGTAGTGAAAGCAGCGCGTCAGTTACTTCCTTTTGCCTTTACAAGTGAAGAACTGATATGAAGTACTCCCGGGCCATTCTGATTCATGTCCTACTGCCACTGGCTGTTGGCGGAATGGCTTACCTTTTGCTCCGGAGTAATTCCTGGATACATGCACAGTTATTTTCCCCGGGATCGGATCTGCCGGTGATTAAAAGCCATGGTTTCATGGCAGATATACTGAAGTATAACCTGCCCGATTTCTGCTGGAGTTATTCATTGGCCAGTTCGCTGTTTGTCTGGAAACGTTGGTGGGGTGCAGCCATTCCGCTTTTTTCGTTTTGGGTGCTGCTGATTCTCGCCGGCGCTGAATTGATACAACTGATTCCAGGCAGCGATTTCAGGTTTGATCCCATTGATCTGTTTGCAGCATTCCTCGCGTTTGGATTGTCTTTTTTGTTTTTGCACCACCCGGCAAAAAATATTTGTGATTAAAGATTTGAGTTCCCCAACAGATACACTGGCTCGTATAATCTGTCCTTAAAATAAGGTCTGCACTCCGTAAGCAATTTTAGCTTCCAGGTCCAGCAACCATTTCTTCCGGTGTAAACCGCCGGCATAACCTACCAGCTCACGATTGGAACCGATCACCCGGTGACAGGGTACGATCACCGCAATATTGTTTTTCCCATTGGCATTGGCTACCGCCCGGGTGGCCTTGGTATCGCCGATCCGGCGGGCCAGCTCCAGGTAACTGATGGTTTTGCCAAAGGGAATCTGTTGCAACTCATTCCATACACCCTGCTGGAAAGGAGTTCCCTCCTGGTTGAGCGGCAATTCAAACTGACGACGCTGGCCATTGAAATATTGAATCAGTTGCTCGGCACACTGGATCAGCATCGGGGGAATATGTTTTTTGTTGCCCTCGGGTTTTTGGGATGTATCATGGAAACTGACTTCGGAGATATAGTCTTCCGTGCCACTGATTTTCAGGAGCCCGATGGGAGAGTGATACCAGGTATGATAGGTTTCAGCCATGATCAGCCGATTTTAAAACCATGGCCTGCCGGCTTATCTGGTTTTAGTAAAAATACATCCTTATTTTCATCATACACACCCAATACCAGGCATTCGCTGATAAATTCCTCCATCTTTTTTTTACCTAAACTACATATTTACCTTTAATATAAAGCCGGGAATATTTTTTGCTCTTTCTCCTGCTTCCCATTATCTTACTGAAAATTTAATAACGATATGACGCCAGCTAATAAGAACGGAGCATCCTCCCGTAGAAAATTTATCCGCAACGCGGCCCTGGCCAGTGCGGGATTTTTTATTGTCCCCCGCCATGTACTGGGACGTGGCTATATTGCCCCCAGTGACAAACTCAATATTGCCGGTATCGGTGTGGGGGGAAAAGGATCCAGTGACCTGGGAGAATTTGCCAAGAGTCCCTTTGTAAACATTGTGGCCCTCTGTGATGTGGATGACCGGGAAGCGGCCGGCTCCCGCAAAAAATATGAGAAAGCTCCTTACTACAAGGATTTCCGGGTGATGCTGGAAAAGGAGAAGAACAATATCGACGCCTGTTCCATTTCCACACCCGACCATACACATGCCGTGGCCACCCTGGCAGCGATGCAATTGGGCAAACACGTGTACACCCAGAAACCACTAACACACGATATCTACGAAGCCCGTATACTCACTGAAGCCGCTAAGAAATACAAAGTCGTCACCCAGATGGGCAACCAGGGGGGCTCCGGCGATGGCGTGAGAAAGGCTAAAGAGATGTATGAAGCCGGTTTGATCGGAACGGTTACAGAAGCGCATGCCTGGACGAACCGGCCCGTATGGCCACAGGGCGTGCCCACACCGACGGGGAAATTTGAAGTGCCAGCTGAATTGGATTGGAATCTCTGGTTAGGTACCGCAAAGCAAATGGAGTATAATCCCGCTTACCTGCCTTTCGACTGGCGTGGCTGGTGGGCCTTTGGAACCGGTGCGTTAGGCGATATGGCCTGTCATATCATGGATCCGATTTACCGTATCCTGCCCATTGTTTATCCGGATTCAGCAGAGTGCAGTGTGGCGGCGGTATGGCCGGCCAAATGGAATGACAGCCAGAATCTGGATGCCTGTCCGCCATCATCCATCATTCACCTCAACTACCCGCGTACCGATGGTCCCGGAAATATTAAAGTCTCCTGGCATGATGGCGGTTTACTGCCTGCCCGTCCGGAAGAATTATTGCCCGAAGAAGCTTTTGGTAACTGGGATGGCGGTGTATTGCTGGTGGGAACTAAAGGGAAAATGTTGATGGATTGTTATGGAGCTAATCCCCGGTTACTACCTACCAAACTGATGAAAGAAAAAGAGATGCCGAAGGAAACGATCAAACGCGTAACCGAAGGTCATTATATCCAGTGGGTGAATGCCTGTCGTGCCGGTTATGGTAATGCCCAGACCAGCTCTCCTTTTGAATACGCGGGTCCGTTTACCGAAAGCATCCTGATGGGTAACCTCGCCATCCGCAGCTGGATGATGAAGAATCCCAAACTCAAAGGATGGGAAGATAAATACCTTGGCCGCAAAAAGCTCGTATGGGATGCAAAGAATATGAAAGTGACGAATTTTGATGAAGCGAATCAGTTTGTGAAGAGAGAGTACAGGGCAGGATGGGAGCTGG
>JAKQJH010000253.1 GCA_029561255.1 Bacteroidota bacterium | reverse complement strand
TGTATATTCAAATACCACTTTGTCAAATTCGATCTTTCCGTTCACCGTATCCGGTTTATACGCATCCGCCGGACTTTCCGGGGTGAAATCAGGATTGTCCAGCACCTTAAACACCCGCTCACTGGCAATAATGCCCATCTGCAGTACATTGAACTTATCCGCAATCATCCGCAGTGGCCGGAATAATAAATTCAGACAGAGTATGAATGAGATCACCGTACCCTGCTGGCTTTTGTGCAAGTGAAGTGCTTCTTTGGAGGTCCACCACACTACTAAGCCGATCGATAGCGCCAATACGATTTCCACTAAGGGAAAGAACACGGAGTAAGCAAAAATGGCCTTGATATTCGCATCGCGGTGCTCGCGGTTGATCTTTTTGAATTTGTCCATCTCCCGCTCTTCAGCCGCAAATGCCTGCACTACCGCCATGCCGGTGAGATGCTCCTGCACAAACGCATTCAATGCCGCAACTGCATTACGCACTTTATGAAAGGAACGGTTGATACTCTCTTTGAAATAATAAGTCCCGATGATCATGATCGGGAAAGGGATCAGGGCAATCAGCGTGAGTTGCCAGTCGCTGATAAACATATAGGTCAGCACACAGGCAATGGACAACAGATCCGCGATAATGGGTACCAGCCCATCCGAGAAGATATCATTGATGGATTCAATATCATTGATGGTCCGCGTAGTAAGGGTGCCGATCGGGGTCTTGTCAAATTGCGACAGGTTGAGATGCATGATCTTTTTATAAGTGGCCACCCGCATATCTTTTACTACAGATTGACCCAACAGGGCCGTAGTATAAGAAAAAAGAAACCGCATGGCCGTTTCCACCAGGATGAGTCCGATCTGGATCAGGGTGATATTGATGAGCATAGCGGCCATTTCATTGCTGATATACTCATTCACGGTCACTTTGATCAGAAGCGGGCGCACCGGGGTGATCAGGGCCAGCAGGATGGCCAGTACTACGGAGAGGTAAAACTGCCGTTTATAGGGCGCTGCATAACGGAATACCCGTTTCAGCAATGCAAAGTCGAAGAATGTTTTCTTTGGTTCAGCCAAAATAATGTGTTGTAAACCGCAAATTTAACCAGAAGCAGACAGAACCCGTTACCGTTTATTGATTGATGGCTTCCGGCCCCATGGCTTTTGTATAGGCTTTGATAAACAAAGCACCCAGGTTTTTGTGCGGGGGTACATAATCCTCGAAGATTTTATCGGTCACTATCTTATCCAGTTCTTCCCAGAAGGGGATCCACTTGATATCGCTGCCGGTCCGGAGTTTTTCCATGATCAACCGGAGGAAAGGATTATTCACCGGGGCGTCTGCGATCTGTTTGGTGCCGATGATATGTGCATCCGGTGCTTTTTGCAGGATATCGTGGATCATCCGGTAACCGCCGCAGGATCCCATGAATACGATCTTGGAAGCGGTGGACATCTGGTCAATGGTATACGGGGCATTATAACTGTGTCCGCGGTTAATGGTGACCGTTGGTATCAGTTTTTTATCTTCCAGGTATTTGCATAAGGCTTCCTGTGCTTTCGCATCTTCGTTGGTCTCCTCGGGCAGGGGACGGTTCATATAGAGGGAAACCGGTTTGCCTTTAGCGGAAGATACGGTCACCCATTGTTTATTGCTCTGATCAATTTTCCAATTGGGGTTATTAAACATGCTGATCAGTCCGGGAAACACCCCGATCCCGTCTTTGTCGCCATAGATAAATAACTGTACGATTACCCGGTTGCTGTCGCCGTTAAGCGTGGTAAACGGCACTTCATATACCGGGGGAATACCCAACTCTTTGGTCAGGTCTATATTCCGGGTCGAATCCGCACTGAGAAAAAGTTTGCCAAGAATATTATAAATAGCGATGCCTTTGGGATTACCGGTACCCAGGTTACGTTCATAATTATCCTGGATATTCAGCAGCATACGGTCGGCCACGGGTTTTAGTGTTTCCGTAATACTGGCATATGAATCGGCTACATCCACCCCGTCTTCCAGACCATCTGATTGTTCCAACCGGTTTACAAAGGCTCTCATCAGGGTATTGGCCGGATCTTCCTCCCCTTCAGCGGATGCTTTTGGAAATGAAGCGAGAAACTGGTCGAGGGTATTGAAACCGGCAGACATTTTGATAAACTTCCGGTATTTGTCAAAGTTTACCAGCATCAGCAGTGAATCCCCGCGGTTATTGCTCTGCTTCATCATCAGTGGAAAAACGCCTTTTACAAAACTGGAGGTATAAATTGATCCATCGGAAGAAACGGCCAGGTAATAGAGTTCCTGGGCGTTCATCTGCTGGATACTTTTGAACCGGATATCCAGGTTACGTTCATTGTGCAGCCCGTTGATGACATTTACAAAATCAGCTTTGGCTTTGTCTTCCAGCCGGCGTGACAGGGCTTTGAATTCAAAGGCCGTGTCTTTATTGATAGCCCGGGCAATATAGTCCTGTTGTGTTTTAACCAGTAAACGGAAATAAAGTAACGAGTCATCCTTCGCCGCATCAATTTCGCGCAGGGTCATACGACCACTGACAATATTATCGAGGAAGGGAAAGTATTGCTGACCACTGCGGCTCTGGGCCATGGTGGCAATGGTTTTAATAAAAATATCATCCTGGATATTGCGGATCAGGACGCCCAGTCTGTTGGCCGCAGCGGCGTAATCATAAAACTGGCGGGCAAATTTCCGTTTATCCAGGGCCCGGAGCAGGCTGTCCGCAAATGGCACATCCGGGTTTTGTTGTAAAATGGTAAAGACCCGGTCGGGGTGCATTCTGCAAAGTTTCAACACCAGGTGATTACGGGCAGGCTGGTAACCGGGATTTTTATTGAAAATAGTGGCATTAATCAGATTCGTACCGGCATCATACGGCAGGCTATAAATAATATACTCAATGGTAGCCCCTTTCCGATCTGTTTTCATACAGGTTTCGTAAGCATCAATGATCAGGGAAAAATTCAGGGGATTGACATTCCGGTCGCCGGTCTGTTTCCAGTTTTGCCGGAAATATTTAAGCAGGTTCTCCAGTCCGGAGAGGTAAAACACTTTCAACCGGTGGTCCAGTGTGGAATCGGTTTCGATCCGGAACTGCAGCCAGTCTGTTTTACGGACCAGGGAGCGGGTCAGCAGCTGGTTAATCTCTTCTTTGTCACTGGGCGTAAACTGATTGTCTTCCCGTCCATCCCCGTCCATGATCGTCTTCTGTTCGCCATCAATACCATCATGATTCAGCTGTCTCCGGAACTCCGGCTTATACCCGGCCGGAATGGAAAGAGAGTCAAAGCCGGCAAAGCCCTGGGCTGTTGCACAGGTAAAGACCAGTAAGAGTCCGGAGAAAATAATGTATCTGCTGATTTTAATCATAGAATCGAAAAGTAAAGTTACTAAGCCTTAGGGAAAGATTCATGCCTGATTTATAACAGATAGAGACGATTTAAAGCTGAAAATGGAAGTCAGGCGGCTGTTAAATGAAAAAAAGGAAGTTTAAGCGGTATTAACTTATCATTAAGTCTGTGTAAAGCAGCGGGGTTAAATTTCCGGGCAATGGAATTAAACTTTAGGTTTGCGCAAACAATTTCCCACCATGGAATCCAACGCCCGGAAAGTATTGATTGCGGATGACGAACCGGA
>JAKQJH010000413.1 GCA_029561255.1 Bacteroidota bacterium | reverse complement strand
AAATCAGTATCCAGGCCTCTTTATTTTTGCCAGCCCTTGCCAGCATGGCCGGCAAATCCCTGGCCCTGAATTCGTTCTTTATTTCCGCCCAAAAACGGGTTTCCTGCTTTCCGGTATACAGTATCAATTGGGCGTCAGCCAACCACTTATTTTGCGTATTTGTCTCATTATCAATTATTTTAATATTGATTCCGGTAATATCCCCAAACCGCTGAATGGCAGTATTTCTTATTTCTACTTCACGCATGTTCAATAAAATATTTAGTTCATGAATCATGAACAATCAAATTTATTGAACATTACGTGAAAATCCAAACATTATTTTCCCGACGGGAGATAGTACTGTCTTATCATCAACATAGGTTCCTTCATCAGTCCGCTCGCTCCAACTCAATCTCCGGTAAAATCAACTTCACCTCCTTCTCTGTCTTCTTATCCATCCAGTAAACAACAAAACCAACCCTCGCAGTCACCGGCTTATAGCCCTTCTGCTGATACTCCTCCAGTTTTAGTTTAAAGGCATTGGAATACCTGATTAGCTCCTGTTTGCGGACATTACAAAGACCGCCTTCATTGAAGTTGAGTGTGGAACCACTAAACAAATTTTCCATCAGGTACTGCTTACCCGCAAAGAAGCCGAGAAACACATCCTTGTGTGTTAGTGAGGTGGCAATTACTTTTGGGTCACCATATACTTCGTTGTCTGTTTGGTAAATCACCCGCTCTGTTGCAATTGATTTCAAAAAAGCCCCGGTAAAGTGTACCTGCAGATTTGATTTGGCCCGGGTGATGGCTACATAAAAAACCCGCTTATCCTCATCCTTTGAGGTATCCAATGAAGATAAAAGCACAAATACATTATCAAACTCTTTGCCCTTGGCTTTGTGCACCGTACTTACGATCACGGTTTGGCTATCGGCATTTACAAAATCTTCCAGCCTGGATTCCCGTAAATAACTCTGCCAGTCACTTTTGTACTTACGCTGGTTATTAACGGCTTCAAAACCCCGGATCAGTTTTAGCACAAGTTCGAGGTACCGGCTCTCCCGGGCATGGATCTCCAGTTTGCGTACAGACTCCTGCCAGCGTTCCGGACTTATTGTAGGACTGTCTGGGTCAGCCAATACCATATCGGAGAAATACCGGATCTCATACAAGGCACTAAGCGGGAAGCCGTCCAATGACTGTATAAGCTTAGCAGGTATTTTATGCTTATTCAGCAATCCATTCACCAACATGGCCTCCTCATTTGACCGGGTAAGCACGGCGGTGGTACCCTTTAATGACGCCGAAAGAATAGCATTTACCACCGGGACAACCAGTTTGGTCCCGGCATGCTCTGTGATGGCTACCTCGCCGCTGGTCTGCTGCACGGCATATCCGGGCTGCGATTTCATCCGGTTACGAATAGTCTCCGCCCAGCTATTAGCAAACTGTACAATTTCCGGTTTGCTGCGGTAATTCTCTGTCAGCTCATACTTTACGGCATTATGCTCCGTAATCAGCGTCTGCATATGGCGGGAATCGGCATTCCTGAACCCATAGATATTCTGATCATCATCACCCACCAGGATCACTTTCATTTCTTCATTCACTTCCATCAGGGCTTTTACCAGGTCATACTCATCGCCGTTCATATCCTGCGCTTCATCCACCACTAACACTGTTTTTGTAATCCGGTTAGTTTCAATCTCCCCGGCCCGGATCATGGCCACCGTGTCTTTGACCACATTTTCCGATAGACTCAGGCTGCCGACCTTGCCCAGCAGGTCAAAACAGTAGGAGTGAAAGGTCTTGATTTCGATATAGGCCGCTGCATTACCAATGAGATCTATCAATCGCTTCTTAAATTCTGTCGCCGCCGCCCTGGAGAAGGTAAGCATCAGCAACTGCTCATGTTTTACATCTTCGGCAAGTAATAGAGAAGCCAGCTTGTGGACCAGCACCCTTGTTTTTCCGCTTCCCGGACCCGCAGCCACCACAATATGCTGTTCCCGGTCATTAATAATGGCCAACTGGTTTACCGACAGACTGCCAAACAGTTTTTTGAATTTCTCCGGGGTAAGTGTCCGTTTAATCTCCGTCTCACGACTA
>JAKQJH010000184.1 GCA_029561255.1 Bacteroidota bacterium | reverse complement strand
TAACTTTCCCCCCAAATCTTCAACCATGCCCGACAGTGCCAAATTCCTCGAAACCGTAAAAACCGGTTATACTTTCAAGGGAGAATCTTTTAAACTGGGCAGCGCCATGCTCGATGGACAGGTGGTGCCAGGGGCCGATGTGGCCATTCCTTTTAAAACATTAAATCGCCACGGGTTGATTGCCGGGGCTACCGGTACCGGGAAAACAAAAACCCTGCAGGTGCTGGCTGAAGGTCTGAGTGCGGCGAGTATTCCGGTACTGCTGATGGATATCAAGGGTGACCTGAGCGGGATTGCGGCTGCAGGAACGGTCAATGATAAAATCAATGATCGCTGCCAGAAACTCGGTATTACATTTACGCCCACAGCTTCTCCGGTAGACCTGCTCACCCTGAGCAACCAGAAAGGGGTAAGACTCCGGGCCACGGTGAGTGAGTTTGGCCCTGTACTGCTCTCAAAAATTCTTGGACTCAATGATACACAAGGTGGCTTTGTAGCCATGATCTTCAAATACTGCGATGATAACAAACTGCCCCTGCTGGACCTGAAAGACTTTGTCAAAGTATTGCAGTTTGTGAGTGATGAAGGCAAAGCCGAACTGGAAAAAACATACGGAAAGATCTCCACCACTTCCACCGGAACCATCCTGCGTAAAGTGATCGAACTGCAACAACAGGGAGCTGATGTATTTTTTGGCGAAAAAAGCTTTGAAGTGGCTGACCTGATGCGCATCAGTGAAGACGGACGCGGCATGATCTCCATTGTACGGGTGACCGATCTGCAGGATCGCCCTAAACTATTCTCTACTTTTATGCTGCAACTGCTGGCCGAACTCTATGCCAGCTGCCCGGAAGAAGGGGATATGGACAAACCCAAACTGGTGATGATCATCGACGAAGCTCACCTGATCTTCCAGGAAGCCAATGATGCTTTACTGCAGCAGATTGAAACGATCATCAAACTGATCCGCTCCAAAGGGATCGGCATCTATTTCTGTACCCAGAACCCGATGGATGTTCCGGCTGCTGTACTGGCCCAGCTGGGACTGAAAGTACAACACGCCCTGCGTGCCTTTACCGCCGCTGACCGTAAAGTGATCAAACAAACATCGGAGAACTATCCGGAAACGGAGTTTTAT
>JAKQJH010000171.1 GCA_029561255.1 Bacteroidota bacterium | reverse complement strand
CGAACGGATCGGTTTGTATAACAGGTTGGGGAATTTGATCGAGTTAATTACTTTCTCCGCTCCATCCATATCCCCGCTTTCCATATACTCTTGGATCAACCGCAGCGGACCGAAGAAGAAATGCCCGGCGATCAGGATCACTCCGACCAGGTATAAAGGAAAGGCTGGCCAGAAAGAGGAAGCAAAATTTACATAAGCACCCAGTGCAATCAGCGCTAATCCGACCCAAAGACGGTATTTGATCAGTAAGTTGTAAAATTTCATTTTTTGTTTATTTACCCGGCCGGTTTGATTGCCGGACCAGGAATTCGTTAATAATTAATTAATTATCAGTGCTTTATATGCAAAAGGCAGATGCCGGACCCTGCAAAAGTATTGAAAACTCCGCTTACCCGGTACAATGAAAAGAATCGGCGTTTTCGCTCCTTTATGGCTGCCAGAAAAGGAGTATCCGGGATGTTGAATGACTGGATTTTACAATCAATGGGCAGTAGTATCTGTTTAACTTATATATGCTTAAGTGTCTGTACTTAGATATGAAATTCAGGAGGGCATTTTTGAATCAACTGGTTTATTTAATTGTATTTTACCACAGGTGTTTATATTAAAAAAGGCGCTGAATCAATGCCATTTACCTTAGCACATCCTCTCTTGCCGGTTTTAATAAAAAAAGCCGTTCCTCGTTTATCACTGTCCGCCCTGATTGCCGGAAGCGTGATTCCGGATATGGAGAATTTTTTCAAAATGCAGGATGCCTGGTCATTCGGGCACGGACTGTATGGACTGCTCCTGTTAGATTTGCCGGCAGGATTGCTGCTTTGTTTTGTTTTCCATTTGTTATTGCGAAATTCTTTTATTGCCAATCTTCCCTGGTATTACCGCAATCGGTTTGCTTCGTATACCGAATTTGACTGGACCCGTTATGCATGGGCTAATAAAACAGTGGTGCTGATTTCATTGATTGCAGGTGGGTTGTCTCATCTTGGCTGGGATGCATTCACCCATAAGGATGGATTTTTTGTTCAGCTTTTTCCACTACTCAGCCGAAAAAGTATATTGGCCGGTACTGCTTATCCGGTTCATTATCTTTTACAACTGATATCAAGTGTGCTGGGTATCTGGCTGCTGTATCGGTATATCCGGCTCTTACCGTCAAAACCGGCCAGTGAACACCTCGTAAAACCTGACAGGTTATACCGGTTGACGTTCCTGGGTATACTGATCGTATTATTATTGGTACGCTTGCTGGGATGGCCGGACTTAAATACTTACCTGGGACTTTGGAGAGCCGGAATGGGTGCTCTTTTCTATACCTGGGTTATTGTATCCTTTATTTTTTATAAACGCGACATGCGGGTCAGTAATGTGCCCTTGTAAACAGATCCTATCATGATTCAATTCCGGAAAACCAATTTATTTTATGGAGGCCTGCTACTCTTAATACTGTCATCTGTTTTGGATTTGCCGGCGCAGAATAATGCATGGTTGGTGGATTCAACAGTACAACTAATCGATGGCCGAAGTCCGCGTTTCAGCCTGGTGAAGCCGGGGGATACCATTTTTCTGACGGCAGGAAACCGGGACAAACTACTCATCCGAAACCTTTCCGGATCATCTGCACAACCGGTGGTCATTATGAATAGGGGAGGAACGGTGCATATAAATACCGCACATTACTATGGCCTCTCCTTATCCGGCTGCCGGTATCTCCGTATTTCCGGACAAGGGAATTCACCTGATTTCTATGGCTTCCAGATCAACCGGGTGGCAAACGGAGCCGGTATTGGCCTCAGTGCCTTCAGCAGCGATATTGAAATTGATCATCTGCTGATTGAAAACTGTTTCACCGCTGGTATCTATGCCAAAACTGACCCGGATTGCACGTTCCTGGCCACCCGGGAAAAATTTACTCAGTTTAATACAAGTATTCATGATAATTCCATAGCCCATGTGGGCAATGAAGGAATGTATATCGGCAGTTCTTTTTATTCCGGGGTCACCCTGAATTGTAATGGGAAGGACACCCTTGTTTATCCCCCGGTATTAAACGGGGTGCAAGTGTTTAACAACAAAGTGGCGTATACCGGTTGGGATGCGATTCAGGTCAGTTCAGCAGTTACTGCCTGTGCGGTCTATGGTAATACGATTGAATACGATAGTCAGTCAGAAACGGATAGTCAGATGTCCGGTATCCTGATCGGCGGCGGTTCTAAATGTGATTGCAGTCATAATTATATCAGCAATGGAAAGGGCGATGGTATTGAAGATCATGGCCTGGGTGGTAACCGGATTTATAATAATATTATTGTCAATGCAGGACGTTCTTATTTCCCCGGCAATCCTGCCAAAATGAAACACGGCATTTTTGTATCGGATGTATCTGTACAAAAAGACTCGGCTTTTACCATTGTGTTTAATACGATCATTCAGCCCAAGTCAGATGGTATCCGGTTTCAGAGTGTGAAGAGTAAAAACAGTCTGATCGCATCCAACCTGGTGGCGGATCCGGGTAATTATGATTACTATGAATTGGGTACTACTTTTTTCAGAGGTAAAGATGCTTATGTGATGTTGCCGTCTCCTTTATCCTCCATTCAATTGCAACATAATTATTTTACACCGTCTGTCGCCAATGCCCGTTTGTCGGCAGCATTTGTTCCAATGACCGGATCTCCACTGATCAATCAGGGCTATCAGTATAACCTGGACATTACAGATGATTTTCTGAAGCAGAAGCGTCCCTGTGGAGATTGGTATGATATCGGGGCTATAGAATATACAGGTGGTGCGGATTCGCTGATTTCTTTTTCAGGATTTAATCCGGTGGCTTTTCCGGATCCTGCCCATTCAGAAATTACCATACGTTATCTGAATAAACCGGCATTCCCCTCAGTGATTACAATTTATTCCATACAAGGAACCCGGTTTCTTCAGCAAAGCGTATCCTCCCCGGTTCCGGGTATACAGGAGGTGCAGTTTCCAATTAACAGACTTCCTGCCGGTCTGTATCTTTTTACTATCCGCACAGGATCGGAAATCAGCCGGGGTAAGTTTATGAAGTTATAATGCTCAGGCGGCTCTTTTTGCCCGTTCCCAGTTTACCGTTTGTGACTTTTTCATATACCGCATAAAACCCAGTACAACGGAGAGGTTCATGATGAAAAAATAATACGGCACAAACAGCACTTTGATGCTGGTGGATCTGTTTTCGAGAAACCAACCTGTAAGGGCCATGATATAGAAGGCAAGTTGCAGCCAGAAAAGAATCATATACACGCCCGGACTAAACAATCCTTCGGACCAGGCGAGCGCAAAACCAGCCGGGATGAGCAGTAACAGGCAGAGCGGGGTAAGGGTCCAGCGCAGTACCCTGTGAGAGATATACTGGAAAGAAAGGGTGCCGTACTTAAAAATATTCAGCAGGGAGCGGAGGCGGACCACCGATTGTATCCCGCCGGCAGATATCCTGATTTTACGTTTGAGTTCCTCCTTTACATTAGCAGAGGCGGATTCCACGGCATAGGCTTCGGGGTCATACTGAATGGTATATCCTTCCTGGGCCACGCGTAAGGAGATAATAAAATCATCCAGCAACGTGTCTTTTTCCACTTCGCGGTACAGGGATGTACGGATGGCAAACAACTCACCAGCTGCACCGACCACAGAGTATAATTCTGCATCCCATTTTTTGAGCGTGGATTCATATTTCCAGTACAGTCCTTCTCCTGCGCCGGAGGCCACATCCGTATCTTTATCCGTGATTCTTTTTTCACCGGATACACAGCCTACGGT
>JAKQJH010000136.1 GCA_029561255.1 Bacteroidota bacterium | reverse complement strand
ATGGTCAATTACCTTAGCGTAAATTTCGGTTGTTTTTAAATGCCTGTGACCTAAGAGTTTTGAAACCGTGTAAATATCTGTTCCCAATGTAATTTGTAAAGTGGCGTAGGTATGCCTTGCACAGTGAAAAGTGATGTGCTTGGTAATACCTGCTTTCATTACCCATTCACGGAGTTTTAAGTTATGCCAGGCACTGTAATACAATCCTTCAAATACTTTATCATCCTGCTTTCTTCTTTCGCCTAAAAGCGAAAAGGCTTGTTCTGAAATGGGCAATGTTTCTGCTCCCTTTGTTTTCTTCTGCCTGAAACGGATGTAATACCCGGACTGCTCAGAGTGCTGCACTTCTGACCAAACTAACTTTTCTATATCTGACCAACGCAAACCACTCAATGCAGAAAAGATGAACGCATTTTTGACCACCGGCATTTCACATTCCACTTTTGCTGCCGCCTGTAATTCTTCCAAAGTGAGAAACTCCCTATCAGGATCATCTGACCTGATGCCCTCCACCTGATTTGCCGGATTGGTTTGTATGATGCCTTCTTTTACTGCTTCCTTTAAAGCTGCGGTTACCTTGCTGAAATAGGAGGACTGTGAATTTTGCGAAAGGTGTTTATTGGTTTTACTCTTTGCTTCGGATATGAGATAGGTTTTAAAATCTTCCAGCCAGTTTTTATCAACGTCTTTAAATGATGCACCATTCTTGGCAAACTTCTTCAAGTGTTTCAGCACACTATCCCAATTGCCCCAATTTCCCTCGCTGCCTTTTCGTTTCTCGGTAAGCCTTTCAAAGTAAGCAATGAAGCTGCCTTTGGCTTTATCGGTATCCCGAAAGCCATATTCTTCATTCTTTATCTGGAGCAATCGTTTTGACCGGATGGCTTCTGCCAGTATCATTGTCTTGCGGTTTTCTTCCTTCTGCTCTTTGGTGAGCTTGCCTTTCTCCGGCTCGGGTATGATGTATAATTGCAAATACTCATAGTCTCTTTTACCATCACCATAGTAGTCAAGATACAGGCTGATTTTATCGCCCTTTTTGCGTTGTCTTAAAGTTACTGTCATGCTTCAGTTAATTTGAATAGTTCGTTGATAGCTGTTCGTGGGATACGGGTACTTCTGCCCAACTTACCTGCTTTGAGTTCGCCTTTGTCGATGAGCCTGTATATGGTCCATCGGCTGGCGTTGATTAACTGGCAGGCTTCATCTACGGTTAGAAATTCCTTTTGAGAAATGGCAGGGTTGTACATGGCTTTCTCGGTTTCTTCCTTGATGGCCACTTCGATTTTTTCATCCCGCTTCCGTTGTTTGTATGCTCTCTTGGCACAGGTATCTGAGCAAAACTGTGTAACAGTAGTCTTGGCGGTAAACCGGTTACCGCAGTGCTGACAAGTTTTTTGTAGACGAATGTTGCTGCTCATTTTGTTGCCTGTTGTTGCTACATGTAGCAGCTTGTAGCTGTATGTAGCATGTTCTCTCCCGAGTGTTGCCTGATTTGTGGGCAACAAATCTGGGCAACAATCAGGCAACAAATATAGGTAAAAAAGTGGAGTTGGGCAACAAATAAAAGAAAGATAAATCAGCTAAAAGCTAACAATAACAGGCATTTATGAAACAAATGAAAGATAGTTACTTTCCGATACAAAACTTCGAAAAAATATAATCCAGCTGATCCTCATTCGTAATCTCTCCGGTGATTTCACCGAGATAATGAAGGCATCTCCTGATATCGAGTGAAAGCAGATCGCCGGGTAGTTTGTTATCGAGTCCGGCTTTAATTTCATGGAGAGATCCTGCTACCTGTTGAAGGGCATGATAATGTCGGGCATTGGTGATAATGGTGTTTTCGGCCTGTACCTGTCCTTGCAATACGAGATCTACCATCCGTTCACGCAATACATCAATATGTCTTTTTTCTTTAGCGGCTATATAGACCACCGGTTCAAAGGCACTGAAACGGAGACGTGCCGCAGCTTCATCACCGGCGTCAATTTTATTTCCTACGAGTAAATAACGGAGACCGGCTTCATCGGCTTCCTTTTTCCAGTTGGTGAGTTCGGTGCTTTCCCCGTTGACATCAAAAAGATAAAGCACCACATCCGCCTGTTTGATTTTGGCGAGACTTCGTTCGATACCGGCGGATTCAATCGTATCGGTGGTATGTTGTCGGATGCCGGCGGTGTCGATCAGGCGGAAAAGGATGCCGTCGATATTGATGAGCTCTTCAATGGTATCGCGTGTGGTGCCGGGTATCTCGCTTACAATGGCACGGTTTTCATTCAGCAGGGTATTGAGCAAGGTTGATTTGCCGGCATTGGGTTTGCCGACAATGGCTACAGCAACCCCGTTACGTATCACATTACCCAGACTGAAGGATTGAATCAATCCGCCGGTGGCGGTTTGCATTTCATTGATCAGGTCATAGAACTGGGTACGGTCGGCAAACTCCACATCTTCCTGGGAAAAATCCAGTTCGAGTTCAATCAATGCGGAAAAAGTAAGCAGACGGTCACGAAGCTCCTTCAGGTTCTCGGAGAAGCCTCCCCGGATGGTATGAAGAGCAGCCTTTTGAGAAGCAGCTGTATTCGCAGCGATCAGGTCAGCCACCGCTTCAGCCTGTGTAAGGTCCATTTTGCCATTCAGGAAGGCCCGTTGAGTGAACTCCCCGGGTTTGGCCAGCCTGGCACCGGCACGGATACAGGCATCAATCACCTGTTGTTGTACAAAGGGGGATCCATGGCAACTGATCTCTATTACATCCTCCCCGGTATAAGAACGGGGATTCCGATACAGCGAAATCACCACTTCATCCAGTACCGTTTCACCCTCTTTGAGCAAACCCACATGCAGGGTGTGAGCAGCCTGCAGCAAGAGATTTTTTGAAGGGAACAGACGATTGACCAGTTCAATGGCCCGGGCACCAGAGAGTCGTATTACGCCAATAGCACCCACCCCGGGAGGTGTGGCGAGGGCAATGATGGTGTCGTCCCAGCCGGTCAGCTTATTCATAGAGGCAAAATTAGTGGAAGGGGTAAGTCAAAATTCAAAAGTAAAAAGTAAAAAATCAGCCGGCAGTTGGCAGTTGGCAGCCAGCAGTTGGCAGTTGGCAGCCAGCAGTTGGCAGTTGGCAGTTGGCAGTTGGCAGTTGGCAGCCAGCAGCCAGGTTACTAAGAAAGATAAGGTTCGGGTTAAAATATAAAACGCCCCTACTCACTACTCACTACTCACTACTCACCACTCCCCACTCCCCACTCACCACTCCCCAGCAACTTTGTCCTCCGAAGCTCTTCAGCATTTTCAACTTTAACGCAATTCGGGAGCGTAGGAGGAAAAAAAATCCCCCCTGTTACCAGGAGGGATTGCTTAGAAATATTCGTTACAGCTTATTCAGCTTCTACTCTGAAAGTGATCGGTTGTTTGCGGTAAGCTTTTACCTGGCGGCCATTTTGTACGGCAGGGCTCCATTTGGGTCCTTTTTTAATAACCCGGATGGCTTCTTCTTCCATACCGTAACCATGGTTGGTGAGGGCTCTTACGTCACTGATGTTTCCTTCTTTGTCCACTACAAACTGTACAACAGTCGTGTAGGTTCCTTCCGGAGCACCATTGTCGGTGGCTACCTGGCCATTTGCGTTTCTTTCGAGGTACTGACGCCATTTGGAGTCACCGCCCGGGAAACTGGCTTCGATTTCCACTTTGTCGAAGATTTTATTTTCGTCATCTTCTTTTTTTACTTCGACGATCTGCTTACCCTGGTCGATATCCACCGGAGCGGCAATACCTTCATCCTTGATACCTTCCTGGCTGACCACATCGATCTTGGCTTCTTTCAGTTCTTCCTGCGGGGGTGGTGGTTTTTCAACTTCATCATCCTTTTTGATCACCGGAGGTGTGAACTGTTTCATTTCCACTTTCGGAGGTTCTTGCTTTGGCGGAGGAGGCGGAGGAGGAGGCGGGATGGCCTTTTTCTCTTCCTGCTTCACATCCTGGATAGTCATCTCATTCATTTTCAGCTTCTTGTCCGCTTTTTCCTTCATTGTGCTCGATAAGATGGAGGACAATAAAGCCAGCAGGGCGACGGAGCCTGTAATGATGAGAGCGCGTGTAATCCGGCGGTTATAAGTCTTTCTTAACTCATACGCACCATAGTCTTTGTTCTTTCCGTCAAAGATGATGTCCAGAACATCGGCTGAGAGTATTTTATTGGCTTCCATTACGTAGCTTTTTTAATTAGATGCACAAGGGATTCATTTCCATAAACCCCGTTCTGTTATTTTGCGGGAGCCGTTGCAGGCGCCGCACCTTCAGTTACCTTAATCAGCTCAAATTCCTGATCAAAGATTTTTACCATGGCGTAGGTACGCACCTGGTTGATGGTCATTTCATCCAGCATATCCACCGTGTTTTTATACGTGGCTTCAGGACTGGGTTTAATGATCACAACAAAATCCTTGTCGGCACAGTTGCTGACTGGTTTTCCTTCCGCTTTCGCTTTTGCCTCGCATGCCGGATCAGTCACATACCGGGAAATCACCTCTTTCTTTTTGTTTACAATAATGTCCCGGATTGAAGTGTAGGTAGCCGTTTTGAAGTTGCTTCCATCTTCCTTCAGTTTTCCTTCATAATAATAGATGACATTATTTTTTCCCAGCATGATGCTGAGCACAGAGGATTCCTTAACCTCAGTCTGCTCTTTTTGATCCTT
This sequence comes from Bacteroidota bacterium, assembly GCA_029561255.1. GTDB lineage: Bacteria > Bacteroidota > Bacteroidia > Chitinophagales > Chitinophagaceae > JJ008. The sequence continues at coordinate 1,031 of JAKQJH010000136.1, read as the reverse complement.
TACATCCTTAGGCATATTAAGGTCGAGCGTCGTAGGGGTGCTCATGGTTGCCGTGAATACGAAGAACGTAATCAGCAGGAACCCGAGATCCACCATTGGCGTCATATCCACGCGGGTCGAAAGCTTTTTGGCTTTTTTCACCCCCGGACCTTTTTTGTGGCCACTATCGCCACCTTCTTCTATACTAGCCATAATGAATTGGTTTTAAAAATTATTTCTTTAAATCTTTTTCCCCGGCTGCTTCCCTCCGGTACAATTCTGTACCTGCTGGGATTTCGTCCAGTGCGGTAACCAGATTGTATTTAAACTCCTCGTTCTTTTTCAGGGCAGAGATCACGGCTTCGAAAGTGGGATACTTTGAATTAGCGTCACCTTTGATCAGGTAATTCAGTTTTTCCCCGCGAAAAGCAGACTTTGCTTCACGAATCCACCAGAACAGCTGATTATTCAGGGTATCCAGCACCGGGATGCCCGGTACTTTCAACTTAGGCTGCTCTTTGGCATCCAATGCCAGTAATTGTTTTAATCCGTTAAAAGGAACACCTACTGCAAAAGTCTTCTTGAAATTAGCCATTTCCGATGCACTTAAACCCAGGTTCTGGGAGGAGTTGATTCCGGCAATGATCGCGTCAAATTTGGATTTATCTTTTTCTGATAAAATAGTAAAGTAAACCCGGTCTGTCGAATCAATGGAAATCAGCACCGCATTATTATCAGGCAGTTTTTGTGACAAAACTGATCCCGGAGTGGTGATCTCAACCGGTTCCTGCGGTTTAAACTTGGTCGCCATAATGAAAAAGGACAGGATAAGGAATGCCACATCCACGAAGGGTGTCATGTCCGTAAACGTACTCTTTTTGGGTATCTTAACACTTGGCATGAAACTTAATTTAGTAATTAGATGAAATAGTATTCATTTTCCATATCAAAACCACGCTTCTTATTTATACAGGGAAGCGAAGCTCTGAGTCAGGGTGAAACCTGATTCATCAATGCCATAAGTGATAGAGTCGATCTTGGTTGTGAAGATG
>JAKQJH010000412.1 GCA_029561255.1 Bacteroidota bacterium | reverse complement strand
TTTATATTGGTCAGCATAAAATTCAGCCGTCATATTACCGCCGCAACCCCAACTTTCATTGCCCACCCCCCAGAATTTTACACTCCAGGGTTCTTTACGTCCGTTTTGTGCACGCAGATCCGTCATCGTGCTTTTGGCATCCGAGTTCAGGTACTCCACCCACTTGGCCATTTCTTCCACGGTACCGCTGCCCACATTACCAGAGATATAAGGTTCTGTTTTGAGCAGTGTACAGAGTTCGAGAAATTCGTGGGTACCAAAACTATTATCCTCGGATACACCTCCCCAGTTGGTGTTTACCATATAGGGACGATCTTTACGTGGACCTATTCCATCACGCCAGTGGTATTCATCCCCAAAACAACCTCCCGGCCAGCGGAGGTTGGGAATATTAATTTTTTTCAACGCTTCTACGATATCCAGGCGGATACGGTCTTTCTTGGGTACTTGCAATGTATCACTTACCCAGAACCCGTCGTAGATGCAACGACCCAGGTGTTCGGAAAAATGTCCATAAATGTGACGACTGATCACGGCTGCCGGATTTTGACCATCCACGATGGCATTGACGGACAACTGCGCAGGCAACAGACTGCTCAGCAGCAGTCCGGCCGATAAGAATAAACTGGCTTTTTTCACGATGGTATATTTAATTATTTAACGATTGCTTTAACCCCTTTCCGGGCTGACAGTCCCGAAAGGTTAAAAGTACTTAAAGATATGACCCGGTAGGATTCCAGCACATGATTAAAATAAACGGGCCGGTTACTCCCCCACCTGACACTGCAATTCCTGATCATGATTCCCGTGGCTGCATCAAAATAAAATCCGGAGGTACTGCCTTTTACAAATCCATTCACATTGGCCGGCCGGCGGTCATAGATGCCGCCCGGATGTGCCGTGGTTTTATTCAGGAGAATATCCACCCCGTCAAAAACAATATTGACAATTTTATCCGATGACTCCGCACTTACATAAACGCCATTTTCACTGGTACATTGGATATTGCTGAACCGGATATTTCGTACCTGTCCTACCCTGCCTTCGGTGGCACCTTTGGGGAATCGCCAGTTGGCATCCTTATGATTGATAGCGGCCCGGCGATAAGCGGTGATATAAATGGGTTCCGCTTTACCCCACCATACATCAGAGAAAAGCCGGCCTTCGATGATCATATTAGAAAAAAATACATCTTCCACTAATCCCTCATCCCGGTGCTGGATACCGACTCCGCGGTTACTGTTCTTTATTATACAATTATTAAAGACCACCTGGCGGATCGTATCCATATTCTCGGAGCCGATTTTGATGGCACAACTGCGGGAGGTCATGGTACAGTTTGTGACCGTAATATTTTCACATTTACCAAAATCCGCATACTCCCGCCTGTTCTTTAAACAGATACAATCATCCCCGCTTTCAATATAACAATCACTGATGCGGACATTGCGGCAATGATCGAGATCGATGCCGTCACTGTTTCTGACTTTCAGGCTATTCAGCAACGTAATACCGGAAATCACCACATCATCACAACCAATCAGGTGAATGGTCCAGTAGGCGGAATTGCCGATATGCAAATCGTGTATACGGATATTCCGACCGCCAATGATGGTCAGCACATGCGGACGGGGATCACGTACATTAAATGGTTTCAATACATAAGCATCTTCTTCTTCGGCTCCCATAAAGGAGATGCCGTTTCCATCAATACTTCCGCTCCCGGTAAAACTGGCATGCTGAAGATTCTCTGCCCATAACCAGACCATGCCTTCCCCGGGATTCTCCCGAAAAGCACTTTGAGTATACAACTGTTCATCCGGACTGGCGAGTAAAACAGCACCAGCCGGAATATGATACTCGATTTGCGAAGCCAGTTTTACCGGTCCGCAAAGGAATGTATGCGGGGCAGGAAATAATACCTGTCCCCCACCAGCGGTTGCTGCGGCATCAATGGCTTTCTGAATTGCAGCAGCATCATTAGTTTTACCATCTCCTTTTGCCCCATAGGTCAGTACATTGAAGACACCCCCTTCACCTGCATTTACATGGGCGGCCACAAAACAGAGCACGAGCGTATAAAGCAATTTCTTCATCATTCATTAATTAGTGGTTAAAGAAAATGGTCGGGCTTTTTCTGATGCGCCCCATGCGCCAGGTTGTTCAGACAACGAAATCTCGAGGGTGCCTCCCTGCCGGATCATTTGCCAGCTGATGTAGTTTTTTGAATAAGGTAGTCCGTTCCAACGCACTGCCTGAATATAAACGGCCTGAGGGGAAGGACACCGGGTCAATATGGTAAAAGGCTTCGTTCCCGACTTAAGTACTACCCGGTCAAATAAGGGAGCCGTCAACAGGTATTCACCGGAAGCCGGATTTACCGGATAGAAACCCATGGCGGCGAACACATACCAGGCACTCATCTGTCCGGCATCGTCATTCCCGCTGAGTCCGCCTGGTCCGTCACTGTATTCTTCTTCGAGAATCTTCCTCACTTCCTGTTGTGTTTTCCATGGTGAGGCTGTATAATTATATAAAAAAGGAATCTGATGGCCCGGTTCATTGCCATGCCAGTATTCACCCCGTAAGAACAAACTATCTAATGACTGTTCAAAAGTATTGGTTCCGCCCATCAGCGTGGCTAATCCTTTTATATCATGGGGTACATAAAAAGTATACTGGCGGGGCGTGCCTTCGGTAATATAGGATTCGCGAATATCCGGGTGAAAAGAATCGGTAAAACGTCCCGACTCATGACGTCCCCGCATCATCCCCACTTCGGGATCAAATACATTCTTATAATTAAAGGAACGTTTCCGAAGAGCGGTATAATCAGCAGTCTTGCCTAATCCTCTGGCCAACAAACTGACCGTATAATCATCGTAGGCATATTCCAGGGTGCGGCTCACTTGTTCCTTTTTATGGAAGGCTTCCTGTACACTGTCCTCCATGGGTAAGTAGCCTAACTTCATATAAGAAGCCAATGCCCTTCTGCCCATTCCGTTTTTATATTCCGCATAAGTGCCCGGTGTGTCAAAGGCATTTTTACGGATGAGGGCATAGGCCGCTGGCACATCATAATCACGAAGTCCTTTATTCCAGGCACCTGCAATAAAAGCAGCTACATGATCTCCGATCATGGCGGCGGTATAACTATTCCAGCAGGGAAAAATCGGCAACCAGCCGCCCTGTTGTCCTTTCAGCACCAGGGAGCGGATCAGTGAATTCGTCAACACCGGATCTATGATCTCCAGTAAGGGCAATTGGGCCCGATACGTATCCCACATGGAAAAATCATCATAGTAGCCACCTTTACTTATTTTCTCCAGTTGGTTTTTTCCGGAAAAACGCGGATAGGTGCCATCTACATCACTCATCAGTCTGGGGTGCTGCATCGTATGATACAAGGCAGTATAAAAAACACGTTTCGCTTTTTCATCCGTTCCTTTCACGTTGATTCGTCCGAGCTCTTTCTCCCATTTTGTACGGGTAGCTGATTCCACGGCGGCGAACGATTGATTACGGACTTCTTTTTGAAGATTCCCTTTTGCTCCGGACAAGCTGCTGAATGAAGTACCGATATTTACGGTTAACGTTTCCCCTTTGCGCAGGAAAAAACCGATATAGGCCCCGGCTTCTTTTTTTCCGGAGATACTATCTGCAGCGGTTCTTTCATTTCCGTTGAATACACCCTGCACGTTAAACTTTTTCAGCGGCTGGATATAAAACCATCCTTTAAATCCGGCTTCCTCCCCCCAGCCCTGGTATATGCGGTGTACCGGGTTGGATCCGGTAATCGTTCCATCAGACTTGTTCACAGCAACCATCCCTTTCCCAAAATCACTGTTCGGTATGATCAGCAGGTAGAGACTGTCATCCCGGGTCATGGTGAATTGCAAGACACCACATCGGGCCGTACCGGTCATTTCAGCAATGAGTCCCGCATCAGGTAAGGACAGTTTATAATAAGAGGGCCCTGTGATTTCATTAACGTGTGAGAAAGGGATACTGTATTCTTTGAGTGAGGTACGAAGTGAACCGGTCACCGGCATAATCGTTACACTGCCATAGTCCTGGGTACAGGAGCCGCTGATCCAGTGGGTACCGCGAAAGCCGCTCAGCAAACTGTCTTTGTAATAATAAGGCGGCTGGCATTTTACTTCGGTGGTACGGGTCTGTGCCACCCATTGGGTCATACCAAATGGAGTACCTACAGATGGAATAGTATTGGCATTGGATTCCTTACTGCCTGCTTCGCTGTGTTTTTTTGCTGATATGGTGGTGGATGGGGCCGTACCTGAAAGCGGTTGTACATAGCGGGTCAGTGACTGCGTATTACCCGCCAGGGAAACCAGGCACAGTACAAAAAACACAAGCTTCATTTTACCAGTCCGGTTATTCACGGTTTTAAAAATAAGCGGATATGTTGATTGGATCATCATGGGGTATACTGTTCGTGTCTATCTTATCATCGATTTACTCAACCATGTTTTTCCCATTAAATAAGTCCTTCAATTTTCAATACAACCGCATGCTCACAAGGAGCGGCCAGTGGCATTTTCACCCCAAGATAATCGGCGAGTTGTTGCCATACCAGTTCACCCTTGTAACCCAGCATACTGACTTTGCCGATCTTCTTCCCATTGGTGAGTTTTGAAATATAACCAAGCGATTCGATCCTGGCCTCGCTCTCTCCGGGCCAACCCATGAGGAAAGCATAGAGGATATTTCCTTTAACTGTAAAACGGACATCCTGAGCGGTGAAGGGTTTGCCTTTACCTTCGTTAAATCCCTGTGCTGACAAAGGAGCTACATCCTTAATAGCCGGGCCTTCTCCAAAAACCGTCCATGGTCTTGTTCCATAGACCGCTTCACTGTTCACTTTCATCCATACACTGATCTCTTCCACGATCGTACGTTCCAGTTCATCTATGGAACCATCACCCCGCACCGGAATATTCAGCATCAGGTTACCGTTCTTACTGACCACATCCGCCAAAGCATGGATTACGGATTTTGTGGTCTTGTATTTCTTCTGTTCATATCGTGGACGGTCGTAGTGCCAGCTACCGATACAGGTATCCGTTTGCCAGGGCAAGGGTTCGATATTATTGCTTTGCCCTTTTTCAATATCCCAGACCATGCATTTGCGTTGTTCCTCATTCAGTATCTTGCCGTTGATCACTACATCCAGTTTGCCCCGCTTGCTGATACTGCGGTTGTAAAAGTGAGCGGCTATCCGGAGACCTGCATCACTTACCGGCCATAATGGCAATGCGGTATCATCAAAATAGATCAGGTCGGGGTCATACTTATTAATGAGATCAACGGTGCGGTTATAGAATTTTTCACAGTAGGCTTTGGAAAGTTTAGTAGCCCCATTTTCCCAACCCCACTGATTATGGATGTGGTTTTCATTCTCACTGCCCACACTGCGTTCACCGCGTTGCTCATACAGATCCTGCGGATCGAATTTTTCCCACCAGGTTCCCTTGCCTTGTTTTTTGTTCAGCACCCCATCATAAGAGACTCCGGCAAAAGCGCCTGTTTTATCCGCATTCCTTGATTGCTCGTAAAAAATGGCCGCATGGGCTGCATGCACACTGACACCGAAACGTAGATTATTATTCTTTGCTGCTTTTGCCCAACCGCCAATGATATCTTTCTTCGGACCCAGGTTGACGGAGTTCCAGCGATGGTATTTACTGTTGTAGTTATCAAAATTATCATGGTGATTAGCCATGGCCATAAAATAAGCAGCTCCGGCATTCTTATAGAGTGCCACCAGTTCTTCCGGATCCCATTTTTCCGCCTTCCATTCGTTGATCACATCCTTGAAACCGAATTTTGAAGGATGTCCGTATTTCTCCACATGGTATTTATACACCCGGCTTCCTTCGATATACATACTGCGGGCATACCAGTCACCATACTCCGGCTGGCACTGTGCACCCCAGTGGGCCCAGATCCCGAACTTGGCATCCCGGAACCAATCAGGTACCTGGTACTGTTGCAGGCTTTTCCAATCGGGAGCAAAA
>JAKQJH010000076.1 GCA_029561255.1 Bacteroidota bacterium | reverse complement strand
TATTGCAGTGAATGGTACCATGGCCACCCGCTGGCCCAAGAGCAAACTGATTACGAATGAAAAGATCGGGCCCGGGGATGTGATCGTAGGACTGGCCGGTTTTGGTAAAGCGAATTACGAAACGGAATATAACAGCGGACTCGCCAGCAACGGACTCACCAGTGCCCGTCATGATGTGTTACATAAAACCTACGGAGCAAGATTTCCGGAGAGTTATGATACTTCCCTGGATGAATCCGTGGTGTATATCGGCCCGCACCGGATGACGGATGAAGTGAAGGACGGGGATACTACCTATGAAATAGGTAAGCTCTTGTTATCACCCACCCGGACATTCGCACCTGTCATGAAAGCCCTTCTGGAAAATCATTTTGACGCCATACACGGACTGATCCATTGCAGTGGAGGCGGACAGACCAAGTGCATGAAGTATATCCCGGAGAATGTCCGGATCATCAAGGATAATTTATTTACACCTCCCATTATCTTCAACATCATCCAGGCGGCCAGTAAATCCGATGACCGGGAGATGTACCAGGTTTTCAATATGGGTACCCGGCTGGAGATATACACCAATGAAAAAGACGCGGAGGCGATTATCAGCGTCTCCAAAAGTTTTGGCGTGGATGCAAAGGTGATCGGCAGGGTGGAAGCAAGTGAGAAAAAGGAACTCCATATTCTTACTCCCAATGGACAACTCGTCTATTAAAGATTTTGCTTAGTTCATTACCTTCATTCAGATAATCCGCGGTTATTGCTGTGGTATCAATCTGACCGGGAAATTTACCGTTTTAACTGTTGTTTTAATATTGTCTTTGGTATAAAACAATTTAATGGCGAATTGATCCTGAACAGCATTGGTCTGAATTTCTATTTTCCCATTTTCAATTTTCAGCATATTCCCGTTTCCTGTTTCAGCTGTAATAAATTTCATATCATTCCCGGATGTTTCCAGCAAAATTGTATTGGTCAGGCCGATGTAAATAGTACCCGGATCCAATTTCAAAAGGTTTCCATTGGCAAGCCGGGGAGAAGTGATGTTTGTTAATTTGATGGAGGGAATGACTGGCGGGTAATTGGGCTTGTCGGGCTCACTTGTCAGTTCAAATGTAATAGGTTGTTCTCTATAGCTGCTTACCTTAGTGCCATCCCGGGTGGCAGGTATCCAACGGGGACCATTCTTTATCAATCGGATCGCTTCTTCTTCCATCCCATATCCAAAATGGGTCAATGCAGTTATATCGGAGAGGGTCCCATCCGGGTGTACAATAAACCGGATTCTTGTTTTGTATCTACCTTCAGGGGCGCCGTTATTTACAGATACCATGGAATTGGCATTGACAATAAGATATTTTTTCCAGGCTGAATCACCACCTGGAAAAGTTGGGATGCTGGGATCTGAGTAGCCAACGACTACTACTTCATTCAGCTCTGTACCTTGTCCGGCATTTAACTTGCTTTCTTTTTTGGGGCCGTTATCTACTACAAAAGTGATAGGTTGTTTCCGGTAGGCCACTATCTTCCGGCCATTTTGAATGGCTGGTAACCATTTGGGCCCTTTTTTAATTGCCCTTATTGCTTCCGTCTCCATGCCGTAGCCATGGTTAGTCAGTGCACGTACATCGCTTACTGTACCGTCCAGGTTGACCACAAACTGAATAACCACGGTATAATTGCCAGCAGGTGCCTTTTGTTTTTCCGGGATACTTGCATCCAGGTTTCTTTCCATGTATCTGCGCCAGGCACTTGATCCTCCGGGGAAGGAAGCTTCGATTTCTACTTTGGAAAAGATTTTATCTTCCTCAGGCTTATTTGCTTCTTTTAATTCAAATTCAGTATCCGTGATTTTACCATTGTGAATGATCATGACCCCGTCCTTGGCCTCCGGCCCATAAAGTTCGATCGCTTTTTTATCACCCGCATCGTAATATTCAAAACTGTCGCAAAGGATGGTTTTGTTGACGAATTCACTTTTGGGAATCCGTTTGCCATTCATGAATACAATAGCTTCAGGTTTTTTATCTTTCAGGGCTTTCGAAGGAAAGCTCTTGAGAATAATACTGTCACTTACTATGACCATTTGGTCAAACGTAGCCATTTTTCGGGTTGGTTTAATGGTAGTATCATTTGTTATTGAAGATGAGTAGTTTACTTTTTTATCCTGATCCTGGATATTATATCCATAGATTGCCTCCAATATTTTTTTTGCAATGTTTTCCTGGTTATTAGTATTTCGGATATGATATAAGTCTTTTTCGTTAGTGATGTATCCGATTTCCACCAGTGTAGCCGGGCAATTACTGTTCTCTAATACCCAGATCGTTTGGCTACGTTGTAAAATATTGGGGCCAGCTTCATAATTTTCTGATAGCTTACCAATCAGGATTGATCCAAACGCTTTGCTTTCCTTAAAATGCTTGTTTTCGTTTTTAGGTATATAGACTTCAATCCCATTTTTCTGTTTGTCTGGTGAACTGTTAATATGTAGAGAAATGAATAGGGCTGGGGCCTGGTCATTACCTGTACTTACCCGTGATTTTAATTCAGGGAGAAAATCTCCGTCCCGGGTTAATACAATGTTGTAATTCCCGTTTTGGTTGAGTGACCTGATTTTTTGAGCAATAGCAAGTACTAAGTCTTTTTCTTTCGTTCCATCAGCTCCAATAGCCCCGGGATCATTTCCTCCGTGACTAACGTCAATAATAATAGTTTGCTTTTCCCCGGACTCGGTTTCCGGGAGATTATAATTACTGTTTTTATAGTTAAAAGCAAACAATATTACGGCTACTGCTGTTACCGGCAGCACCATCAGTTTTCTCAGGTACTGATGACTTGTTTTTTGAGGAGAGGTAATCATGGCTATACGTCTTTTGATTTGGTTATGGAAAAAAGGATGGACGAGTCGTTGGTTGGTGTTCAGCACCTGCATCAGCAGGAGCTCGGCATAGTCCCAGCGGTTGTTTTCCGTAACGGCAAACTGATCGGCCAGGAATTCATGGATGGCCTTGGTTTCTCTTTTCATCAGATGGAAGAAGGGATTGAACCAACCTGCGACCGTTAAGAGTTCCAGGAAAATAATATCGAGACTATGCTTTTGTTCTATATGAAAGAGTTCGTGCCGGAAGATCTGTTCGCCTTTTTCAGAGTTGAGCTCGATCTTCCGGTTCCAGAACAACCAGCGGAAGAAAGAGAAAGGGGTGCCGGGTTCATCGGTATTCAAAAAGCTGATATTTTCAATTTTTTCCACCGGATGTTGCCGGATGATGCGGCGGATTTTCATCAATGAGAAGATGACCCTTAATAATACAACGATGGCGATTGTGAAATATACCAGTTGAAAGATATGGGTCAGGGTGAACCAGCTTTCTTTTTCCGGTATACCGGCATAGATGGTGACTGCTTCATCTGTTTCCGTAGTGGCGAATACACGCAGGGTGTTATACACAATAGAGGATTCGGTATCTGCTTCACTGAAGTAGACGGGGATATTGAGCAAGGGAATCAGCACGCTCAGCACTGCCGCTCCCAGCAGGTAAAATCGGTTATAACGGTGGAATTTTTTATTCCGTAGTACAAAATGATAATAGCTGTATAAGAGACCGGAGACAATGATCACCTGGATCCCATAGTTGAGCAATGGATTCATTTGGACTGGTTTTGCTGTTTTTTAATTTGTTTGAGCAATAGCTCCAGTTCATCCACCGAAATATTGTTTTCTTTTACCAGATAGGACACTACATTACTGAACGAACCTTCGAAATAGTTTTTCGCCAGCTGTTTGATACTCTTACCCGAATAGTCTTCTTTGGAGATCAGGGGAGAATAACGGTGCTGACGGCCCAATACCTCCACGGACACAAATTCTTTTTCCACCAGGATCTTCAGCAGGGTGGCCACGGTATTCTGGTGGGGTTTTGGCACTGGCATCTCATCCACGATCTCCCGGAGAAAGGCCTGCTCCAGTTTCCATAATACCTGCATGATCTGTTCTTCTGCCTTGGTCAATGCTTTCATAATTGTAATTTGATGAAGTGAAGCTAAAACTAATTTTTTAGTTAAACAACTAAAAAATTAGTTAAAGTAAATTTTTGTGCTTTTTAAGGTGGAGTTTGCTTTATTTTGCAGGAAACCCATTTGCCGATGTCTGAGCCAATCATAGAACTGAGGAACGCCAATATATACCAGGGCAATAACCTGATCTTACAGGATGTAAATCTGACGGTTAACAAAGGAGAATTTGTGTACCTGGTTGGCAAGACCGGTACTGGCAAATCCAGTCTGCTCAAGACCCTGTATGGCGAACTGGAACTGAAAGAAGGGGAGGCTACGGTGGCCGGATTCAACCTGAAAGGGCTGGATTGGAAAAAAGTACCTTACCTGCGACGCACCCTCGGAGTGGTGTTCCAGGATTTTCAGTTACTCACCGACCGGAATGTAAATGATAACCTGAAGTTCGTACTGCGGGCTACCGGCTGGACCGATGAGAAACTCATGAACGAAAAAATCGCGGATGTACTCGATAAAGTAGGCCTGAAATCGAAAGGCTTCAAAATGCCTTTTGAACTGAGTGGTGGCGAGCAACAGCGTATTGATATCGCCCGGGCCCTGCTTAATTCACCCAAACTGATCCTGGCGGATGAGCCGACCGGTAACCTGGATCCGGAGACATCGGATGAGATCATGCACCTGATCTTCCAGATCGCGAAGGATTATAATACCGCCGTGGTAATGGCTTCACACGATTATATCGTAGTGCAGAAATTCCCGGCCCGTATGATCCGTACCGAACGTGGAAGGGTGCTCGACAATGCTACCATAAGTATTGACTAAGCAACCGTGCATGGGTGCTGTTATCCCCGGATTGTCCCAACATGTTTTTGCGTAAACGGATTTCTTCTTCCGTAAATGGTTGGTGATGTAATTGCATCACGATGGAGGCGATGGCATTGGCAGTGGTGCCCACATGGCAGGCCGCTTCAAGCCCGGTTCCGTTGACCATCGCTTCATTCACTACACAGTGCCGTCCCTCGAATAATGCATGCAGCAATTTTACTTTGATGCCCGTATCACTGAAAGAGGGCAGTATATTGATATGAGCAAGCCGTACGAGATCATTCAGTTCGGTATCCGATGGATTGGCCACGAGGCAGGTATGCTGACAGAGATGGGCCAGTTTATCGAGCCGGCGGGAAGGATTTTTACCGGCAATGACCAACGGTACTTTAATTTTAAAGAACACTTCATTCAGTAGCCAGATGGCTGCTTTTTCATTCTCTGCCACACCGAGGTTCCCATGATAGAGGCAAAAAGTCCCCATGCCTTCAAGACAGCGGATCTCATGGTAAGGAGTAAATACAGGCAGGAAAAAGGTATGATTCAGCCCGTATTCCTCCCGGAAGAATTTTTCCTCCCGCTGAGTGATACAGGCATATTGAATATCCTTTGGCAGATTCCGTTCATACCGGGCGAGCAGTTTGCTTTCAAAACGGTAATAGATTTTCCGGATCAGGTTCCTTGTACTTGTCGCGAGATGCTTATAATAAGCGGATTCGTTATTATGCAATCTGACGACTATTTTCCGGTTTTCTTTATTTAGCAAGGGAAGTATCCCGGTGCCATGTACACCTTCAATCAGAATGGGATGATTATCCTTATTTATGTTATTGGCCAGTTCAATGCTGTTTCTGGAAGAAACAATATAGGGGAGTTTGAATGAAAACCCTTTGAAGCCTGTTTTTCGTTCATATACATGAATACTGGCACAATACTGATTCAATTCGGTGGGATTACCCCGTTGGTTATAAGAAAAATAATGGAGGTGGATCTGCACACCGGCTTCGCTGAGTGCTTTGATCCGGTAAAACATATCAATGGCACCGCCATAATCTGCGGGCCAGGGTGTATCGAGACAAACGATATGTAGGGGCTTTGTCAAGCTTCAAAAAGAGTTTGATAGAATGCAATTAGTTTTTTTTCTTCTTCCTGCCAGTTTAGAGATTCCCTGGCTTTCAGGCAGTTCTGACGAAGCCTTTCATATAGAACAGTATCATCCAGTAAATTGTTGAGTGCGGCGGCAATTCTTTTGGGCGCGAGGTCGTTGATCAGTACCGCCACTTCCCATTTTTTATTGAGTTTCCGGTATTCCGGGTAATCCACTGTTAACTGCGGCAGACCGGCATGGATATAATCGAAAAATTTATTGGGCAGGGCCAGGTACTGATTCAGTCCTTCCTTTTCCGGGACCGCCACCCCGATATAAGCCTTAGGCGCAATGGCTCGCAGGGCTTCAGGGGACAGCATGCCGGTTAATTCCACCTTGTCCTGCAGTTTGTAATCAAGGATCAGTTTTTTCAGCTTTTCCATAAAATTTCCGTCGCCGCAGATGAGCAGTTTTGCATTGACCCACTGCATGGCCGGCACCAGGTATTCAAATCCACGGGCTTCATTAACCGCTCCCACGTATACAATGATTTTTTCCGCCGCAACCGGGTTAATATCCATTTGCAAAACCGGTACATTCCGGATAGCCCGGTATTCGACTTTATAACGCCGGTGAAATTCTTCGGCGATACTTTCACTTACGGTATAACCCCATTTAAATTTTGGTATTGCTTTTTGTTCCACACCCAACCAGAACTGGTGTATATAAGGGCGGCTGATCACTTCCTTTAATTCGGTGAAGAGTTCGTGTGCATCATAGACCCTTGGAATTTTTTTTAACCGGGATATATAGAGTACCGGGAGGATCGTATCAAGATCAATGGCACAAATCCCATCCATTTTTTTGAATAGGAGGTAGAAGAACAACCGGATATTATATTCAATATAAAATCTTTTTCCCCGGTCGAACCAGCAGGGGAGCCGGAGTTGTTTGAAATTTTTATCCCGGAGGGGAAGGGAGTGTTTACGTTTGCGTCCTACGAGTACCACATCATATCCGGCAGCCGACAGCGACCCGCAGATACGATGCATCCGCTGATCATAAGTCAGGTCATTGGTGACGGTGAAGTACAGTCGTTTCACTTCCGGGGTTTATGGTACAAAAAAAGGTTTTGCAAATATGCAAAACCTTAAGCACTTATCGGATGATAATCCGGATCAGCCCATATTCATGCCTTCCGTACCGTTTTCCTGGTTCTTATTGCTCTTCCGTTTGAACAGGTTCGGGTCGAATTTTCCGAAACGCCAGTTGAAATTCAGGCGCAGCAACTGGGGGTCGCGGCGACGGAACATTTCCTGGGTGAAATAAGCCGATTGGGAGAAAATATTCTGCCGGCGGGTGCGGAAGATATCATTCACGTTTAAGGAAAGCGATGCCTGCCTGTTTTTCAGGAATTCGTAACGAAGTCCGGCATCCACATAATAGTTCGCTTTAACATAGCCCTGGGAGGCACTGGCCTGGCCAAACATACCGCCACCATGCATACCCCCACCACGACCACCACTGTTACTTCCGCCCGGGGGCAGGATGGTTTTCGAGTTGTATTCACCGGATAACTGCAAACTGAAGTTTTTGGGCAGTTTAAACGTGTTATTGAGTTTGACGAACCAGCTGGCAAATGGATCCTGTTCCGGCTGTCCGGCAATATTCAGTTTGATTTTGGAAGTAAACAGGCTCAGGTTACTGGTCAGATCCCACCATTTAACCAGCTTATTTTTTGATACCAGTTCAAGTCCGGTAACATAGCTGGCGCTGGCATTGATATATGTGTTGATCAGCACTTCCTTACCACTCGTATTGGTTTCTTTATCCTGGTAACGGGTGATCAGGTCGTTGGTGTTTTTATAATAAGCGGAGGCGATAAAATTGTCTTTGTTTTTAAAAGTCTTCTGATAGGATAATTCCATTGAATTGGTAAACTCAGGGCTCAGACCCGGATTACCCCGGCTGATATTCAGCGAGTCTGAATAATCGGTAAAAGGATAGAGCTGGAAAAAATTAGGGCGATTGATTTTCCTCGAGTAATTCAGCTGCAGATCCTGGTCATTTTTGAGTTTCTGGTTCAGGAATATACTGGGAAACAGGCTGACCGGAAACTGGATGCTGAAGCTTTGACCTTTATCCGGCAGGTTACCTACATAATCAGAACTCTCTACCCGCAAACCCAGCTGATAGCCAAAGTTTTTATACTGGTTGGAATAAGTGGCGTAAGCGGCGTATACGTTGTCGGTGCTGTTATAATTTACCGACTGATCCGGTACATAGGTCAGACTGCCCCCGTTTCCAATAATGTAAAAATTGTTCTTATTATCTACTTTACGGAACTGGGCTCTTAAACCGGCTTCCAGTTTTGATTTTTCATTAAGGGGCTTAACATAATCGGTCTGTACAACGATATTTTCATTGGTGCCGTTACCATCCTGCTGCTGATTGAACGTGCTGATCAGACTGCTGAAATAGTCCGCGTAATAATTGGTGCTGACCAGGTTCAGGTTATTGTTTTTACTCCGGTTATAGTTTATATCTGCGGTCCATTCCTCGCCTTGTTTCGGAAAAATGTGTTTGAAACTGATCAGCGCACCCGCATTATTGAATTTGCTGTTGCTGTTGGAATTCCGGTCGCTGTAGGAAGTTTTTATGACCGGGTACAGTGAGTCGATTTCAATATCGCTGGATGAGTAGGGTTTGAATTGACCCTTGGCAATATTACCGGCTATGGAAAGCGTGTTCCGGTTATCGAGGAAAAAGTCAAATCCACCCCGGAAAAACATAAACTGTCCTTTTGAAACACTTTGATCAGTCTGGTGCAGGGCCGTATTCGGTATCCCGATCAGGGTGGTACGGTCGGTGGTACCATTGCTGATGGATTTCCGCTGGTTCATATTGGCATTCAGGAAAAAATTGACCTTGTTCATCCGGACATTGATATCACCACCCAGTCCCACGCGGCCTCTGGAATCGAGGTTGGAACGGACACTACCGCTATAGCCTACCCGCTTATTCTTTTTCAAAACCACATTCAGGATACCGGCGGTTCCGCCGGATGCATCAAATTTTGCAGAAGGGTTGGTAATGATTTCCACTGATTCAATCGCATCGGCAGGGATCTGGTCCAGGCTCAGGTTGGTTGGACGGCCATCTACAAAGATCTGCGGGGTGTTATTGCGCATGGTTACATTTCCATCAATATCCACGCTGATCGAAGGTACATTCCGCATTACATCCACCGCGGTACCCCCTGCTGAAACCAGGTTTTTGTCCACATTAAATATTTTGCGGTCGATTCCCAGCCGTAAACCGGGATTGGTGGACGTTACGGTCACATTATCCAGTGTTTTTTCTTCCACATCAATTTTGATATTTCCAAGATCCTTATCCAGGGCAGCCATCATTTCGGACATATCCCCACCGGGTTTAATGCCAAAGGATACGGTTTGTTCGTAAGGTTTAAAACCCACAATGGTTACTTGTAATTTGAATTGACCGAATGCGGGCACATTTTCCAGCCGGAAATCACCATGGTTGTCGGAAAGCATCCCGGATATAACCACTTCTTTTCTCTTTTTGGTCACAGTATCCATACGGTTCTGGATTAACTGAACTGAGGCATATTCGATGGGCTTGGATGTTTTAGCTTCCACCAGTTTCCCGTAAAAGGTACCGTTCATTTGGGGTCTTCCTTGTCCGGGGCGGTTGTTGTTACCCCCGGGCATTTGGGCGCTGGTAGTGTAAACTGTTAAAAATGAAGCTAATATGACTATGAATTTTCTCATTAATTCGATTTGAATGTTAGACGTTTAATGGTTACTGAACTTGCACTCATTCTCAGTAAAGTTGATGAGTGGCTATAAGACAAATACCAGTGGAAATAGTTCGTGGAGAAGGGTTATCGGGTCAATTGGGTGATCAGAACCTGTACGATACCGATTAACAGTCCGATGACCGCTCCCAGGATCTCGACAAACCGGAATTCCTTTGACATAATCTGATAAAGGATTTCCTCCAGTTTATCGGAAGAAAAACCGGATACTTTCTGAATGACGATATGTTCGAGGTCGAGTTCTGTTTTGAGGTTGGCGGCGTATTGTTTCATCACTGCGGGAAACAGGGTTTCGATCTCCTGCATAAATGCCCCTTTCAATTTTCCAATGGTTTTATCGCCTATGAACATGCTGATCATTGGCATTTCGGTGCTTAGCCGGTGCCGTAAAAACTCATCCACATGGTTTTCGATCATGGGCATGATTTTTTTGAGGTTATCCGGACTGCTGATTTTTTCTTCTATATCACTGAAGGAGAGGAATTCATTACTGACCAGTTTGCCCAGTTTTTCTGCAAACTGTTGTTGTCTTTTCGGGAAAATACCCTGAAACGTGATGCCCAGAATACGTTTGGGCTCTCTCGGGTGAAAAAGCATTTTTATTGCGACCCAATTAGTCACCCAGCCAATAAAAGCAGAGATCAAAGGGATCAGAATCAGCCAATAGTTCATAATGAAGGTATAAAATGAGACCCCGTCTCATTCGAAACGGGGTCTTGGATGGGGTGGCTAACCGGGCTCGAACCGGCGACCCTCAGAACCACAATCTGATGCTCTAACCAACTGAGCTATAACCACCATATTTGGGCTGCAAAAATAGGAAAAATGCGTTTTCGTAAAAAATAAAAGAAATGATAATTTCCAATAAACAGCCTGAAAGACGAAAGATTACGTATTGGAACCTGAACCACTCATCAAAAAGCCTTGTTAAAAGGCTGTAAAGGCAAGAAAAGCAGGGTTTTTGCGTTATTTTTGATTCTATGTCCAATATAATTAAATACCTGACAAATATGAAGAGACTTCCCCTGATTGTGCTGATGTTGGTTGCTGCGTCTTTCCTGGCGTTTAAGTCGATGGGAAAGATGGTCAGTAGTGCTCCTCCTCCCGGAAACTATGAAAGAATCATGAAACTGGTAGGCCAGATGCTGTCTGAAGGTCATTATAGCCCCCAGGCAATAAATGATGCGTTTTCGAAGAAAGTGTTCAAAAAATTTGTTGGCGAACTGGATCCGGATAAAAACATACTCCAGCAGTCTGACCTGGACGCCCTGAAGAAATATGAAACCCGGGTGGATGATGAAATTAACGGGGCGGCCGTTGAGTTTCCGCTGGCTGCTGGTAAATTATTCAATGCGCGGGTAGAGCAAGCTTCAGTTATGATGAATGAAATTCTGGCTAAACCTTTTGATTTTAGCGCTGATGAGGATGTGATGCTGGATGCTGATAAACTGGATTTTACCAGTACGGCTGTTGCCCAGAAAGAACGGTGGAGAACCAAGTTGAAATTCATGACTCTTGAGCGTTATGCGGACCTGCTGGATATCCGTGAAAAAAATAAAGGGAAGGAGGGATTCGTGTCCAAGTCGGATGAAGAACTGGAAAAAGAAGCCCGTGAGCGGGTGAAACGGATTATGGACCGCACGTTTGAGCGGTATCGTTTTAAGTTTAATGATGACGACAAATTCAACCTGTATGTGAATACGATTACCACCACGATGGATCCGCATACGGAGTTTTTCCCGCCTGTGGATAAACGTTATTTCGATGAGGAAATGAGCGGCAGCTTTTTTGGAATTGGCGCTTCGCTTCAGTATGATGACGGAAATATCAAGATCAGCAGTATCCTGACCGGTAGTCCGGCCTATAAATCTGGCGAATTGCAGGTAGGCGATATTATTCAGAAAGTGGCCCAGGGTAAGGATGAACCGGTAGACCTGACGGGCTATCTTGTAACCGATGCAGTTAAAGTTATCCGTGGTAAAAAAGGAACTGAAGTAAGACTTACGGTAAAGCGCATGGATGGTTCTATGAAAACAGTTTCCCTGATCCGTGATAAAATTGTACAGGATGAAACCTTTGCCCGCAGTGCGGTAGTGAAAGAAGGAACCGCCAAAATCGGTTACATCTATCTGCCTGAGTTTTATGCCAATTTTGAGGACCCCAACGGGGCGCGTAGTTATAAGGATGTGGAGAAAGAAGTGATCAAACTGAAAGAAGAGAAGGTAGATGGCATTGTAATAGACCTGCGTAATAATGGAGGTGGATCCCTTTATGATGTGGTGCAAATGGCCGGACTCTTTATTGAAGATGGACCGATCGTGCAGGTGAAAGACCGCGATAATAAACCCAGTGTGCTGAAAGATAAAGACCGGAATGTTCTATATACCGGTCCATTGGCTGTAATGGTGAATGAATTCAGTGCTTCCGCTTCAGAGATCTTCGCGGCGGCCATTCAGGATTATAACCGCGGGGTAGTGATCGGCAGTACTTCCACTTATGGAAAAGGTACGGTGCAGCGAAATATCGGACTGGATCCGGAGAATGGATTTTCGATGTCCAACTCCGACCTGGGTACTGTAAAACTGACCCTGCAGAAATTCTACCGGATCAATGGCGGCTCCACCCAGTTGAAGGGGGTGAGTTCGGATATTGTATTACCCGATAACCTGGAATACCTGAAAGTACGTGAAAAGGACAGTGAAGATGCCTTGCCCTGGGATGAGATCACCAAAGCAGGTTATACGAACTGGAAACCCGGTTATGACCTGGAGATGATTAAACAGCTCAGTAAACAACGTCTCGAAGGTGACCCCACTTTCCGCCTCATTGCAGAGACCACTGATTGGTTATCCAAACAAAGTGAAAAGAAGTATTCGCTCCAGCTGGAAAAATACCGCAAAGAGCAGGAGAAGGTAAAAGCCAGTGTGAAGCAACTGGAAACTTTATTGAAGCTGAAAGGCCAGTTGGATGTTAGCGCCCTGCCTGCAGAAACGAATCGTTGGGCGGAGGATAAGTCAAAACAGGAGCGTTTTCAGTTGTGGCTGAAAAGTCTGCAGAAGGATATCTACCTGGACCAGACGATGAAAGTGATGAATGATATTATCAGTCAGCAGAACCTGGTAAAAGGCAAAACAGAAGAGCCGGTAAAGAAGGCTTTTTAAGGAGTATATAAAATAAAGCGGGTGTATCAGAAGCTTCTGGTACACCCGCTTTTATTTGGTAAAACCTGCGTTTTATAAATATCGTTCCAGTAATATATTCAGGTGGTGCTGTGCATGGCCGGCAGTCAGGTAGCCGATACCTGATACATACACCGGCCAGCCGCTGGCAGTACCTGTTGCGTCCAGCTGGCTATCGTTAAACGAAGCAAACAGGATTTCCGTTGAGCGGCGGATCGCCCGGAATTCTTCGGTCATATCACTCCATTTTCGGTTGGTGCATTGTGCTTTATCCGCATACAGGTTTTCATCAAACCCTGGTAATGCCTGTTGTTCGCCGCGGGCAATACAAAGAGCCCGGTAGGCAAATACCCGTTCTGCATCCATGATATGTTGTAATACTTCCTTAACAGTCCACTTGTCTGGTCCATAGCGGTAATCCCTTTTTTCGGCAGGCAGATTATTCAGTAGGGCTAAAATGGTTATTGCCTGTTTACTTAAGATTTCGTTGATATTATCACCTTCCACCTGGGCGATGTACTTATGATAAAAAACCGGAACCCGGTTCAGATCTGGACGTGGCATAGCAATTTTAATTTACAAGTTAACTATTCAAAGGGGCGCCAACCGCAATATCACAACGGTGGCCGGGTTGCCCATGGGCCGGATTCACAGCACCGTTCAAAACACCTTTTGAAGGGGTGGTTGTGTTTAAAGAAGGGGCCGGAGTTTGTACGGGTTGTTGGGGCATCGTCTGCTTGACTGGAGCGGGAACAGGAGCAGGCTGAGCCGCAGGACTGTTCAGCGGGGCACCAACCGCAATATCACAACGATGGCCGGGCTGTCCATGCTCAGGGTTTAAAGCGATACTGGCCGGGTTAGGGGCATTGGTTGTACCCTGGGCCGGGAGTGGTTGTAACTGGGCAGGTGGTGGCGTGGTACCTGCAGCCGGAACATCCGGAGTGGCTTTTTCATCTTTACTTCCACATGCGGTTAAAAGGGCAATGCCTATCAATACCGGTATAAATTTAATTCGGATCATCCTTATTTTTTTAAAATTGAATAATAATGCGGCCTGTAAAATAAGGAAGATTTGCCAGAACTGCTTCAGCAGTGACAAAAATCAGCGCTTATGGAATTTCGATACCTGTGGCTCAGGTGATTGAAGGAACAGCATGTAATTTTTGCGTGGAGTAGCGGTATACATCTAAGTCGAGTATGGATCCGTTAGTTACCAGGACATTATGGTCAATATGATATATTTCATTCCCTACATCATATTTTCCGGCCAGGTCACCATTCCGTTTAAATTCCCGGAATGTTTTTACTTCTGGAAAATGGGTGCTGTTTGAGGTGCGGATATCCCGTTGCATATCCGTATCCACAAGGCCGGGGTAAACGGATATAATTTTAAAATTCCCGGAGTTGCCGGCTTGTTCAAGTGCAATGGATTTTGTCAGCATATCGATTGCTGCTTTGGACACACAATAGGTACTTATGCCAGCCAGCGGATTTATGGCAGCGCCGGAAGAAATGTTAATGATGTGCCGGCGGCAATTCCATCCTTTTGTATATTGTATAAAACCGGAAGTCAGCATTAAAGGAGCAACCACGTTCAGACTGATTACTTTCTCTATATCGGCGGAACTGGTTTCTTCAAAACGCCTGATCGGGCCGGTAGTGGCTGCATTATTAATCAGGGTGATACTGTCCATCTCCCGTTTTGGCAGTCCCATGAGAATTTCTTCTAATACAGCAGTAACATCTTTGGTCTGCTGAAGATCAAACTGAATATAGTTTACATTCTGTGAACTGTCAGCCAAAAGCTGGCTTCTGGAAATGGAGAAGACCTGGTAGCCATTATTTTTGTAAGCTTCGCATATGCCTTGTCCGATTCCTTTATTTCCTCCGGTTATGATCAGCACTTTACCCATACTATTATTTAACTCTGAAAAACGGCTTCGAGACAATTGTTGAATAGTGATTGTATACCCGATTAATTTCAATTAAAAATAATCTGTCCATTTTTTTCACCCATTACACAATCCGGGATGGTTATTATAATATTCACAGATTATAGCAAATGCACTTCTTAAGCGTGACAGACCTGTCAGGAAAAAAAAACCACAGGAGAACCCGCGGCTAAAAAAACGAATAAACAATGATTTAGTTTCTGATCAGCTTCTGGCTGAATTTAATGCGGCCATCACTGTTGACAGCGGTAACCAGGTACATGCCATTACGTAATTGGGTGCCATTAAATTCGGCGAGGTTGCTTCCTTTACGGGCAGTCAGTTTTATTTGCTGAATCTGTGCACCTGCCGCATTATATAAAGTGATGAGGTAGTTATCGTTTTCTGCCGAAACGATATTCACGGATAGTTTCGCTGAAAAAGGGTTTGGGTAAGCGGTCATGGTATTTCCGGATTTCCCACCCCCTTTAAAACTCACTACAGCAGAGTAAGTAAATGTTCCATCAATATCAATCTGGCGGATTCTGTAGTATACGTCGTTGGTGGTAGCTTCATTATCGTTGCTGCTATAGGCTTTGTAGCGGTCACTGATACCAGCAGCTGGTTGCTGATGAATGGTAACCCAGGTAATGCCATCCGTACTTTTCTGGGTTTCCATCATGGATGTATTATATTCTGATTCGGTGGAGAAAAGGAGACGGGTGCCTGTTCCGGATTCTTCCACAGTGTTAATTTTTAATCCTTTAACCGGTAAAGAAGAAAGGCTGGCACACTGGGAAAAAGTAATGTCATCGAGCGCGAGATCATTTCCGCATCCGCCATTCGAGTTATTGATGATCCGGTAACGGACACTCGTGATACCACCGGGCATCATAAAGCCACTGGTAATTTTTACCCAGGAAGGATTACTGCTTTGGGGAATAAAATCAGTGGTAAAGGTGGTCAGTGATTGAAATTTGTTGTCGGCGGCGAGGTATTCCACAACGAATTGCAGTTTAGGGAGTATAGCGCCACTTCCACAGGTTCCCAACGTATTTACATTCATTACGTAAAGGGAAACGGAATAGCTGGCACCAGGAGTAAGGTTGGTGATGGTGTCCTTATAGAATTCTCCTGCAGTAAAACCGGCATTAATTACCATCATTCTGCCATTGGCATCACCGGTATGGTCTGCCGCATTATGCCATTCAGAACGTCCCCTTGAGCTTTTTGAAAGGCGATAATAACCATCAGCCAGATCCGAACTTCCATTATAGGTATATGTGGTTCTGCCGGCAGGAAGAGAAGCAGCACTATTTCCGGTTCCAAATGTTTCCCTGAAGCGGATTGCTTCACCATTACAAACGGTTTGGGCATTGGAACTGAATGTCAGTAAAAGGGTAGTTACGAGGCTGGAAAAGTAGAGTTTCGTTTTCATTGTACGTTTTTTCCCTAGTATTCCATTGCTGTGCCAATCGATAAAAATAATAAAAACAACAATATACGAATAACAAAATAATGTTATATAGTCCAATAATTAGACTGATTCTCAAATATGGAAGTATTCCAGTATATATGAGAAAACTCTCTATAGTGCAGATATAAAAAAACCGCGGGATTTACCCGCGGTGAAAATCGCAATATGGAATTATTAAGAGAGACTATTGTTTAACCGTCTTCTGAGTTAACCGGATGCTGCCATCACTATTCACCACGGTTACCAGGTAGGTGCCTTGTTTCAGGTTGATCGTATTAAACTGAATCAGGTTACTTCCTTTTCGTGCATTTAAGGTACTGCTTTGAAGAGCAAGTCCGTTGGCCGCATACAGGGTGGCGGTATAGGTTTCGTTTTTGAGACTGGTGAAATTGAGGTGGAGCTGGCTTGTAAAAGGAGTAGGGTAAGCGGTCAGCGTGGTGGAGGAAAGGCTGCCGGCGGTGTATTTAACAATGGCGGAATAACTCACTCCACCTTTTAAATCCGTTTGTTGTATCCGGTAGTAAATAACAGGAGAAGCAACATAGATATCGGAGGCTGTATAAGCGCGGTACTGGTCATTATTACCGGCTGCAGCCTGTGAATGAATATCCGTCCAGTTAATGCCATCGGTACTTTTTTGGGTGATCATCCGGTCAGTCTGAGATTCTGATTCGGTGGAAAAGAGAATCCGGGTACCAGAGCCGGCTGGCTCAATACTGTTTATTTTCAGCCCTTTTACCGGCAGGGTGGAAAGACTTGCACATTGTGAAAAGGTTATATCATCAATAGCCAGGCTATTGCCGCAATCTCCCATGGACTGGTTGATAATACGGTAACGGATGTTCTGGATGCCGGGAGGCAGTACAAAACCGCTGATAACTTTGATCCATCCCGGATTGGTTGACGAGGGAATGAAATCGGAAGTAAAACCGGATAAATGCTGGTAAGCGGTTAGCCCGGACAGGTATTCTATCTGTATTTGTAAGCGGGGAAGCACAGCTCCGGCTCCACAGGTACCGGCTTTTGTTACATTCATCACATACAAGGAAACGGAATAATAACCGGCCGTAGTCAGATTCTCGATACTGTCTGCAAAAAAATCAGCCTCCGCATAACCGGGATTAATGATCATCATCTGGCCATTGAGATCACCGGTATGATCAGTGCTGTTATGCCACTCGGGACGGACCTGTGTATTGCCAAGAACAGCATATTCACCGGTTTCCAGTTCAGCCCCAGACATAAACTTAAAACCGGTTTTTCCCTCCTCATAACCTTCAGTCAGCGGAGTTTGGCCAAATGTTTCCCGGAAGCGGATGGTTTCATTGTTGCAGACCGTCTGGCCCTGGACTAATCCAGCGCAGCAAATGAACGCGAATAATGTGATAAAAGGGTAAAATTTTGTTTTCATAAGTACGATTTTCATAGGAGGAATCACCACTAGTGTGCCAATTTTTAATCACCTGAAATTCAATAATATAGAAATTGTTATGGGATGAAAATTTCCAGATTATGGAATGATTTTATACAGAATGGAACGGGGGGCAGGAGGCAGTAGGCAGGAGGCAGTAAGCAGTAGGCAGGAGGCAGTAGGCAGTAGGCAGGAGGGGTAAGAAAAAGCCCGGCTTTTGGCCGGGCTTTTCGTTTATGCGTTTCTGTTAATACAGTTGAGGTCTTCAAAGGCCACTTCAAGGCGTTTGATAAAGGCTTCTTCTCCTTTACGCAACCATACGCGCGGGTCGTAGTATTTCTTATTCGGTTTGTCGTCTCCTTCAGGGTTTCCAAGCTGGCCCTGGAGGTAGGCTTCGTGTTTTTTATAGTTATCCAGTACACCTTCCCAGAATGCCCATTGCAGATCGGTATCCAGATTCATTTTGATGGCGCCATATCCGATCGCTTCACGTATCTGGTGTTGGGGTGAGCCACTTCCGCCGTGGAAAACAAAGTATACGGGTTTGGCGGCGGTCTTGAATTCTTTCTGGATGTATTCCTGGCTGTTATTCAGGATGACCGGGCGTAATTCCACATTGCCGGGTTTATAAACTCCGTGAACATTACCAAAGGCAGCGGCAACGGTGAAGAGTTTTCCTACTTTACTGAGTTCCCTGTAAGAGTAAGCCACATCTTCCGGTTGGGTATATAACTTGGAATTTTCCACATCACTGTTATCCACGCCATCTTCCTCACCGCCGGTAACTCCGAGTTCAATTTCAATACTCATACCCAGGGGATTCATCCTTTTGAAAAATTCCACAGAAGTGTGGATATTTTCTTCAATTGGCTCTTCACTCAGGTCCAGCATATGCGAACTGAACAGGGGCTGTCCTTTTTCTTTATGGTACAGTTCTCCTGCATCCAGCAAACCGCTGATCCAGGGCAACCATTTCTTGGCTGCATGGTCTGTGTGCAGGACTACAGGTACTCCATAGTATTTAGCCACATTGTGAATATGCAGGGCACCGGAAATACCTCCGGCAATATTTCCCTGGAGGTTATCATTGGGCATTCCTTTACCAGCGATAAACTGGGCCCCGCCATTTGAAAACTGGATGATCACCGGCGAATTCACCTTGGCTGCAGTTTCCAGTACGGCATTAATGGTATTGGTGCCTATCGTGTTTACAGCAGGTAAGGCAAACTGGTTATCCCTTGCATCATTGTAGAGTGCTTCCAGCTCATCGCCGAAGAGCACCCCGGCTCTGTACTTTTTCATTGATTTTTTAAATTTTTAAAGTGGCAAATGCTTTTCAGCAGGCAGGTAATCGTTAAAGGCCCGCTAATATAGAGCTTTTCCGTTATTTACAAAGCTAACATCTGTTAGACTTCAACGTGATTTTCGTTTGCTTTTTCCCAGGTTTTTTTGCACCAGCAACAGATTTTTGCGGAGGGTGAGCTTCAGGTGTACTTTCACCACCTGACCCATATTCTGACACTTATCATAATCCGTGGTTTTCATGTATTCACTCAGCTCTTTTTTCAACTGGGCCACTTTCTCCGGCGTCGAAATTTTATCATGGGTCATGATATCGAGCAGGTCCTTGATCCGGTACCTGGAACTGGCCAGCCGGAATGTAATCATGGTTCGTTCCTCTGCCTGGTATTGTTCAATGGATTCCCGGTTCAGTACGGCCAAAGCGGATTCTACAAAGGCGTAGTTTTCTTTAAAAAACTGGGGCAGATACAGATTTTTCCGGCCTTCATAGGATTGCTGGTCAAAATCAATACTCCGGATCCGGTACTGGTAATCTTCAATATCCGGGGTGATGCTTACCACAAAATTATAACTGCGCATATCCCCGAGGAGGCGGACAAAACAACGCTCATTAAATTTTACAAATTCCTTGGCCAGCCTGATTTTATTGGTTTCCGGTGATTCCAGGATCTGCCGGATAAACATATCACCGGGTATACCGGGTATATGTTCTTCCACCAATGTATTACCATACGTGAAAAAAGTAATACGGTTGGGTGACAGGATATGTTCCAGTTCCAGGCCGTATATCCGCGAGGCATCGGCAATCTTGATATAGTAGTGATCGTAATTGTCATTGAATTTATTGACAATCCGGATCCGGAAAGGATTTGAATTCCCAAAAGAGCAGTAATCGATTCTCGCCACATCCAGGTGAGTGATAAAACTGAAATCCCCCTCTGTTTTCAGGATCGCGTAAATCTTCACCAGGCCTTCCCGGATATAATCCCAGTCCCGGCTGTCATAAGACGCTTTTTCCCAATGCGTGTGATTCCCGTTTTTATCCATGATAGGGGTGGACCAGGTAAACCGGAGCAGATCGTGATATGTTACGGGCAGCCTGACTTCCCTTCCCCGTTCACGCAGATAGCTTCTGAGCTTGGTATTTACCGGGTACATAGGTTTCTTCCGGGAAGGTTTATCACCTTCCTTGGTCTCCCGGTCATTCTGGTTATCGATGAAACGCATTTTAGTAAACTGTTCTAAAAGATATTTTATTTAAATAGTCCTGTCTTAGTATTTTTATTTCAGCCTGCAGTCTGCAAAGTGCAGTCTGCAATTCCTTACTTCGGACACCTGCCCACTGCCACCTGCCCACTGCCCACTGCCTACTGCCTACTGCCCACTGCCTACTGCCTACTGATTCAAATGCAATTTCGTACTATTTTACTTTCTCCCGAAGTTTTTGGAAGTACGCAGGTGCCTTTAACAGGCGGCTCCCATACCAGCTGAACATTTCTCCATCGGCCAGGAGAATCTGTGTGCCTGGTAACTGGGCTTGTAATTCTTCAATATGTTTTTCACGAAAAGGGTAGGGCTCTGAGGACAGTAAAACAACCTCGCATCGCAGTGATCTAAGTTCTTCAGGATTAGTCTCCGGATATCGTTGTTGCGCTTTAAAAACATTATCCAGGCCGGCATGCTCCATCATGGCATGAATAAAACTGTCGCCGCCCACGGTCATGTAAGGCTCCTTCCAGATAAGGTAAGCAGTTCGTGGTTTCTTATCTGTTACAATCAATGACCGGAACGCAGTTTGCATCTGGTTTTGCAGGTAGTCAGCTTGCTTAAATTTTCCGGTGAGCTGCCCGATTTGCAGGATCATGGCAAGGGTTTGCTCCAGGTTGTTGATGTCGCTGACCCATACCGGCCATTTTTTAGCTAGCTCATCGATCTGCTCTTTTACATTTTCTTCTTTATTGGCCAGAATCAGGTCGGGCTGAAGCGCATCAATCCGCTCAGTTTTGACGTCTTTTGTACCACCCACCCGGGTCTTTGTCCTGAACCATTCCTCCGGATGAATACAGAATTTAGTAATACCAACGACCTCCTCACGTAGTCCCAGGTCATAGAGCAATTCTGTTTGTGAAGGTACCAGTGATACAATCCGTTTGGGAGTATCCGGAATTTCAACAATACGGCCACATTGGTCAGTGCTGATCATGGGGGGAAATTAGGGAAAAGTGGTGAGTGGTGAGAGGTGAGTGGTGAGTGGTGAGTCAACAGCCCATTCTAAGAATGGATTGGTTAAACCGAAAAAAGCCCTTAGCAGGCCTTTGATAATTTGTCTTATTTGATGCTTATTTGGATCTTGGCATCTTCGGTTCTTGGATCTTAGTTTTCGAGTCACCGCGCCTCCTGCTAAACGTTTATTTAGCAGGAGGGTTCCGGATGTTAAGTTTCTTTCATGGATTTGGACACGGTGAGACTTGGATGGTCTTCAGGACTCTTGGATTTGGACGGTTTTCTTTGGATTGGACTTGGACGGTTTTTCTTTTGGATCTGGATCTTGTTGGTTTTTTCTCTAGGTTTGGATTTGGACGGTTTTTCTTTCAGTACTGGATTTTGGTTTTTTTCGGATCTGGATCTTTTGGTCTTCTTTTGGATTGGATTGGTTTGGTTTTTCGTCAGATAAGGATCTGTCGGTTTTCAGTCGGGTTTGGATCTCAAACGGTATTTTCAAAAAGCTCTTAAAGTAAAAAAAAGAAGTTGACCGATACTGGATTTTTAATTGTCTGGTTTTTCTAAGGATTGGGTTTTGTCAGTTTTTGGACGG
>JAKQJH010000081.1 GCA_029561255.1 Bacteroidota bacterium | reverse complement strand
GGGTGGCTGGAAAGGTTATGAAACCCAGAGAAAGCCTGGTCCAATCGTATTGCAGAAAGGGCTTGCAAAGTTCTACCAGATGTATGAAGGCTGGAGTATGTATCAAAAGTTCTCAAAAGATGTGTCCACACCGTAGTCCTTAAGGAGAGGGGATTGGAGATCCCGTAAAACGATGGGCACCGGTCTTCCGGTTATCTGCTTTGAAATTACTGGATAAATAAGGGTCTGGCTCCCAACCCCAACGGGGTTGAACGATTAATAGCCCCGGATGAAATCCGGGGTTTTGCGCCCCCACGACCTCCCGGAACCCCAACGGGGTTCAACTAAAAACGTCGCAAATCGGCGCGTAACCCTTCGATACGCCGTGATTTCTTTTTCAGTTCCCCTGAAGTTCATCTAAACGGCTACTCCCACCTGCGCTACGCTTCGGTCGGCAGGCAGGATGACAACGTCATTTAGTTTCTTAGGAGGCTCCGTTGAATTGAATTTTACAACCCTGAGTTATTTGCTGCTTTTCATCTTTCGGAGCTGAATGTTGTTGTCACCCTGAGCGTGTCGAAGGGTGAGAAGCTGAATGTTGTTGTCACCCTGAGCCTGCCTACCGGACAGGCAGGCGTGCCGAAAGGTGAGGAAAGATTCTTTGCACCTAAATCGGAAAGTATCAATGGCTTTTATGAAAAATCAGACAGAAAGTTTGTTTTAAACTGTTCAAATAAAGCGGCCATATCTGCTTTTCTTCCATTTTGCATAACATTGAGTATTTCAGAAGCAGGCAGATCATTTTCGATGATTTCAGCAAACCTGTTTAAGTCCTTTTTAATTGAATCCGGCACAGCTATCCGGTCAGCCGGTGCAAAAAGGAGCATAAGTCTGAAAATATCATATTTGTGTTTAACCACATCTCTTGTCTGGATATTTACTCCCTCTTCTTTCAATCTTTTATTTTCCAGGTATGCTTTGGCTTTCAGGCAAACCAGTGCTTCTTTTGTCGCGTAGTTTATCCCTGCAGTCTGGGTACTATTGGATAAAGTGAACTGATAATAATCATCATCCAGCAGAATAGCGCTTAGATCACTCAGTCCCTCCGCAACCGGAACAGGTGTGAGGTGCAGACCCTCCGGAACAACAACTGAATCTGGTTCTTTTGAGAACAGTTCTATTTTGACAGGGAAATCATTATGGGCTGGCTTTTGAAAGCGATAGTATTTTCTTTCCGTGGTATTTATTTCTTTATCGAGGTA
Source organism: Bacteroidota bacterium (assembly GCA_029561255.1). Lineage (GTDB taxonomy): Bacteria > Bacteroidota > Bacteroidia > Chitinophagales > Chitinophagaceae > JJ008. The sequence goes on along the minus strand of JAKQJH010000081.1, from coordinate 3,708 downwards.
CCCGCCATCGTTTATAAACTGCCAGAATTTTTCTATAAAATCTCTATTAATTGCATGTATAATCAGGACTATATCGATATCATCAGTACGCCTGGGCGTGAAACCTGCTTCTGATATCACCCTATCTAAAGCAGTACCTCCGATTATTATATAGCTATCCGGATAGTCAGTAAAATACTCCCTGAACTTCTCTAATCCCCTGACCATTTTACAATATAGTTTTCAATAATTTGCTCTCTGGCAGATTCAATCCGTTCATCCATTGTTTCTTTCAGGCTCAGGAATAAGGAAAGCGGATCCACGTTTCCTTCTTTTGAAATACCGTTGGCAAGAATAGCCGGGTCATATTTCCAAACTTCAATGCAATAAATACCTTCAGATTCATTCTCGTTCTTCAACCTCCCTTTTTTCTGCAAGGCATAGTAATCTCCTTTTTCCATTGCCAGGTAAATTTGTCCTGCTTCAGCCATGTCAGTATATTCTGGCAGGGCTGATTCATTTGATTTTAATAGCAGATTATTGGCTGGCAGCTCATCTGCAAATATTTTTTTCAATACCGGGCTGCTGAGAAAGGATTGTGCGGTTTGCCAGATAGCTTGTACGTTTTTATTGAAGCGGATATATTTTTCTTTAGTTCCTTCCGTTGTACACAGGTTGAGCTTCTTGAGATTTTCCACCGATTTACTGATACCCATGGGTGTATAACCCAGTTTTTCCGCTAACTCTTTTAACGGAAGCGTTTCCATGATTTCGCCATGTAGGATTCTATATAGTATGATGAACTGGGCTGAAGGAAGTAGTTTTCCGCTTTTTTCCTGTTTTGGTTTATATTTTTCCTGGAGATCTATCAGTAATGATGGCAGGAATAGCTGAGTCCCGGGTACAATAAAATTAATACGTCGTTGAATCAGTCTTTTTCGTTCTAAATACGAAAGCTGATCCAGCACCAGGATAACTTCTTTCCCATTGATATTTTTGACCAGCTCCAACATTTTCTCGTATTGCAGACTGGTAAATGCCAGATCGGGAAGACTTTCTGCAAAAATGACTGACTGATTAAATAGCTCAGCCTTTGAAAACCCGAATGACTCCTTAATATAAAAAGGGAGACGGTCTGTTTCAGGTTTATTTACCGGAAACAGGGTAATTGAAATGCCCAGCACCTCTTTTAGGTAATCCCCGAAGTTTTCCATTATCGTTTAATAGTAAACTAAATAATAAGTAATAAACCTAGTAGGTTTATTACACAAATATAAGTTTATTATACTATAATTCAAATGATTAGTGTAAATTTATACATCGTCCACCTTCAAACCCCTTATTTTCTCGATACCTCACATATCCCAGTTGGTTGGTTAGCAAACGGGTATGACCGATATTAAACTCCGGGGTATTCTGGTGGTGGTGACCATATACCCAGTAATCGGCTCCTGAATCGTGTATCGGGTCAAAGAGTTCAGTCACAAAGGCACCGTTGAGTTCACTGTTTTTGTACTGGGCTGGATAGTTCAACAGGGTTGGTACATGGTGAGTAACCACCACCGATTGGCCAGCATAGGGGACCGATAACTGGCCGAAGATGAAGTTCAATGCTTCCTGGTGAAATTGATTAAACTGTTCCGGGGTAAAGAGGTTGTCCCCGTTTCTTATCTCATGGAAATCGGACAGGCCGTGTTGGATCACCCGATGATGCAGGGGAGAGATATGCGACCATAAAGTGGAGAATAGCAGGCGGATGTTTTCAAGCTGAACGACCTGATTATTCAGCAAGGTTACATTACTCTTTATTTTTTCTGAAAATGCGCCGCTTCTGTGGCTGATATCACTATAGTAATATTCATGATTACCCGGTAGCCAATAAGTGTGGTCAAAATGGCCGGATGCCCAGGAAAAGAATGTAGCATACTTGTCCATTAAAGTAAAGGGCACTACATCACCGGCAAGCACCAATATATCCCCAACCACCGGTAAAGGATGCTTATTGAGGTAGATTTTGTTTTCCGGGAACTCCAGATGAAGGTCGGAGCAGTATTGAATTTTCATATCAGGAATATTCTGCTACTAAAATATAAAGGAATTTTCGGGAAAATGGGGACCGTCGCGGAGAAGTTTTTGAATCTATATGTAAGCGGGTGCAGCCCCCACGACCTCCCGAAACCACGGCCTGCCGACCGTAGCGAAGCGAAGGTGGGAGGGGTTCAACTAACTACACCAAGTATCAAAGGGGAAAATACCCTCCACCACGTACCCCCACTCCTCCATAATCAGGTAATTTGCTTTGTTGGTTATTTATTTTGTTGGTTATAAAACCAACAATTAAACCCACTATATGAAAAAACACCTCTTCATTGCCTGCCTCCTCGCCACCCTTACCACCACCGCACAGGATACCACTCAGGTGGTCCGCGCCTTCCCTATCACTGATTATATGGTGGACCTCAACGACAGTATAAAACTTGTGCAGCTGCAACTGCCGGATGGGATCAGCATACCCGAGAAGAAGCTGGGAGTACTGAAAGGCATGTACCGGGATAAACGCTCCGATACCATCACGATCGGTGTTGGCCGGTGCCAGCTGATCAAGGGGGACTATTATTATTTTGCTATCAACTATAAAAAGAGCGGCACGCAGCCCCGGGCCGGCGACCTGATCTACATGATGATGAGTTTTGGTGGTGAGAACACCAACAAAGAAAAAACACCCGTCTACCAGGGGCTGGTAGTCCGGCTGGCTGCCCATTTTATCGGGCTGCAGGATGTGTATGAGAAGCGCTTGTACGATCGGTATACTGTTTTCTACAACTGGACACGCGAGGACGAAGAGGCTTTACTGGATTCCCTGGTCGCCGATATCCGTTTCACTGCGGATTACTTCTTAAAAAACGAACCCTCCATGAACGTGCCCATCAAAAGCGGTCCCCGCGAAGGCAAGATGCTCTTCAATACCATGCTCACCTGCACCCGGCAGGACGTGATTGATTTCCTGGAATACATGATTGCCCGTCCCATCCTTTATGCAGGGCATGAGTGGAAGGGGTCGGAGGTGTTTGCTACGTGGTTGTCGGAGGGGGGCCCGACGGTAGTTACCCTTCGATACGACGCAGGAAGTCTGGTAGCTGCCCTGTAATATTACCTTGGCGTCTACTCAGGGTGACAAGGGTGTCTTGTTTTCAAAAAGGCTCCGTTGGAATATTGTTTGCAACACTGAACTGTTTTCTTCTTTTCAACCTACGAAACCGAATGTTCTTGTCACCCTGAGCGTGCCGAAGGGTGCGAAGCCGAATGTTCTTGTCATGGTGAGCGTGTCGAACCATGAGCCTGCCTACCGGACAGGCAGGCGTGCCGAAGGGTGAGGCGCCGAATGTTGTTGTCACCCTTCTATACAACCCTGAAAGGGTGTCATTATTATAGTAAAACATTAAGCTGAGTCGCCTTAAACCCCGAAGGGGTGGCAAAATATTTCAGCCCCTGATGTTCACCTATGGCCTTACAAAACATTCCCGGATAACCCATTTACGGTATTGTGAGAGTGGGGCTATTGGAGTAAATTGGGGTGACATTTATCTCTATGGCGAGATAATTTATTTAAGATGTTGAGCAGCATAATTTCTCTCTTGAAAACCGAAATCCTTATAATCCTCACTTTCTGCGGGTCATTTCTTTTCAATGGATGTACTAACCACCCTGATAAGACTTCAAATCCAGGCG
>JAKQJH010000061.1 GCA_029561255.1 Bacteroidota bacterium | reverse complement strand
ATAGTCCAAGCACCAGCCGCCAGCCTGATATGCTGATACAGGAGTTTATTATTCAGGAAAAGGGAAATGGAGTCGCCGTCTATTTCCGCGTTATCATAAAAACGGAGTTCGACAGAGTCACCGGCTACCGGTATTTCTTTAATAAATACTTTTTGGCGGCTGCTGAATTTTTCTTCAATAGTGGGTAATACAACAGGTATGGGTTCAGGTTTGGACTGAACAATAACCGGCTTTGGATCTGGTTTGGGCCCGGGCACCGATGAAGTTTTCCGGACCGGATCTTCGTTGATCACAACAGGAGCAGATACAAGCGGAGGTGCTTGTCTGACAGGAGCCGTAACCACCGGCGGTGGTGAAACAACGGGCTGTGAAGCAAGGGCGGCAATACTATCAATCAGGTACGGATCATTTCCCCCTACCATATAATTATCGATGATATAATCCCACTCATCGGCAAAATCAGTGTTTCCGGCTTTATCAAGATCTACCTGCCCTTTCGGATCATTTTCATCATCCCTGCGGGTGGCTTTCCCATCCAGCATCATTTTACTTCCTCCAGGACAATTAAAATCAGCCCGCGCCAGGAGGGGCATTTTACCCGGACTGCTTACCGAAAACCGACCCGCTTTTTCTTCCAGCAATTGATCATCCCACCAAATGGCCTCGTTGGTTCCCGGATCGAAATAACCTTTAATGCTATAACGACGGTAATGACTGGCGGATTCGTAGTAATACGAAGTGCCCGTCAGGCTATCGCCCTTCTGAATGATTTTCACTTCGACTTTCTGGCGGTTGATCCGGCCCTTCCAGACACCCGTGATCATCTGGCTGTGGCCAACTAGTGAAATACTGAGTAAAAGGAAGCTGAGGAGGGGTCGTATGATTATTTTTTTCAATTTGGAAGTTTAATGCTGTTTTTCCGGGCATCACTCAAACGACTGACTGATAACAAATATTTTGCCTGAAATTCAATGGGATTAGTTTTGGCTGGAATTTGGTTTATTTACTATATTAGTCCCGTATTTTGTGCCAAAACCAGCTTATAAAGGAAGTACTTACGCTCCTTTCACAAAGTTATTCTACGCTTTGTGCGTATTGGTCAAAATGCCGGATAGCCTATCAAAACCACCAGTTCTACAGAACACACTTTAAACCAAACTTCTGCAAGTATGAAAAAAATTGTACCTCAGTGTCAATTGAAGGGCCGCCCGTTTTCCATTGGCTGGTCCATCAACGAGGGCGTGAAAAGGGTTTTCCTTTTGGCTGTTCTCTTCAGTCTTTTTCAGATTTCTTATGGACAATCAGGCTATGAAAAGCCAAAGGTTGTGGTAGGTGAGTTAATCAAGGTGATTCCTTCTCTGAGGAATTTCTCCGCTGATGCCGATACCTCCATGATTACCCGGACCACTGAGGGTATGGTTGCCAAAAAAACCTGGACCAATCCGGCTTTTGACTTTGGCACCAATGCCAAAGGAGATCCCGTAGTCCAGCTTAATACAAAGAAACTGGGTAGTACCGCCACTACCAGTCCAAACGCCGGTACTGAGATCACTCAGAACTTTGACGGAATGGGCTATACCAGTGTGGCTCCCGCTGACCCCACCATGTGTGCAGGTCCCAACCATGTTATTCAAATGATTAACGGAGGTTCCGGTGCTTACTTTAAAGTCTGGGACCGCAGTGGTGTTCAGGTGGTAGGACAAACCTATATGGACCTGTTAACCGGCGCAGCTTATAGCGGTGCCGGCGACCCCGTAGCTTTATATGATCAGTTCAGCGGCCGGTATATGCTGACTGAATTTGGTTTCACCGGCGGTGTAACCAGCTATATCAATACTCTGATTGTTGCTGTATCGCAAACCAGTGATCCGGCGGGTGGCTGGTATATTTATCGTTTCCAGGACAACAGCTTCTTTGTGGATTATCCACACTGGGGTGTTTGGCCGGATGCGATCTATGCTACATCCAACGACTTTAATACTACCGGTACTGCCTATCTCGGTTCCTCTATTTATGCATTAAATAAGGCCAAGATGCTGACCGGTGATGTAACAGCAGAACTGGTACGTGTACGCCTGACCAGTACGGATAATAAATTTATTTCCACAGCACCTGTTAGTATCAGCGGACCAACGCCTCCCACGGCTGGTTCACCGGGTATGTTTGTGTATTATAATGATGACAACTACACGGCCTCTGGTACAGATGTGGATAGTCTGGGTATCATTACCATGCAACCCAACTTCACAACGCCATCCAGTACGGTTATCACTTTTTCACAGCAAATGACAACCGCCCCTTTTAAATCCAGGGTCTGCGCCAGCAGAAACTGTATCGCTTCAGGGGGGGCCGGCTATGACGCCTTAAGTGACCGGATCATGAACCGGGTACAATACCGGAATTTCGGCACACATGAAGCATTGGTATTAAATCATACGGTAGATGCAAACTTCCCTGGCACCGCTAAAGCCGGCTTACGCTGGTATGAACTCAGAAGAAGCGGCGGAGCCTGGAGCATTTTCCAGCAGTCTACTTACGCACCGGATGCTGATCACCGCTGGATGGGTTCTGTAAATATTAACAGTAAAGGACAAATTGCCCTTGCCTATAATCATAGTGGTACCGGTAAGTATGCCTCAATTTATTTCTCCGGAAGAAATGAAGCCGATCCCCCCGGCACACTGGCTGTCAATGATGTTTTATTACATCAGGGAACAGCTTATGGTACATTTGGTAACCGCTGGGGTGACTATAATGATCTGGCGAATGATGTGGTGAATGACTCCCTGTTCTGGTTTACCGCCATGTACGGAAGTGGCGCCAGCAGTTGGTCCACCAGGGTATCTTCCTTCAAAATCGGTCTCTGTACCCCAAGTGTTAGTTTAGCACTGACTCAGGCAGGTACGGTATCAGTGCCTGAAGGAACTGATATTGTTTATACAAATACGGTTAGTGCCGTTTGTGATCCGATCAACGGTTATACTTTAACTGATACGCTGCCCACTTCAGTAACCTGGGTGAGTGGAGGTTCCTATAACCCGGCCAACCGGGTAGTTACTTTTAATCCGGTGAATGTGGCAGCTGATGCAAGTGCTACCTATACCTATACGGTTAATGTGAATACAGGTTCTTATTTCGCACCTGTTCAACATATCAACGATGCAGGCACTGCACTGGCTCCTAACTGGACAGCCGCGTCCACTACTGCAAATGTCTGGGCTGTTTCCACTGCTTCTTTCCGCAGTGCTCCTTCTTCTTTCTTCTCCCCGAATGCAGCTGTAACTTCTGATCAGACTTTAGTCTCTACCGGAAGCTTTGCACTTACCAATAACCCGTCAGCCACACATTCTATGAGTTTCTGGCACCGGTTTGATGCGGAGTCAGGATGGGATGGAGGTGTGGTCGAAATCAGCACCAATGGTGGTACCACCTGGACTGATCTCGGACCGTTTATGAGCGGATTAACTTATACTGGTGTGCTTGGAACAGGTAATCCGATGGCTGGTCGTTCTGCTTTCACTGGTAACTCCGGTGGCAGTTTTGCCCAGACCAGAATTAACCTGAACAGCTTTGCCGGTCAGACTATAAAAGTCAGGTTCCGCTTTGCATCCGACAACTCATTGTCCAACGTTGGATGGTATGTGGACGATATCCTGCTGGAAAGCGGTCCTGTTGTAAACATGCGTACCAGCCTGTTCAACGGGTCAAACGTCCGCGTGGCTATATCCGATACAGTAACACGTATTACACAGGCTCCTTGCCTGGAAGTACCTGTTGTTGCGGCGCCGACTGTAACCCAGGCCACCTGTGCCGGACAGCTGACCGGTACCATCGTAGTGAATGCTACTGGCTCCACCACCATGGAGTACAGCATTGATAACGGGGCTACCTGGCAGACTTCCAATACATTTAACGGACTTGCTGCCGGTAACTATAATGTTATCGTTCGTTTTCAGGCAGCTACTCATTGCCTGACCCCATACGCTTCTAACCCGATCGTGATAAATGCACTGAGCGGAACACCTGTTGTAACCGCACCAACGGTTACTCAACCGCTTTGTCCGATCCTCACCGGTACCATTGTGGTGAATGCCACCGGTACAGGTACGCTTGAATACAGTGTGGACGGTGGTACCAACTGGCAGTTATCCAATACGTTCAATACACTGCCTTCTGGGTCATATAATATTGTTGTAAGAGAACAAAGCACCCCTGGCTGTCTGACCGTTTATAGCGGCAACCCGGTTGTGATCAATACGGTTATTCCTCCGCAGGTGGTTACACAACCGGCAAACAGTATCATTTGCCAGAATGGTAACACCACATTTACTTTCACGGATAATGCACCGGTACCTGCCCCGACTTACCAATGGCAGATCAGTACCAATGGTGGTGCTACCTGGACCAACCTGAGCAATGTGCCTCCGTTCTCCGGTGTAACCACCACCACACTTACACTCACCAGTACAGGTATTATTTATAATGGCAACCTGTTCCGTGGTAGTGTGACCAATGTGTGTGGTACTACTTTCACCAATATTGCTACGCTTACAGTGAACCCGATTCCTGTGGTGAACTCAGGTCCCAGCGGCTTCTGCGCCCCAGTTACCCTGACCGCTAACGGAAATGCCAATACATGGTCCTGGTCACCAGCTACCGGTCTGAATACCACAACAGGTACTACCGTAGTAGCCAGCCCGACTGTTTCAACCGTGTATACTGTTACTGGTACGATTACCGCCACAGGTTGTACGAATACCGCTTCAGTCAGCGTATTAGGTACACCGGTAACACCAGTGATCACGCCGGCCGCTCCGGTTATTTGTGCAGGAACTATTCAGCCGCTGACCGTTGCACCGACCACTTTTGGCGGAGCCTATACAGGCGCACCGATGGTTGTTACCACTACGGCTGGTCCTGCCTCTGTTTATCCGGCCAATATCAGTATTACCGGACTTCCAACTTCAGGTGTAAGAGTTAAGTCTATTACACTGAATGGAATGACACATACATGGCCTTCTGATCTGGATGTGCTGATTCAATCACCAACCGGTACAAATGTGGTGATCATGTCAGATGCAGGGGGAAGTACAGATATCAATAACATTAACCTGACCTTTGATGACGCAGCTCCATCATTGTTGCCTGCCACGCTGGTATCAGGAACTTACAGACCAACCAATCCGGCCGGTTCTGATAACTTCCCTGCTCCCGGACCTGGTTCTCTGACGCAAACCAATGCGCCATTGTCCAATTTCGCTGGTAATTTCAATGGTGACTGGAAACTGTTCCTGGTAGATGATGCAGGTGGTGATGCAGGTAGTGTTACCAGTTGGTCAATTGAATTTGAAGTACCGACAGCTGTTTGGACGCCCATTACCGGATTGTTCTCCAATGCAGCCGCCACGGTGCCTTATGTTGCCGGAACTGCAGCCTCTACCGTTTACTTCCTGCAGTCACCGACTACACAAACACAGTATACTTATACAGTCACTAATACACTGGGTACCTGTAGCTCAGGTTCTGCTTCTGTAACGGTTACGGTGAACCCGCTTCCGACAGTGGCTGTAAGTCCGACCGGTCAGTGCGGTCCTGTGGTATTGAACGCCACCGGCACATCCACCGCTTATACATGGAGTCCGGCCACTGGTCTGAGCAGCACCACCGGTGCTTCAGTAACAGCTAATCCGGTATTGAATACCACATATACGGTTACCGGCACTATAACTGCAACAGGTTGTACCGCTTCGGCAACAACGGTGGTAAATGCTACTCCGCCTACGCCAGTGGTTACCCCAACTGCAGTTAATATCTGTCTGGGTAGCACAACCACTATTACTGTGGCTCCCTACACAGCAACAACGGCTACAGCAGGTCCGCTTTCCATTCCGGCAGGTGCACCTGTAAGTACTTCTGGTGTGGCAAGCCCATATCCATCTGCCATTAATGTAGGCGGCCTGCCCACTTCCGGAGTAAGAGTGAAATCAGTTAATATCAACGGCATCTCCCATACATTCCCGGGTGATATCGATATGTTACTTCAGGCGCCAAACGGTTCTAATGTGATCCTTATGTCTGACAGAGGTGGCGGTGGTGACCTGGTTAATGCAAATTTTGTATTTGATGATGCGGCACTTTCCCTGTTACCAACAGCCAATATTACCAGTGGAACCTATCGTCCGACCAACGTGGCCGGACCGGATAACTTCCCGGCTCCAGGTCCAGGTTCAGTTAACCAATTGAATCCGAGTCTGGCTAATTTCACCGGTAACTTCAATGGTGATTGGAAACTGTTTGTCAACGATCAGGTAGGTGGCGATGTCGGAGCTATTACCAGCTGGAGTATCACATTCGAAGTGAATGGTGCAGTATGGACACCGGTAACCGGTCTCTTCACCGATGCAAATGCCTTGGTGCCGTATGTAGCCGGAACAATGGCCAGCACTGTATATGCCAAACCAACAACGACAACGGCATATAACGCAGTACGTTCAACAGCCACCTGTACTTCAGGTACAGGTACTTCAACGGTAACTGTATTCCAGCCGGCCTCCATCACTACTCAACCGGCTAATCAAACCGTATGTGCGGGTGCCAATGCCACATTCAGTGTAACAGCGGCCGGATCCAGCCTGGCTTATCAATGGCAGCTGAGTACAGATAATGGTACCACCTGGACGAATATTTCAGGTGCCAATGCGACTATTTATACTGTGGCCAATACCACAACCACACTCTCTGGCAGAAGATACAGAGTGATTATCACCAATACTTGTAATACGGTAACTTCAAATGCAGCTACCCTGACAGTGAATGCGCTTACGCCGGTGACCGCCACCGACCTCTGGAACCGCAGAATCTGTATCAGTGACACCCTTGTACCGCTGGTGGGTACACCTGTAGGTGGTAACTGGAGTGGTATCGGTGTATCCGGTTTCAACTTTATTCCGGGTGCAACAGCTGTTGGTACATACACACTGACCTATTCTTACACGAATGCGGCCGGTTGTACTTCTACCGATACTACTAAAGCAGTCGTAAGCGATTGTCCGGAAAGAATCCGCCTGCTGCGTGATGATGCACTGATCCTTTACCCGAACCCGAACAGTGGTCAGTTCTTCATCCGGATGAACAGTGTACTTTACAACTATCTGTCCATGCGGGTTTACACCAGCACAGGTCAGTTGGTCAGCACACAGGATTGGAAAGGTCTCGTATATGGTCGTGTCGTACCGATCAATCTGACTCACCTCCCTGCAGCTGTTTACATGGTACGCTTCATCTACGATGATGGAATACGGACTTCAGAGAAGACCTTCAGGGTGGTAATTGGAGGTCAATAACACGAGTTATTAAAATATCATAACCAAGGCGTTCCGGAAACGGAACGCCTTTTTCTTTTTTACCAACCTATCTTTATAATATGAGCCATGCGTTGATTGAGCAATTACTGAAGTACCAGCCTCTTTTTCATCCGGTTGTTCCGTTTGAACCCTGGCGGGAGAAACTGGTCATGCTGGACTTGTCTGTTACCAATACAGAACTGACCGATACAATACTGGAGGATGTTCACCTCTTCAGTGAATGGGTAACGGGGAAAATTCAGCAAGGCAATGCCCGTTATGCCATTGGCGGTTATGATGAACACCGGACCGTCTATAGTAAAAGCCGTGTGTTTGATGCAATCAACGATCGGGAACCCCGCCGATTACACCTGGGCGTGGATATTTGGGGGCAGGAGGGAACGGCCGTACTGGCTCCGCTGGACGGTATCGTGCATAGTTTTGCATTTAATAACCAAGTGGGCGATTATGGAGCTACTATTATTCTGAGTCACCGGCTGGAACGGCAGTCTTTTTTTTCACTTTACGGTCACCTGAACCTGCAATCACTGAAAGAACTTCGGGAAGGCAAACAGATAAAAAAGGGAGAAATATTTGCCGCATTGGGCTCACCTCCAGAAAACGGAAACTGGCCACCCCATTTGCATTTCCAGTTAATTGAAACAATGGATGGCTGGAAAGGAGACTACCCGGGTGTATGTCCTTTTTCAGAAAAGGAGAACTGGCTGGCTAATTCCCCGGACCCGGAACTGATCCTGCAGTTGAAACAATACCTCTAATACCCGGAGCCGGTTTTGCAGATAATAATTAGCTTTACACTTATTACAAAAATCAGTTGATGGCGAATTCCAATCTCAATTCAGAAAAGACAGGGTTAAGTGCAGCCGATGCAGCTTTTGAGAATACCATCCGCCCTTCACAGATCAGCGATTTTTCCGGTCAGGACCAGATCATCGAAAACCTGCGCATTTTTATAAAAGCAGCAAAAATCCGGGGCGAAGCGTTGGATCATGTGTTGTTTCACGGTCCTCCGGGTCTGGGTAAAACTACCTTGTCGAGAATTGTCGCCAATGAACTCGGCGTAAATATCAAAGAAACCTCAGGTCCGGTGATCGAAAAGCCGGGTGATCTCGCCGGATTACTCACCAGCCTGGAAGCGAATGATGTGCTGTTTATTGATGAGATTCATCGCTTAAGTACCGTGGTGGAAGAATATCTGTATGCCGCGATGGAAGATTACCGGATCGATATTATGATCGATTCAGGTCCCAATGCACGGAGTATACAGATCAATCTCAATCCCTTTACGCTGATCGGCGCCACCACCCGTAGTGGATTGCTTACCGCACCTTTATTATCCCGTTTTGCTATTAAATCAAGACTTGAGTATTATAAGTCAGATGTACTGAACAGAATCATTGAACGTTCAGCCGGTATTCTTCAGGCTAAGATTTCATCTGCTGCCGTGGAAGAAATCGGTCGCCGCAGCCGGGGCACCCCCCGTATTGCCAACGGACTACTTCGCCGGGTTCGGGATTTTGCCCAGGTACTCAACGACGGCAACCTCGATTTAGGCATCACCCAGCACGCATTAAAGGCGCTGAATGTGGACGAGCATGGCCTGGACGATATGGACAACCGCATTCTTGGCACAATTATCGATAAATTCAAGGGAGGACCTGTAGGCATCACCACCATTGCCACCGCCGTAGGCGAAGAAGCTGGCACCCTGGAAGAAGTGTATGAGCCTTTCCTGATTCAGGAAGGCTTCTTACAACGAACTCCAAGGGGCAGGGAAGTAACCGCCAAAGCCTATGAACACCTGGGAAAGAAACCAGGCAGCCAGCCCGGTCAGGTACCTCTGTGGTAAGCAACGGATACCCGTTGTGATTTGTCAATATTAAATAACCTTTTATGAAATTCACGTATGCCATTTTATGGGTAATGACACTTGCATCCTTTGCCTGTAACAAGAAAGACAATAACGGGACAATCAATTATTTTAAAGCGGAAGTAATCAATACAAACGATATCAGTTGCAGCCGGCCGTTAATTTCAATTGATCCCTCCGATACCGCTGCGGTCAGTGTGATTACCGGTATTTCCGCACAGCTTTATGTAGCAGATCAGCTCCCGGCCGCCCTGAATACAGTCGGTCAGAAATTGAATATCACCGTTGCTAAGTTGGGTCCGGCGGATGATTTTGCCTGTAACGGCATCGGGGTTTCCTATTTTCACATAAAAGTGGTGACCGCGATAAGCCGGAATTAAAAAAAGGATTACAGGTTCCCCTGCAATCCTTCAATAAACAAAACATATCGTATTACTGAACCACGAGCCGGAAACCGTTGCCGTGGATATTCACGATTTCGATTTTACTGTCGTCTTTCAGGTACTTGCGCAATTTGGCAATATACACGTCCATGCTACGGCCATTGAAATAAGTATCACTGCCCCAGATCTTTTTCAGGGCCTGTTCCCTGGGTAATAGATCATTCAGGTGTTCAGCCAGCATTTTCAGCAGTTCATTCTCCTTAGGCGATAAAGTCTGGGTAACGCCGTTATGAATCAGTTGGCGCAGCTTGGGATTAAAGTGGTAAGTGGACAGGTCGAATTCCTTGTTTTCACTTTCCTTATTTTGCTCCTCATTCCGCTTCAGGATCGCTTTGATCTTCAGCATCAGCACTTCACTGTCAAAGGGCTTGGTGATATAATCATCCGCACCCAGTTTATAGCCCTGGATCACGTCTTCCTTCATGGTTTTGGCACTCAGGAAAAACAGGGGGATATCCGGGTCCACATCGCGTATTTCTTCCGCCAGGGTGAATCCGTCCATATTGGGCATCATCACGTCCAGCAGGCAAAGCTCAAATTTTTCACGCTGGAACGCGGCC
>JAKQJH010000043.1 GCA_029561255.1 Bacteroidota bacterium | reverse complement strand
ACTTTCAGATCGCCGCGGCGGAGGTATTCTTTATTTACATCGGTGATTTCGTATTCGCCGCGGGGAGAGGGCTTTAATTCCTTCGCGATTTTCACCACACTGTTGTCATAGAAGTATAAGCCGGGAACCGCAAAATTGGATTTGGGTTTAGCGGGTTTTTCTTCAATACTGAGGGCATTGTAATGTTCGTCAAATTCCACTACCCCGTAACGCTCCGGATCGGCCACCTGGTAGGCAAACACATAACCGCCTTCCACATGGGCCAGGTCTTTCAGCTGCTTACCCATCCGGGTACCATAGAAAATATTATCACCAAGTACCAGGGCTACTTTGTCATCCCCGATAAATTTTTCGCCAATCACAAAAGCCTGTGCCAGTCCGTTCGGCACTTCCTGGATCGCGTATTCAAAACGGCAACCCACTTTACTGCCATCGCCGAGCAGGCGAATAAAAGAAGGATTGTCTTCCGGGGTGGTGATAATTAAAACTTCACGGATGCCTGCCATCATCAGTACAGAAAGCGGATAATAAATCATCGGCTTATCGTAGATGGGCATTAATTGTTTGGATATTGCTTTTGTAATAGGGTAAAGACGTGTACCGGAGCCGCCGGCAAGGATTATTCCTTTCATAGATTCAAGTTTAGGTTCAATTTATATGCTCAAAAACAGATAAAGCCCATCCGCCTGCGTTAATGGGCCGGTTTCATTTTCAGGAAATAACGTTCAAGTGTATTAAACGAAAGTGTAGCCATTCCATAGGTTGCCAAAAATCCAAGTCCCAACAACGGGAGTTGCTCCGCCGCAATAAATGTTTCCCAGAGATTGGCCTTTTTTACCCCGTAAACCACTACCGGAATAACCAGCCAGTGAAACATATAAATACCATAGGAGATTTTACCGGCATGATCCAGGAATTTATTCTCGAAAGAGATCAACGGAGCCGGATTAGAGGTTACATTTAAAATCAGGACCAGGTACACAATGGCTGTAGCTTCAAAATGCACGTAGGGTATATAATAACCAAAAAAAATAATGGCCAGGAAAATAAGCAATGCGGCGACCTGAACGCTTTTGCTATAAATCCACTTCAGGTATGCTGACCGGTGGAAGAGCATATAGGCGCCAATTACCCCGATTGCAATCGATCCGAACTTGGACCGCATAAACAATGAAGACAACCCTGCCCAAACAGAAGCCGGGTCAGGATGCCGGTCCCTCAGGTATTCGAAACCGTTTCTTAACAGAATCATTCCCAGAATAATGACAAGTGCGGAAGTTAGCACTGCCCTGCCTTTCAGTTTCTTAAAAATATATGGCCAAACAATATAATACTGTTCCTCAACCGAAAGCGACCAGTAATGGGGGAATACAGAAAATGAGGTGTAAGGTCCCAAAGGCGCAATTGTGACTAAAAATGTCATCAGCAGCAAAATTCCGCGTTGATTCAGGACCGGGAATTGTGCATATACATCAGTGCCTATCATTAACAAATAACCCAGGATCAATAATCCAAAATAAAGAGGCCAGATTCTTAAAAAACGTTTTATATAAAACATTTTCAAACTGACAGTCCCGGTAACCGCCCGTTCTTTGTATAAAATATAAGTAATGATAAAACCACTTATTACAAAGAACAGATTCACCATATCCTGCCCGATGTATTTAAACCGATCATAGAATTCAGCAGCACCGCTATCCCCTGAAAGTCCGGCTATTTCGTATGTATGAATAAAAAGGACTAAAATGGCAGCAATGGCCCTTAATCCATTTAAACCGGGCAGTTTTCCATTCATGAACTTAAAAATTACTATTACGAATTAATCCCTTTTCCAAACCAATTTAACGATGGGCATACTGATTTTCATAATAGTGTTGATAGGCGCCACTGGTAACATTCTTCAACCATTCCGTATTGTTCAGGTACCAGTCAATTGTAACAGAGAGTCCTTCTTCAAAAGTTACCGAAGGTGACCAGCCCAGTTCTTTATTGATCTTAGTGGCATCAATGGCATACCGGCGGTCATGTCCTGGCCGGTCTTTCACGTAAGTGATCAGCACCTCACTGGTGCCGGGGGCATTGCCCAGTTTCTCATCCATTTGCTTACAGAGCAGTTTCACGAGATCGATATTCCTCCATTCGTTAAACCCGCCAATATTGTAGGTCTGTCCGTTCTGACCGCTGTGAAACACATTGTCAATCGCTGTGGCATGATCTTTTACAAAGAGCCAGTCGCGGGTATACAATCCATCTCCGTAAACCGGCAGCGGCTTTTTGGTAATAATATTATTAATAAAGAGCGGAATCAGTTTTTCAGGGAAGTGATTAGGCCCGTAATTATTCGAACAGTTACTCACCACCACGGGTAATTCGTAGGTATCGTGATAAGCCCGTACAAAATGATCACTGGCCGCTTTGGAAGCGCTGTAGGGGGAATGCGGATCATATTTGGTGTCTTCGGTAAAGAAGCCGGTATCACCCAGGGCGCCGTACACTTCATCGGTAGACACATGATAGAAACGTTTGCCGGCAAAATTATCTTTCCAGAAATGACGGGCACTGTTCAGCAGGTTCACCGTCCCGATCACATTCGTATACACAAAATCCAGCGGGGAAATAATGGAACGGTCCACATGGCTTTCTGCGGCCAGGTGGATCACGGCATCCGGCTGATGCAGGACAAAGATCCGTTCAATGGCATCCTTATCCAGGATGTCGGCCTTCTCAAAAAAATAATTGGGCGCATTTTCAATATCCCGGAGATTTTCCAGGTTACCGGCGTAAGTCAGCGCATCGAGGTTGATGATCTTGTAATCCGGGTATCGGGTTACAAAAAGACGGACAACATGTGAGCCAATAAAACCGGCTCCGCCGGTAATGATGATCGTTTTAGTGGTTGTTGTAGAAGAACTGGGCATGGGGAAGAAGGTTTAGTTGTTTAGATGTTTAGTCGTTTAGATGTTTAGTCGTTTAGCGGTAGAGTTGCTTAGCACGATCAAACTTCTACCCGTTGAGACTACTGTAGCCTGGAATTTCGAAGCGAATTAAGTTTATTTGATAAAATCTCAATTTCTCTTCGAATCTGTATCAGCTGCTCCGCAGGAAGCCATCCGAGGTCCACTGCAATTATCAATTGATTTAGCAGTTCCAATAAACTGCTGTAAGACGTATTATAAAAAGCGGCCTGATCCTTTGCTGTTTTCCTTCCACTACCTTCTGCGATATTGGAACAAATTGAAACCGACGCCCTTCTCATCTGGCTGATCATCCCAAATTTTTCTTCCGGTGGGAACAAAGCAGTTAACTTGTAAATACTAACCACCATTTTTCTTGCTAATTGCCAGACTTCTAATTTCTCAAATGAATATGTATGCATAATATAAGGTTTAAGTATCAATATACTAAACCAGCATACATTTTTTGGAGACCGTCCTTCTGAAAGAGGGATATGTGAATAAGTTTAGTCGTTTGTCGTTTAGTCGTTTAGAACGTTCTAAGCAACTCTACCGCTAAACGACTAAACAACTAAACCTCAAACTTTTTCTTATACCAACCAAACGTCACTTTCAACCCCTCTTCCACACTCACCAGGGGATTGTACCCCAGCAGTTGTTTCGCCTTCGAGATATCCGCGAGGCTATGCTTCACATCACCCAACCTTTCCGGGCCGAAGATCGGTTGCAGGGTTGTTTTCGCTTCTTTATTCAGTCCATTAAACAACTCCAACAAGGAGGTTTGCTCGCCACAGGCAATATTATAGACCTGGTTAACCGCCTCTTTATTTTTTGAAAACAGAGAAAGTATATTGGCCTGTACCGCATTAGCCACAAAAGTGAAGTCGCGGCTATGTGAACCATCCCCGTTGATAGTAGGAGGTTTCTGGTTGATCAGGGCTTCGGCAAAAAGCGGAATCACGGCCGCATAGGGTCCGTTGGGATTCTGTCGGGGACCGAAAATATTGAAGTAACGCAGTCCCACAAATTCCATCTGGTATAAGCTCGCATAAACGCGGGCATACAGTTCATTTACATATTTCGTGACTGCATAGGGAGAAAGCGGATTACCGATGATGTCTTCTACTTTGGGCAATCCGGGATGGTCTCCGTAGGTGGAGGAACTGGCCGCGTACACCACGCGTTTGATTCCGGCTTCTTTTGCAGCGGTAAAAACATTCAGCGCCCCGGTAATATTCACCCCGTTGGTTGTGAGGGGATCGTAAATGGAACGGGGAACCGAACCCAGTGCGGCCTGGTGCGTGATCACATCAATTCCTTCCACCGCTTTTTTACAGGTGTCGAAATCCCGGATATCCCCTTCCAGGAATTCGAACCGGGGATCCGTCATATAGGGTTCAATATTTTTCAGGAAACCTGTGGAGAGATTATCCAGCACCCGGACAAAGCTCACTCTTTCGTCCTTCAACAGGGCTTCCACGAGGTTTGATCCGATAAATCCTGCACCACCGGTTACTAGTACACGCATCATCTTACTTGTTTTTCTTTTTTTTCTTTTTTAAACCCAGCAGGCGGCGGATGTCGAGTTTGGCCAGTATCCGCTCGAAGAAGTTGTCCGGCGCGGTTTCTTCTTCATAATAACTGCCGTAGCCATACCCGTAGCCATACCCGTAACGGCCGTACCCGTAATACCCATAACCGGGTTTAAGTTTCACGTCATTGATAATGATCGACACTTTGGGCAGTTTATTGGCGATATAAAATTCATCGATCAGGGCAATCTGCTTTTTAAAGGTATGCGACTGACGTACCAGGTACAGGGTACAGTCGGCAAACTTACTCAGTGTCATGGCATCACTCACCATGCCCACCGGTGCTGTATCAATGATTACAATATCGAAATGATTTTTAAGCCAGTTGAACATGTCGTCCAGCCGGGGATCGAGCAACATCTCGGACGGATTGGGTGGCACGGGTCCGCAACCCAAAACAAAAAGATTTTCATGTTCCGGTACCGGGCGGATCAACTCTTCCAGGTTGGTCATTTTACCTACAAGGTAATTGGTGATACCGGGTCCTTTGGACATACCCAGTCCGGATAATACTTTTGGCTTGCGGATGTCGAACTCAAGGATCACGGTCCGCTTACCGGCCAGTGCCAGTACGGCTCCCATATTCGTGGACACATAGGATTTACCCTCCCCGCTGAAGGAGGAGGTAGTGATGATCACCGCCTTATCTTTTTTATTCAGCACATACTGAAGATTCGAGCGGATGATCCTGAACTGTTCCGCTACCATGCTGCGGGTGGTTTTGCTGACCACCAGGGTGCTTTCTGAATAGGAGTGCCCGATTTCTCCCAGGATCGGGGCCTGGGTGATTTTCTCGATATCGAAGCGGGTGGTTACTTTATCGTTCAGCACTTCACTCACAAATATGAATAAAGCGGGGATCGCCAGGCCGAGCAGGATGGCCATGGCCTGTATGGAACGTTTATCAGGTTTCACCGGGCTTACCTGTGGATAGGACCGGTCAATGATTTCTGAATTTGGTGTATTGGAAGCGCGGGAGATCGCGGTCTCTTCTTTCTTCTGGGTAAAGAGTTTGAACAGGTCCTGGTAGGTTTCCACCTGGCGTTTGATTTCGGCCAGTTCTTTTATTTTAACCGGCATCGCCCTGAGTTGTTCTTCTCCCAGGTTACTGCGTTTCCGCACATCCGATACCAGGTCCGCTGAAGCCTTGTTGATATTGCGGATATTCTCCCTTATGCTTAACCTGATTTTCTCTACCTGGTTGTCGGCATCTTTTACTAAGGGGTGCCCGGCCGGTACGTTGCCGTCCACCAGTTGTTTACGTTCCAGTTGTACTTTATTGTACAGGTTCACCAGGTCGTTGAGGGTAGGATCATCCAACCCCAGGGTGGAGGGAACCACGATTTTAGCAAAAGCATTTTTTTTATCGGACAGGTACTCATCAATTTTTTCGGCTACTGATATCCGGTAGTTCTGTTCATTGATGGTTTTATCCGATTCATTGATGATGCCAAAATAGGAAGAGGATTGCACATCCGCATCAATCATGTTGTAACGGGTCTGGTAATCCAGGTACATGCGTTGCACGCTGTCCAGCTTGGTGCCGATATCCACCAGCCTGCCCTCGATAAAGGCCAGGATCTGATCTGAAGAAAGCTTTTTCTGTTCAAGACTGTAAGCCCCGTATTCCTCCATCAATCCATTCAGAATGGCGGAGCCCAGGTGCGGGTTCGGACAACGCATACTGATATTCAGGATACCGGTTCCGATGGTTTTGGGCATGATCTGCAGGGTGGATGCATACCCCCCTGCCGCCTGGAAAGTAGGGACCCATTGCACACTGTATATATTGTTGGCCGGAAGGCCGACATTTTTAATAAATACAAAACTGCCATAGCGGTTTATTATTTCCTGTCCGAAATGATACACCGTGGCTTCTTCATTGATCCGGAAATCGGTATCGTTGACAAAACGGATCTTGAAGATAAAGGGCTGGGAGGAGTCCGTTATGTTCAAGGCCCTGATCAGGAAAGGGCCCTGGTTATAGACATTGATGGTTTTTACCTTACCAATGGCGTAGTAACTGAATTGCAGGTTGAGTTTCATCACCACGCGCTGCATCAGCGGACGTGATTTCAGTATCTCAATTTCACTCTGGATATTCTGGGCCTTGTTGCTGCTGAACAGTTCTTCCACTTTATCTCCGGCGCCCCTGTTTTTCCCTTCATCTTTAATGATCATACTTCCGGATGCGGAATACACCGGTACGGTCCAGCGCAGGTATAAATAAGCGCCAAGAAGCATGAGGGCCACGGATAAAATAAAGACGGGGAGAAACCGGATATACTTATAAAAGAGATCCCTGAAACTCAGGCTGGAGAGATCACTTTTATTTGGATTATAATTCGGATTTATGTGCGTTTCTTCCATGATAAGGAATAAAAATTCGTAAGAGGATTAGTTCCTGATAAAAATATTTGAAAGGGCAGCCACCGCGGTTACAATGGTAAAGGCAAAAGTGATCTTCTGCATGATCTTGGTCTGCTGCTGTTCGGTTTGTTTCTGGCTGGTGGCTTCCACGATGACGAGGTCATTCTGCACCAGGTTATAATAAGGTGATTCAAAGACTTTTTGTGAGGTCAGGTCCAGTAATCCCACTTCCCGCTGGCCATCGGTTTCCCGGATTACTTTCACGGTATTCTTTTTGCCGAAATCATTAATACCACCGGCCAGTCCCACGGCTTCAAAAATATTCAGTTTTTCTCCAGGTACAGAAATCGGGCCTTCCTGTCCCACCATACCCAGTACCGTTACTTTAAGATTCATAAACCGCACGAGTACGGTTGGATCAGCCAGTACTTCCACAGGTTCTTTCAGCCTTTTCTTTACTTCATCGGCCAGTTGCTGTTTGGTTAAGCCTTCTGCATGAATAACCCCCAGGCGGTGGTGTTCAATATTCCCGTTATTATCGACCAGGTATCCGGGAGCTCCGCCGGCCGCACCCAGGGTGGGCTGGTTGAAGAGGATATCGGCCTTATCTGGCTGGGTGCTGAGACTGAATATCTGTATAGACAGGAGGTCGTTTTTCTGAATTTTCAGTTCAACCACTTTTACCACGCCCTTTCCGGTGGAATCATTCACATTTTCCAGGTAATTAGGGATCTTTTGTAAAGGCTTACAGGAAATAAAATAAAGGGGTAGTGCAAGCAGTAATAAAAACCGGGTGAATTTCATTACAGGTATCTTTTAATGAAAGCAGCGGACTGCAAAAAAAATAAGGTTAGGTTGTCATTCGGGCAGCGCCGAAGTTAGCTTAGTTCTGTCAATATAGGCGACTAAAATATAGCCCAGGCTGTCAATGGCGATTTTAGCGGTTTTATGTCTTAATTCCAGGATTTTTCCTTCCTGATCCATGAAGGTTCCTTTGATGATTCGGACCCGTTGGTTCACTTTCGCATCCATGGGTCTTGCTTCCACATATTCATGTTCATTCAGGAAACGACGGATGGCACTGATTTCCTTTTCTTTAATGACAGCCGGTTTCCCGTTCCAGTACACATAATTAATTGCTCCGGTGGTCATCCGAACTTCCGTGCGGTCGTCTTCCGACACTTTTACAAAAACGTAGGATTTAAACAGGGGTTCTTCCACCACTTTGATCCGGTCACTCCATTTCCGTTTTACTTTATTGAGCGGACAGTAACTTTCGAATCCTTTCTCGGTCAGGAGTTGGTTCACTTTTTTTTCCCATCTTGGCCGGGTATAAATGGCCAACCACTTCTTTGACAAATCTCAATAAATTTTATTCATGGCTTCGCCACTTCAGTCACATATTTTTATTATAAATGACTGATTTATATAACTTTATGTTAAAAAACGGAACACTTTTAACCAGTATTCCCCAATTTGGAGGCAAATATAGTCCAAGATGTGAGTGGGCAACGAATAAAAGCATCGGATTTTGAAGGATTTACCCCCATAAGTTGATAACTATAAGTAGAATTACGAGTCTGATAACTTTAAATTTCGAAGAGCCCTGTTTTTTGATGAAAAAGCTGTGAAAATGGGCCGATTGGAAGGATTCAGGAATTGGAACTTTAAACTACCTTCAATCACCAAAACGAATGCTGTGAATCAACGCTTTTATTCCCTCGATGTATTTCGCGGAGCCACGGTCTGCCTGATGATACTGGTAAACAACCCCGGTTCCTGGGGATCCATTTATGCTCCGCTGGAACATGCACCCTGGCATGGCCTGACCCCCACCGACCTGGTTTTTCCCTTCTTTTTATTTGCCGTCGGCAATGCGATGTCGTTTGTAATGCCCCGTCTGGAAGCGGGGGGTGACGGGCTTTTCTGGAAAAAAGTGTTGAAACGCACGGCCCTGATCTTTCTGATCGGTCTTTTCCTCAATTGGTGGCCCTTTGTAACGGAGGTCAACCGGCTGGTGGAAGGCACTACAGATTTCCAGAAAGAAACCATTTTCAAGGGCTTTACCTGGATAGATTACTACAAAGACAAAGCGGGTACGATCATCGAATCCGTGAAAGGAGTCCGGGTATTGGGTGTATTACAACGGATAGCCCTCGCCTATTTCTTTGCCTCCGTATTGGTGTATTACCTGAAAGCCCGGAAAGCTTTTCTTGCCGGTCTGATCCTGCTGCTGGTCTATTGGGTGCTTTGTTATGCGGGTAATCCGGCAGATCCCTACAGTCTGAAAGGTTGGTTTGGTACGGCGATCGATAAGTGGTTCCTGGGCCAAGCCCATATGTACAAGGGCGAAGGCATTCCCTTTGATCCGGAAGGACTGATGAGTACATTGCCTGCTATTGTACAGGTGATTTTTGGCTATCTCGTCGGGGACTATATTCAGAAAAAAAGCAAAGTCCTTCCCCTGCCCGATCAGTCCGGTGCCACTACCGGTGGCATGTATGAAATGCTCACCGGCATTTTTGTGATCGGTATTGCGATGCTCGTAACCGGTTACTGTTGGGATATGGTTTTCCCGATCAATAAAAAAATCTGGACCAGCTCCTATGTGATCTATACCACTGGTCTGGCGATAATGACTATTGCCACGATGATCTATATGATCGAAATAAAAAAAGTACGTGGCGGACTGGCCCGTTTCTTTGATGTGTTTGGCAAAAACGCCTTATTCGTTTTTGCCCTCAGTGCGTTTTTGCCAAAAGGACTGGCCCTGATCAAACTCGGCGATGGCGTGAATCCCTGGAACTGGTTGTATAAAAAAGTACTGATTCATACTCCCGGCGATAAGGAACTGGGTTCATTACTGTATGCACTCTGCGTGATCACGTTTATGTGGGCGATTTGCTGGTGGATGGATAAGAAGAAGATCTACGTGAAGGTTTAGAGAGAACGGTTTAGAGAGAACTAAAGAAGAAAGAGGTTGAGAGAACGGTTTAGAGGGTACTAAAGAAGAAAGAAACTTATAGGAGCGTTTAGTTGTTTAGACGTTTATATGTAGATTTCCATTGTATTCCGCCCCGTTAGGGGTGGCATATTATTAGAAGGAAAATTCCACAAGCATCCCATAGAGCCCTGTAGGGGCGAAATGTTAATAGCAGGTTGTTTGACGAAGGTTTAGATCTTTATAAGGAAATTTCCAATGTATTCCGCCCCGTTAGGGGTGTCCTGTTAATAGAAAGAGAATTTTCATAATATTCCGCCCCGTTAGGGGTGGCATATTATTAGAGGGAAAATTCCGCAAGCATCCCACAGAGCCCCGTAGGGGCGAAATGTTAAAGGGGGGTATATTTTAGAATGTTTAGAAAACACATACTAAGGAGGGGCTGTTGACTCCCGACTCCCGACTGCTAACTGCCGACTGACACCTG
>JAKQJH010000010.1 GCA_029561255.1 Bacteroidota bacterium | reverse complement strand
ATTCTAAGATTATCTTGTATTAACCTCTCAAACCTTTTAAACCTCTCAAACCTTTTCAACCTCTTAAACCTTTTAAACCTTTTCAACCTCTCAACCAACCATGCAATTCTATAGTACCAACAAACAATCGCCCTCCGTCTCTTTCAAAGAAGCCACCATCAAAGGGCAGGCGCCGGATAAGGGTTTGTATTTCCCGGAATATATTCCTCAGCTGGATGCGGGGTTTATAAAAAATATTGAGCAGTATTCCAATGAGGAGATTGCTTACCGGGTGATTGCTCCTTATGTGGGAGAGGAGATGACAGAGGAAACGCTTCGCCGCATTGTTGGTGAAACAGTAAGTTTTCCGATACCGCTGGTGCCGGTTACAGAGGCTATTTCTTCTTTAGAATTATTTCATGGCCCTACGCTGGCCTTTAAAGATATCGGGGCAAGGTTTATGAGCAGGTGTTTGAGGGAGGCGATAGGTGGCGGTATTGGTCAGGCCACTTCGAGTGGCCAGACCAATACCGCCATCACCGTCCTCGTTGCCACTTCCGGCGATACCGGCGGCGCGGTGGCAAATGGTTTCTATGGAGTGGAAGGGGTGGAAGTGGTTATTCTGTATCCGTCCGGGAAAGTGAGCCCGGTGCAGGAGAAACAACTCACCACACTGGGGGGTAATATCCGGGCCCTGGAAGTGGAGGGGACATTTGATGATTGCCAGGCGATGGTGAAACAGGCCTTTATGGATCAGGAACTGACCGCAAAAAGATTTCTGACCTCGGCCAATTCGATTAATGTGGCCCGCTGGCTGCCGCAGCAATTCTATTATTTCTTTGCGTATAAGCAATGGAAAGAAAAAGAACAGCCCCCGGTTTTTTCTGTGCCCAGTGGCAATTTCGGTAATATCTGTGCCGGGATACTGGCCATGCAGTCCGGATTGCCGGTCAATCATTTTATCGCGGCCTGTAATGTAAATGATATTGTGAGTGATTATCTGCTTACCGCGGAACTGAAACCTAAACCGGCGGTTCCCACACTGAGCAATGCAATGGATGTAGGGAACCCAAGCAACTTTGTCCGTATCCTTGAGATCTTTGGCAACCGCTTTCCGGATTTAAAAAGCCGCTTGTCCGCTTATACCATCACAGATGCGGAAACGGAAGCCACTATTAAAAGAATCCGGGAAGAAACCGGTTACCTGGCCGATCCACATGGCGCGGTTGGTTGCCTGGCACTCGAACGATATTTACAGACGCACCAGGGGCAGAAAGGCATCTTCCTGGAAACCGCACACCCGGTAAAATTTCCGGAGTCAGTAGAACGGATCACCGGTCAGCCCATCCCTTTACCGGAAGCCGTACGGGCAATCATGCATCGGGAAAAAACGAGTACCCTGATCGGACCGGATTATGAGGCGTTGAAGTCCTACCTGCTGGATTAAACAGGTTTTTTGTCCCTTTTTTACTGCCGTATCTTTGCCGGCAATAATTATTTATGCAGGATATTGAGCCCTTTTACAACTGGCGGCATATTTATATCAGCGAGGATGACCCGCTATCTCCTTTCTATGGGAGGACTTACTCTGAATTTGAATTTTCACTGACCGTTTATAATTACTACATACATCCCCAATGGGATGACTTTGGCAGCCGGACCCTTTACCTGAAAGTGTTACTGGCCGATTATGAAGAGCAGTATGCTATCATCGAGCTGATCGGGGAATGGAACGACGCGATTGAGAATGACATCATGGAACTCAAAAGGGAAGTCCTGGAGAAGTTCATGGCAGAGGGAATCTATAAGTTTATACTAATCGGGGAGAACGTACTCAACTACCACAGCGATGGTAGAGATTACTACGAAGAATTATACGATGAAGTGTCGGAAGAAAACGGTTGGGTGGTTTGTTTAAACATGCCCGAACAGACCCAGTATGATTTTAAACATGCCCGGTTAAACCGGTATGTGGAGTTGATGGAACTGGTAAACTGGCGAACCTATAAGCCGTATCATCTGTTTAAAAAGATTGATATCGAGCTGGGGGCAAGGCTGGGCAATGGCTGATTCCGGCTGCTTTTTTGATCTGCTGAAAATCTTTTGCCGCTTTTTGCCCTCCGGGTAGTATTTTTGCCGAAATTTTAATTACTCTCTCAAGTAATTTGCTTATGAAATGGTCTGAACTCTTTACATCTTCTGTAGGAAAAAAATGGGTAATGGCGCTGACAGGAATTTTCCTCATTCTTTTTTTAATTGTGCATGTGGGGCTGAATGCCTGTATCTGGGCCATGGATGGCGGCGAAATGTTCAACAAGGGCGCCCATTTTATGGGTTCCAATGTGGTACCCCGTATCCTGGAAGTGGGTCTCTTTGCCGGGATCTTTTTGCATATTATCCAGGGATTGATGCTTGAATTCCAGAACCGCAGTAAAAGAAAACAGGGGTATGCAGTAGCGATGGGTAATAAAGGCAGTAAATGGTACAGCCGTAGCATGGGTATACTTGGCACTCTGATCCTGTTGTTCCTCGTGGTACATATCACCGATTTCTGGTTGCCTAACCGCTCCAACCAGGGTTTCCTGTTGGGCGAAGAGATCAATCTTTATGAAAAAATGAATGTGGTATTCCAGCAGGAATGGGTAGTGGCCCTGTATATCCTCGGATGTATTTCCCTGGCCTGGCACCTGCTGCATGGCTTCCAGAGCGCTTTCCGCACATTTGGCGTAAGCAATAAAAAATACCTGGCCCTGATCAATTGTGTGGGTATTGGTTTTTCCATCATTGTACCACTGCTTTTTGCACTGATGCCGCTGAGTTTTTATTTCGGCTGGGTATGAAAAAGTGATAAGTTTTAAGTTATAAGTAGTAAGTAAGAGAATAACATTTACATCATAAGTATTCACGTTATGTTAGATTCAAAAATTCCTTCCGGGCCTTTAGAGCAGAAATGGGTAGATTATAAAGGCCATGTGAAACTGGTGAACCCGGCTAATAAACGCAAACTGGAAGTGATTGTGGTGGGTACCGGTCTGGCCGGCGCCTCTGCTGCCGCATCATTGGGTGAACTGGGATACAAAGTGAAAGCCTTTTGTTTTCAGGATTCTCCCCGCCGGGCACACTCCATTGCCGCGCAGGGTGGTATCAATGCCGCGAAAAACTATCAGAATGACGGAGACTCCATCTTCCGTTTGTTTTATGATACCGTGAAAGGAGGTGATTATCGTGCCCGTGAAGCCAATGTGCACCGCCTGGCGGAAGTGAGTGTGAATATCATCGACCAATGCGTGGCGCAAGGAGTTCCCTTTGCCCGTGACTATGGCGGATTACTCAATAACCGTTCTTTCGGTGGTACCCAGGTAAAACGTACTTTCTATGCTGCCGGACAAACCGGTCAGCAGTTGCTGATAGGTGCTTACCAGGCCCTCGAAAGACAGGTGGCCCTCGGTAATGTAACCATGTATGCCCGTCATGAAATGCTGGATGTGGTAATGGTGGATAACAAAGCCAGGGGCATTATCTGCCGCAACCTGGTGAACGGGGAACTGGAACGTCATTTTGGACATGCCGTTTTACTTTGTACCGGTGGTTATGGCAACGTATTTTATCTTTCCACCAATGCAATGGGTAGTAATGTAACAGCTGCCTGGAAAGCGCATAAAAAAGGAGCTTTCTTTGGTAATCCCTGCTTTACCCAAATTCACCCTACCTGTATTCCGGTGAGTGGTGACCACCAGAGCAAACTAACCCTGATGTCTGAGTCCTTACGGAATGACGGACGGATCTGGGTGCCCAAACAACAAGGTGATAAACGCAAACCCAACGATATTCCCGAAGAAGAAAGGGATTATTACCTGGAAAGAAGATACCCCGCTTTTGGTAACCTGGTACCCCGTGACGTAGCCTCCCGTGCAGCGAAGGAGCGATGTGATGCTGGTTATGGTGTGGGTACAACGGGACAAGCTGTTTATCTGGATTTCAAACATAACCTGATCAACAAATACGGAAGGGCAGAAGCCAATAAGCATGGCATTGAAAACCCGGATATGGAAACACTGATCCGTCTGGGTAAAGAAGTGGTGAAGGAAGAGTATGGTAACCTTTTCGATATGTATGAAAAGATCACCGGGGAGAATCCGTATGAAGTGCCGATGCGCATTTACCCGGCTGTACACTATACCATGGGTGGCCTGTGGGTGGATTATGAGCTGATGACGAATGTAAAAGGTCTTTATGCACTGGGTGAAGCCAATTTCAGTGACCACGGAGCCAACCGCCTGGGTGCCTCCGCGCTGATGCAGGGACTGGCCGATGGCTATTATGTGATCCCTTATACAATTGGAAATTACCTGGCGGATGAGATTGCTACCAAAGCAATTCCTACCGATCACCCGGCCTTTGTGGAAACCGAAAAAGCAGTGTCCGACCGGATCAGCACCCTGATAAATATCAAAGGGAAACAGACCGTTGAAAGTTTCCATAAACGCCTGGGCAAGATCATGTGGGAAAAATGCGGCATGGCCCGTAATGAAAAAGGACTGCAGGAAGCAATTACAGAAATACAACAACTGAAAAAAGAATTCTGGAGCGATGTGAAAATCCCCGGTACCATCAAGGAAATGAATCCCGAACTGGATAAGGCCGGACGTGTAGCCGACTTTATTGAACTGGGCGAACTCATGTGTAAGGATGCCCTGAACCGCAATGAAAGTTGTGGGGGTCACTTCCGGGAAGAAAGTCAGACAGAGGAAGGAGAAGCCATGCGGGATGATACCAATTTTGCCTATGTAGCCGCCTGGGAATTTAAAGGTGAAAGCAACTGGGAGTTACATAAGGAAGCGTTGAATTTTGAAATTGCAAAACCCACACAGCGTTCTTATAAATAATAATTTTCAACTGATCAACAGTAGTATAATATGGAGCAATATTCAATG
>JAKQJH010000007.1 GCA_029561255.1 Bacteroidota bacterium | reverse complement strand
TGCCTGGTGAAAAGGAGAATGTCCTCCCGTTAATTCATAACGAATATATCCGTCAATCTCCCCGTTACCCTCCAGCAATTCCACCTGCGGATTATTGCGCAGACATTCCAGTTCTTCAGGTATAAAAGAAGGGAAACCGGTTTCAAAGGCAAACTGAAACTCCTCCCGCCGTATAAAATAAGTCGCATTGGAAAAGGACAACCTGGCTCCCAATCCATCCCGCTCAACGCCTACCCCGCCGGCATGGTCTTTATGTAAGTGGGTCATCAGCACTTTGGTCACATCACCGGGATTGATCCCATTATCCATCAGATTCTGGTGCAGTTGCAGTACGCCATTCTTTTCAAAACCCAGTCCGGCATCGAGCAGCAGGATATCCCTGGATGTAATCACCACAAAGGGCTGTATCTCCACCAGCAGACTTCCTGCCGGCCGCTCATGCAACTGGTGTTCGGTATCGTCAAAAGGAACAAAACGCTTTGTTTTGTCAATGGTGAATGTGCCTTCGGAAAGAGGGATGATTTTCATCTGGCAAAGATAGAGGTTGAGAGAAGAAGCGAGAAGCAAGAAGCTAGAAGCGAGAAGGGGCCTACTTAGAGACTATTGTTGAATATTGCTGCTTTACAGCATCATCACACCTCACCCAAGTAACATTTCGTTTGCCTGTGGCATTTCGTTCGCCCTCTCCCTGTCTCCCGGACATGCAGGTTTTAGGAGAGGGTAGTATCATCGTATCACCCAGCCATATTATAGGAAAGATGCCGAGAAAGGCGGAATACAGTCCATTATAGTCGTCGCATAGCAGAGTTCAACCAGATAGTAAGAAAAGAGATGACAGACAATCCCGTTAAATAAACAATATCCAATATATCTTTCTTAGGACGCCCCTTCTCGCTTCTAGCTTCTTGCTTCTCGCTATCTTAAAACCATTTGCCGGTCAGCATCCAGTCTGATCAAAATAAACAACATGATCGTAAACGTCAGCAATGAAGTTCCTCCATAACTGATAAAGGGCAGCGGAATACCGATCACCGGGGCCAGTCCGATGGTCATGGCAATATTGATGGCCATATGGAAGAATAATACGGATGCCACCCCATAGGCATAGCTACGGCTGAAAGTGCTGCGCTGCCTTTCGGCGATGGTTACGATACGTAAAAGAAGAATCAGGTAGAGTCCGAGTAAGACCACACTGCCGGCAAAACCAAAGCCCTCGCCTACGGTACAGAATATAAAGTCGGTCCGTTGTTCGGGTACAAAATCATAGCGGGTCTGGGTGGCACTCAGCAGTCCCTTGCCCAATACACCGCCACTGCCAATGGCAATCTTGGACTGACGCACATTATAATCAATATCTTTTTTCTTGTCGGTGGCTTTGGCCAGCTCCTCGGTGTGCGCTTCCACGTATTCAGTCGGCACATCTTTACCTACGGTGCTGTAGATCCGCTCGATCTGATAAAGCTTCAGTACTTTTTTAAAGGCAATTGGCACCACAAACAACTGGATTCCCACACACAAAATCCAGATAAAGATAATGCTGTAGAGCAGGCCTGATTTCCGTTTCCATAAACGGCGGGTAAAATAAACCGCCAGCAGCATCAATGAAGTCAGTACAATCGCGAGGGTGATTTTTTCGAGCAAGAGTGTGGCCACTATCAAAGCAGCGGCCGAAAAGCCGATTACCAGGATGGCGGAAGGCAATCCCTCCCGGTACATCACAATAAAGAAGGCGAAGTACACCAATGCTAGACCGGTCTCACTCTGCATAATGGTTAAAGCAGCGGGGAAAAGAGCAATGCCTGCTGCGATCAGTTGTGAGCGGGTTTTGGTAAAATCCGTTTCGGGTCTTGACAGGTATTTGGATAAAGCCAGGGCTACGAAGATCTTACAGAGTTCCGCCGGCTGGAAGTTAAAAGCCCCCAGTTTTATGATCGACTCCGTCCCCTTGATAGGTGAATGGAAGGGAAACACCAACAGGAGCATGAAAATACCCAGGGCATATAACAGATTGGCCGTGGCGGAAAAGAATTTACTGTCCGTCAGTAAGATCACAAACCCGAGTACAAAGGAAAAAAGGAAGAAGTAAAACTGTTTGCTGTAATCGGTTTTAAACCCGATAAAGGTCGAAAAGATAGCATCGCCTTCTTTATAGGTAGCTGCGAAAATAGCCGTCAGTCCGATACTCACGAGCAGCAGGTAGATCCAGACCAGGCTCCAGTCGATGCCTTTGGATATGGCGGCGTTTTGGGGTCTCATGAGCGCTTGCTGTTCATGGTTTTTAAGAAGGGATTGCGGTCCGGAAGTATGGCCATCCATTCATCAGCCACATGCACCGGTTGCTTTTTATCTGCCGGATTAGAAGGCTGCTTAGGAGCTGTTTTTACATACCGCTTGATATAACTGCTGTCCTTCGTGGTCTGGTACCATTTGAAGGCCCGGATCGAATCTTCTTTGAATTGCACCCTTTTGAAATAGGCCGGCATCAGGTTGGTCTTCGAAATACGTTCCAGATCAGCCTTGCTTTTGGTCATCAGGGTATCATTCAGGAATTTTTCTACCATCAGCCTGGAGATCGGTCCGGCCCAGGTGGCACCATACCCTGCATTCTGCACAAACACGGCAATCGCGATTTTCGGGTTATCCTTTGGGGCAAAACAAACAAACATGGAGTTGTTCGGCAATTTAATCCGGCGGCCATCCAGGATCGTATAGTTTTCGGCCGTACCCGTCTTCGCACATACATCAATGCCCGGAATCTGGGCAACCCGGGCCGTACCAAATTTCACCACATCGTTCATTCCTTCGATCACTGCACTAAAAGCGGTATCAGGAATATGAGTCAATACATCATGCTTGACCCGGAAGCGGTTCACTAATGTAGTATCATCAGCAGTTTCTCCATCGATCTTCTCCACAAAATGCGGGGTGTAATAATAGCCCCGGTTGGCAATAATACACATCGCATTGGCCATTTGCAGCGGGGTGGTCAGCATTTTATCCTGGCCGATACCCAGGGTAAGATTGGTACAGGAGGTCCAGTAGTTGGCATTTTCCCTGTTGTAAACAGAAGTATCAGGTATTAAGCCTGAAATTTCATTTGGAATATCCAGCCCCAGCCGCACACCCAAACCAAAGGTATTCATATACTTTTTCCATTGCAGATAACCGTTTTTGACGTTCCCGTACTTGGGATTATCCACCGTAAGCCGGTAAACGTGGGCATAGTAGGCATTGCAGGAATTGGCAATGGACAAACGGACATTCGCGGCGTGTCCATTACCTGCGTGCGTACATTGAGGCTTCCCATGTCCGCATAATGTATACCTCCCTCCACAGGGATAACCATACTCCGGCGTTATCACCCCTTCATTCAATGCCACCAGGGCACCCAATGGTTTAAAGGTGGAACCCGGTTCATATCGACCACCAATAGCCCGGTTGAGCATAGGACCTGTAACATCAAGCACCATCCGGCTGTAGTTTTTACTGCCTTCAGATCCGGTAAGATCATTGGGGTTGAAGTTGGGCCCTGAGACCATGGCGAGGATGCCGCCTGTCGTGGGATCAATCGCCACCAGGCCGCCTACTTTATTACTCATCAGTTGCTCAGCCATCTGTTGCAGTTCAATATCTATATACGTACGAAGCCCTCTTCCAGCCACTGAAGCGGTATCAAATGCCCCGTTCTCGTAATGTCCCACCAGCCGGTTCTTATTATCCTTGATCATATACTGCACCCCGCGCTGACCCATCAACACACTTTCATAAAAAGATTCCAGTCCGGTTTTTCCAATGAAATCCCCTTGCCGGTAATAGTTTCCTGAGTTCTCAATATCTTTTGTATCCGCTTCCCGGATATAACCCAGTATATGGGCGGCTGCATTGAAGGGGTAGGTCCGCAGCGGACGTTCCACCAGGTTGAACCCCGGGTACTTCCAGCTGTTTTCCTCAAAGCGGGCCTGCAGTTCCTTGGTGAGCAGTCCTTTGAATACGGAAGGCCGCACGGCGGTATTTTTGAATCGGGCATCCAGCACCCTCTTCTTAAATTCTGCTGTATCAATACCTATGAGCCGGCAAAACTCCAGGGTGTCAATACCCTTTACTTCAGCAGGCGTTACCATCAGGTCATAGATAATGGTGTTGTTCAGAATGGCTTTCCCATCCCGGTCGAAGATAATGCCCCGTTCGGGCCACACTACTTTAGCAAATACCGCATTGTCCATCGCCAGCTGACGGTACTTCCCTTCAACGACCTGCAGGTAAAATAACTGACCAATAATTACAAGGAATGCAAGGAGGAAAATAAAGCGGATGATTCGGCTTCTGGATTGATTAAAGACAGACATGGAGCGCTATATACAATGAAATGGGAGGTGAGGAAGAAAGATTATCGTCACACAAAGTACGAATTCAAAAAGCCTGTTTCCAAATCTATTTAAAAATAAAAACAGATTTAAGAAAATTTTCTCTTGCTGTCACGTAGTAATTACGATCAGGCGGTGTTGGTCCTGAACTTCATCTTACGGGGAAATAACAGTTCAACTGCCAGGATCATCAGCAAACTGATACCGGTAGTGGCCACCACTTTAATCAGAAAATCAAGAAAGCTGCCGACACTCAGCCACTCGAGGAAAACCATATAACCATGATGCAGGAGCGTGAGTACAAAAACATACACCATATAAGGGGTCCATTGCATTGCCCGGGGTGAAGGTTCGCGGTAGTTGAACTCCGTACTGTCTTTGGGCGTAAGAATGGTGATCAGGAAAGGCCGTACATAAGCAATCAGCAGGCAGGCGGCAGCATGCAGGCCCGGTGTCATGGTGAAATAGTCAAGTGTCAGACCGGTAATAAAACCGATCAATAACAACCATTGCCGGGAAACAGAAAAAGGCAGCCAGAGAATAAACAGGAAGTAGAGATAAGGCGTGATAAACTGATGCAGGTGCGGAATCCGGTTCAGCACATAGACCTGCAACAGTATTAATACTGCAAACCGGATCATATTTCTCAGGAAATCACTCACTTTGAATTCTTTTTAGGGTCTTCAATCCGCTTCTTTGCCTCCTGGTTAAGCAGGGTCTGCTCGGTAAACTGCAGGTTTTCCACGACAAAAACCTGTTGAATATGGTAAAAATTAGCCGTCGGTTTTACTCTCAGCACATAAAAGTTAGTGCTCTTATCCGTAACAATCTCAGCAATGGTTCCCAGCATATAACCCGGCGGAAAATTAAAGGAATAGGCGCTGGTCAGCACGGAATCACCCGTCTTGATCTCAATACTGCGGGGAATTCCCCTGAGGGTCAGTACCCGGGGATCCTTCCCATCCCATTCTATTGTACCAAAATCACCTGATTTCTTTAAGGATGCATTCACTTTCTGCTGCACGTGGAGCAGGCTCATCACCTGGCTGAAATTAGGACTTACGCCCACCACCACTCCAACAGCACTGCCATCGGAACTAAGCACGGCCATATTATCCTTTATTCCATGATTGGAACCGCGGTTGATCTG
>JAKQJH010000401.1 GCA_029561255.1 Bacteroidota bacterium | reverse complement strand
TAAACCTGATTAATTCATTAGAAACTTTTTCTTCACAAAAAATCTCGACTCTGGCGTAATATTTTCAATTTTTTGGAATAATCCGTCAAAAAACTCCCTTCGTCGATCCTTCACTGACATTACCAAAGTTGTTTTCCTGCTATGTCTGATCAGGTAACTGGCTATTGCAATGCATTGGAATTTTAACGTTGCCAATGTGGGATCATGCTTAGAGTTTATCAATGCGATCTTGTATAAACTCATAAGGTTATATGCAACACATACCCAACGGAAAGCCGCTTCGGTGGCCCCAAAATCTTCACAGCAAAAGCCGTCCAGGCCGTAACTTTCTTTCAGTTCTCTGATTTGGGTTTCCGCTTCGGCCCTGTGTCGGTAAAGTTCCCATATCAGAGGATCTGCAAGATCAAGGTTGGTAACAAAGGCCGAGTAAAGGTAATTTGAAAACTCGTCGTATTCTTCAAACAATGATTTTCCGCCACTCCTTGTATGTTCGCTCTTGCTTTTCCTGACGACAACTATCCTTCGGTCATGCTGCCAACCGCTTAGCCTGCAGTCAATGGAACACATGTCGATCCCGTTGGAATATGAAACCCATCCGTCAGCATCAAAGATCTGCTGGACCAGCCCGGAGTACATTTTTGCTGCAACAATGTACTTCAACTTGTTTTTCTCAAAATGGCCCAATGTGGACTCGCCAAAGAATCCGCTATCGGCTCGTACCAATCCGATATCAGATTTTTTCAGGGTCTTCAGTAATACGGTAACAAAATCATCGATGTCCGTACTACTTACGCTGTCTCCGGTGCGCATCCAGGACTGGATCACCATTTTGGCTTCGGCGGCAAATGCGATCAGCGGATGATGGGAGCCGCGTCCTGGTTTTCCTGGATTATAGCCCACTTCAACACCGTCCTGGTTACCGTAACGGGTAATGACGGTGGAATCGATATCCACCGTATGATGCTTTATCTTGAGTTTGGTGAACCACCAGCGGTTAAGTTCAATAAAAAGCTCGTCGTTCAGTTCCACATCAAACTTCTTGAAAAACCGGCTGAACGTGCTTTCGCTGGCCATGCCTTTGGTCCAGCCAAACATCTCACTGACTACCTTGTCATGCCT
>JAKQJH010000383.1 GCA_029561255.1 Bacteroidota bacterium | reverse complement strand
GAGGAAAGAGCCCAGTTGCTGAAAGAAGCCCGTGAGACCAAGGATCGTATCATCAACGAAGCCAAGGAACAGGCCAAAGTGGAAGCAGGAAAAGTAGTGGCAGAAGCACAAGCTGCGATCAACGCCCAGAAAATGGCCGCCCTTACCGAAGTGAAAAACCAGGTCGGTAAACTGGTGATCGAAGTAAGTGAGAAAGTACTGAGAAAAGAACTCGGTAATAAAGAAGCCCAGGAAGCCCATATCAAGGGACTGGTGGATGGCGTAAAACTGAATTAAGAAAAGGTACGAGTTACGAGGTACGAGCTACGAGTCCTTTAGGATGACCATTCAACCCTGATCACAAGACTCTAAACACTCAACTCAAAACTCTCAACTCTCAACCGAACAATATGCAGAATCCTCGTTTAGCATCAAGATACGCGAAATCGATCCTGGATCTGGCCATCGAAAGAGGTGAGCTGGAGAAAGTCTATGCGGATATGCAATGGCTGCAGGCGGTCTGCAAGAGCAACCGTGATTTTGTGAACCTGCTCCGCAGTCCGATCATTAAGAATGATACAAAAAGAAAGATCATTGAAGCTGTAACAGCCGGTAATATCAGCGAACTGACGGCTGGGTTCAACCGCCTGCTGGTGGCCAAGAACCGGGAGCGTTTCCTGCCCGAGATTGTGAATGCCT
This sequence comes from Bacteroidota bacterium, assembly GCA_029561255.1. GTDB lineage: Bacteria > Bacteroidota > Bacteroidia > Chitinophagales > Chitinophagaceae > JJ008. The sequence continues at coordinate 40,695 of JAKQJH010000383.1, read as the reverse complement.
TTATTGCGGCATATAAAGCACATCATAAGATCCGTACCGTACAACTGACTACAGCTACGCCTGTAACCGACAGTATGCGTAGTGCTATCGTGGAGCAAGTGAAAAAGTCTGCCGGTTTTGAGAAAGTAGAAGTGGAAGAGAAAGTGAATCCGGAACTGATCGGCGGTTTTGTGCTGCAGGTAGGTGATCAGCTGATAGATGCCAGTGTGGCCTATGACCTGCGTGCCATTGCCAAGCAATTTGAGAACAACGATTTTATTTATAAGATCCGCTAATTTTTAAAGTAATAAAAAGAGACAGATATGCCTGAAATTAAACCAGATGAAATAAGTGCCATCCTGCGCCAGCAGCTGAGCAACTTTAACGCCAACGCCGACCTGGAAGAAGTTGGTACTGTATTGCAAATTGGTGACGGTATTGCCCGTGTGTATGGTCTGGGTAATGTGCGTTATGGTGAACTGGTGGAGTTTGAAACAGGGGTGCGTGCCATCGCCCTGAACCTCGAAGAAGACAATGTGGGTGTGGTACTGATGGGTGAAACCGCCGGTATCCAGGAAGGTTCTAAAGTAAAACGTACCGGACAAATCGCTTCTATTAAAGTAGGTGAAGGCATGGTAGGCCGTGTGGTAAATACCCTCGGTCAGCCGATCGATGGTAAAGGCCCCATCACTGGTGAGCGTTATGAAATGCCGCTGGAGCGTAAAGCCCCCGGTGTTATCTTCCGTGAGCCGGTAAAAGAGCCCCTGCAAACCGGTATCAAGGCGATCGACGCGATGATCCCCATCGGCCGTGGTCAGCGTGAGCTGGTGATCGGTGACCGTCAGACCGGTAAAACAGCTATCTGTATCGATACCATCATCAATCAGAAAGAATTCTACAAAGCAGGTAAGCCTGTATATTGTATCTACGTAGCGATCGGTCAGAAAGCATCCACCATTGCCGGTGTGATGAAAACCCTGCAGGACAATGGCGCCATGGATTATACCGTGATCGTTGCCGCTTCTGCTTCTGATCCCGCTCCGTTACAGTTCTATGCTCCCTTTGCCGGTGCGGCGATTGGTGAGTTCTTCCGTGATACCGGTCGTCCGGCCCTGATCATCTATGATGACTTGTCCAAACAGGCCGTGGCTTACCGCGAGGTATCCCTGCTGCTCCGTCGCCCTCCAGGTCGTGAAGCTTATCCTGGTGACGTATTCTATCTGCATAGCCGTCTGCTCGAGCGTGCTGCGAAAGTGATCAATGACGATGCGGTAGCTAAGAATATGAACGACGTTCCCGACAGTATCCGTCACCTGATCAAAGGGGGTGGTTCACTGACCGCTCTTCCGATCATCGAAACACAGGCGGGTGACGTATCTGCCTATATCCCCACGAACGTGATCTCTATTACCGATGGACAGATCTTCCTCGAGACGAACCTGTTCCTCTCCGGTATCCGTCCGGCGATCAACGTAGGTATTTCGGTTAGCCGTGTGGGTGGTAACGCTCAGATCAAATCCATGAAGAAAGTGGCCGGTACGCTGAAACTGGACCAGGCCCTTTACCGTGAGCTGGAAGCCTTCTCTAAATTCGGTGGTGACCTCGATGCGGCTACCAAGAATGTAATCGATAAAGGTGCCCGTAACGTGGAAGTGCTGAAACAGCCCCAATACTCTCCGTTCTCCGTGGAAAAACAGGTAGCGATCATTTACCTGGGTACCAACGGACTGTTGAAGGAAGTAGCGGTGAAGCGCGTGAAAGAGTTTGAAGAGCATTTCCTGATGGAAATGGAGAACAAACTGCCCGATGTGCTGGCTGAGTTCAAGAAAGGTAACCTGCCGGAAGAAGGACTCAAGAAGATGGTCGAACTGGCCAACGGACTGATTCCTCAGTATAAATAATCCATCAGTATGATGTTGCAAAAGGGCTGTACCTGCGGGTAGAGCCCTTTTTTTAATGATTGAACCGGATGAAAGAAGTGAAATCACTTTTTGCTGTAAAACTGATACGTACTGTTTCAGGTACGATTGTTCTGCTGTTTGCATGTTGTATTGCCGGGCTGAACAGTTGCCAGACAAAACAGTCGCGGGTTAAAGACTTCTTGTCCTGGTTACCGGAACAACACAGGGATAGTGTTTATAGCGACCCCGCAAATCCATACAGTGAAGAAAAAAGGGTACTGGGCCGTTACCTGTTTTATGATAATCGTTTATCGGCTAATAATACAAAAGCCTGTGCCAGTTGCCATGCACAGGAGTATTCTTTTACTGATAACTATACCCGCTCTGCCGGAGTGTATGGTGACCTGCATCAGCGCAACAGTCGTCCCCTGATCAACCTTGTGTATAACCGGTACCTGACGGGGGCTGACAGTACGCTTCATTTTCCCGAAGCCCAGATGTTGTTACCCTTATTGAATGAACACCCGCCGGAAATGGGTGTAAAAGGAAAAGAAGCGCATATACTTTCCCGTTTGCGGGAAGATACCCGGTACCCTGGTTTGTTCGCGGCTGCTTTTCCTGACGCAGCTGATCCGGTCAGCTGGGAGCATATCCGGCAGTCAATAGCCGTATTTGTAAAAACAATTATAAGTGCAGATGCGCCATGGGACAGGTACCTGCGTGACAGCAGTCAGTACCCGCTTAGTGCCGCAGCGAAAAGAGGCAGGCAGTTGTTTTATTCACCTGCCTTGCAATGTTATTCCTGTCATGCAGGTATTAATTTCTCAACGCCAGTACTAAAAGAGGCGTCTGGCAAAACGGATTTTTATTTTAATACGGGATTGTATAATATTGGCGGCAAGGGTGGTTATCCTGCAGCTGACCGGGGATTGTACCAATTAACCGGTAATGTGGCCGATGAAGGAAAGTTCAGGGTGCCGACATTGCGTAACCTGGCTTTTACCGCGCCTTATTATCACGATGGCAGTGCTTTGTCACTCGCAGATGTGATCAGGGTGTATGAGCGGGGAGGGCGGTTACAACCCGGGGGAGATGGCCGGTCAAACCCCTATAAGCATGAACTGATAAAAGGATTTACATTAACCGCAGCTGAACGGGAAGACCTGATTTCATTTCTTTACAGTCTGTCCGACACTGCTTTGATAAAAAATGAACAATATGCTAATCCGTTCCGGTAAGACCGGTTTGCATCGGTTGATACTGTTGCCTGTTGTACTGTATATGGCCCTGCTGTTATTGTATGCCTGCGGAAATGCCGGACCGGCTTCCAAAGAATGGCCTGCTTATAATGATGATGCAAAGAATGCGGTTTTGTTACCCATTGACAGTTTCAGCAAACAGCCCTTTATCCAGGAACGGGTGAAGGAGATTACCCTGGCATTGGCTCAGCCGATTCCGGTGCTGCTTTGCCGGGATAGTATGAACAGTCAGCAACAATTGGCTGAAATGATTGCGCTCCGCAATACGGATTTCACCAGACATGTTTTGGATCCGCAGACCCGTCAGCCTTTCCGCAATGAAATTTTCGGAGTGTATCCGGCGCGGCAAAGCGACCTGGTTACTGTAAAGGAACCTTATATCTTATCATCCGTGTACCGGGTTGAAATGTACAATTATGCCCTGAACCTGACTTCTGTGGCTATGGTCGATATAACACAACAACGGGTACTGGCCGGTTATCACCAGGAAGAAGTACAACCGGACATTTCAGGACGTCTACGCGACCTGGCGGTAAAAATTGCGGTGGAGTCACCGGAGGTACAGGAAGCGCTTGGCTTTAAACCCGGTGAAACCGCAGCCCTGATGGCCAGTACCAAAACTGCGCTTAACCGTAGCCGTTGTGAACGCAGCCGGCATCTTTGTGTGGCACCCACTTTTGTGAAGGGTGATAAAGCGCTTTGGGCCATAGTGGACCTCACTGATCACCGCCTGGTTGGTATCCGCTGGACCACGGTTGGAGAGCCCGGTGCCGCTGTACCGTTGGTAACTGAACGCAAACTCCAGGATGATAAAATCACTTCCTGTTATTGTGAAGTAGAACAGCCATTAAAGAAAGATGGCTGGGAAATGAAGTATATGCTGACCGGGAGTGACGGATTGCGTATCAGTGAAGTAAAATATAACGGGAAACCGGTTTTACGCAGTGCGAAACTCGTAGACTGGCATGTGAGTTATAGTGGTACGGATGGGTTTGGTTACAGTGATGCGGTAGGTTGTCCTTATTTCAGCCAGGCCGCTGTGGTAGCCTGGGAAGTGCCGCAGGTGGCGGCCTTGAAAGATGAGCAGAATAAAGTAGTGGGCTTTGTGCTGGAGCAAACATTCCGCAGTGAGGGTTGGCCTACACCCTGTAATTATAATTACCGCCAACGCTATGAATTTTACCTGGATGGCCGGTTCCGTGTGTCCTGTGCCAGTATCGGCAGGGGCTGTGGGAATACAGGTACCTACCGGCCGGTATTCCGGATCGCTTTTGAAGGAGCACGCAATAGCTTTTATGAGTATAAGGAGAATAGCTGGCTGCAATGGCAGAAAGAACAATGGCAGTTGCAGGGTAGTCTGACGCAGTATACTCCGGAAGGTTATCAGTACAGAATCGGAGAAGGAGCGGCTGGTTATTATATGGAACCGGGCAAGGGGCAGTTTGCTGATGGAGGCAGGGGTGATTTTGCCTATGTATATGTTACAAAGCATACGGCTGGCCGCGATGAAGGCGAGAACGACCTGGTTACGATTGGTCCCTGTTGTAATACGGATTATCACCAGGGTCCGGATAAGTTTATTGAACCGGCACCGGAAGATATCAGTCAGGGATCACTGGTGCTTTGGTATGTGGCACAAATGCGCAATGATGACCGGAAGGGAAATGAATATTGCTGGGCGGAAAATGTATTGGAGAATGGCGTGTGGCAAACGAGGACCTATCCTTGTTTTGCCGGCCCTATGTTCATTCCGTATAAACAATAATACATGAAAAGGAACTGTTTAGTATCCCTGCTGTTGTTGGTCTTCTTTTTTTCATCCTGTAAAGAGGAAGAGACGGAATTTTCAGTCAATAGCTGTTCCGTGAATCCGCCCTTTGTGGAAAGCCTCGGCTATGAGCCGCAATTTGCCTATTTCAGTACATCCGATATCCGGACGATGGGACTGGTGCTAAATCAATCAAAGCAAAAGGGCAACCCGGCTTCACCGGTTGAAAAATCTTATCAGCATCCATCCTGGCGAAAAGCAGGCTGGCTGGCTCCGATACAACTGGACAATAAAGGCAATCTCTTTACAGCACCAGCTCCATTTATTAATGTGCTCAATAATCCGATAGCCGGACAAAACACGATCTGGAAAGTAAATGGTTCAACAGGGGTAATGGATCCGTTTATTGCATTGCCGATGCCTGATACCAGTCTTCAGCACCCGTTTGGGATCATCGGGCTGGCCTTTTTGTGTGAGACTAATACTTTATATGCATCTACCCTGGCTGGCAGTGACCGGTTATATGAACGGGGAGGTATATACGCGATCGACGCAGTGACCGGAAAAATTACCGATCAGCTTATGGCCACAGATGCAATGGGGATGGGCATTTCCTATATCACCGGCAAGCGTTGTCTGTATTATGGTACCGGGCGAAGCAGTGATGTGTTTTCGGTTGAGCTGGATAGTAAGGGCCGGTTTTCCGGTAAGCCGGAAAAGGTATTTTCTATCGCGGGGATGGGTCCATCGGGAGATGATAAAGTGCGGCGGATCCGGACAGACAATATGGGTAATTTGTTTGTTTACGGGATGTCTTTCAACTATAATCTCATACCACAACGGGAGAAAAAAGAGACTGTCTATTCTTTTCTGTATGACGCCGGATCCGAAAGTTGGATCAGTAAATAGCGCACTAACGTTGATTAGTTTGAGTTTTATAATTTTCTGATATAACTAAGTTTACTAATTTTACACCTATATTTATTTAGGTGTAAAATTAGTAAACTTAGTTATATCAATTTCATATGAATAAAACCAACTATCTGCTGCTTTTAGTAGCCTCTGTATTCCTGCATCAAGTTGTATCGGCCCAGGTTTCGGGCATTGTTTTCAGAGATTATAATGGAAATGGCACAAGACAGGCCGCGACAGCTTATACAGAGCCACTGGTGCAAGGTGTGGTAGTTCGGGCATACAATGCAGCTGAAGTGTTGCTCGCATCTGCCACAACCAGTAGTGTTGGCGCCTATTCATTTACAGCCGGACAAATTCCGTCAGGTACAGCGATCCGTCTTGAGTTTACGATCCCGTCTTCCGGATCCTGTCTCGTGAATTCCGCATTTGATTTTGCATCCGGATCCGGTGCCACGCATGGTACTGCAGTTCGTTTTCTGACAGCCGGTGCCGGCGCGGTTAATATCAACTTTGCAATCAACGATCCGAATGACTATCTCTCAACCGCTGCTCCCTTCACCGCTGCTTTTTTATTTACCAACCGTTATCATTCAGGTAATGCAACCGGTTCGGGAACATCAGCAGCCGGTGGTGTTTTTTATAAAATGAGTTACACCGTTAAGGGACAAACCACTTTACCTGCTTCTGGTTTACTCGCCACCAATGCGCAGATCGGCACCTGTTATGGTATTGCATACAGTAAACAAGCGGACCGTGTATTTACTTCTGCTTTTTTAAAACGTCATAACGGTCTGGGGCCGGCAAATGGCACATTTAATAATGCACCGGGTGCCATTTATATGATTAATCCCAATCTGACAGCGGGAACAGGTGCAGCATCCTACTTTTCCAGTCTGGATGCCCTGGGTTATCCCACACATAACTCAACCGGGTCTCCAGCTTATGGCGCCGGTACTTCATATACACTTACCGGAACCGGATATGGGGCTACTGTTTCTTATCCGGCCAATGGTCTTGGTGTAATCGGAACCAATGTGAACAGGGGCTTACCCAATGATAGTACAACCCGCAGCAATGACCCGGCTGCTTTTGGTCAGGTAGGTAAAGTGAGTCTGGGTGATATGGAGATCAGCGATGACGGGCAGTTTTTGTTCGTAACCAATTTCTATGATCGTAAGTTATATCAGCTTCAGCTGAACAATGTAAAGAATCCGACATCTGCAACGGTAGTGAACAGTTGGAGCCTGCCCAATCCGCCATTACGTTCCACATCCGGCATTCCGTCTGCAGCAGCTACATACACCGGTGCCAGTGATGGAACTAATTTTTATGATGGCACCCGCGGATTGCAACGTCCGTTTGCCCTGAAATACTCAAGAGGTAAATTATATATCGGATCTGTTACAACTGGTGAGGGAACCGGAGCCGTAAGTACACAAGATAATAATACCGGTAATCCGGAATATACCGATCTCTGGGCCTATGTGTGGGAATTCAATCCCACCTCCGGTACATTTACCTCTACTCCTGTTTTGCAATTTCCGCTCAACTTCAACCGGGGTACTAACGGAGACGGTTTATCTGAAACCTGGAGACCCTGGACGAACACGCTGCCTTCTCCCTGGACAGGTACAGCACCAGGTTTTTCGCAATACCAGCAACCCATGTTCAGCGATATTGAGTTCGACAGTGATGGAACGATGATACTCGGTTTCCGCGACCGTTTTGGTGATCAGTCGGGTTATGATCAGAGCGGCCTCAATGGTACTGTGCGATTCGCCGGTCAGGCCATGGGTGATATGTACCGGGCTTATTATAACAGCAGCAGTTGCGTTTTTGAATTAGAACAAAATGCGAAAGAGGGACCTTCCAGTCCCAAAGTGGCTACGGCGGGTGCCAATAATGGCGATGGTCCGAGCAATTATACCACCAATAACGGGGAGTTTTATTACAGGGATGAAGTGTATAATGCGAATACCGGCGCTACTGTGGGCACATTTCACCTGAATACGGTGAGTGGAGCGCTGGCGATAATCAAAGGAACAGACAGTGTGGTGGTAACCACCATGGACCCGCTCCGTGCCTGGTCATCCGGTATCAGTTGGTTTGGCAGTGCCGGTGGTGACAATGGCCGGGACTATGAAATGTTTGCCGGTGCCGGAGCAGGCACATTCCCCGCACCTGCAGTCGGCGCAACAGGTAAGGCCAATGGGCTTGGTGATATTGAACTGCTGAGTGCGGTAGCACCAACGGAATTGGGTAACCGCTTATGGAATGATGCGAATGGCGATGGCATACAGAATGCCGGGGAAAGCGGATTGGCAAATGTCACCCTTGAATTATATAGTAACGGGGTGGATGGGCTGCCGGGTACCGGCGATGATCAATTGCTGGGCACCACCACTACCAATGGTTCGGGTGAATGGTACTTTAATACAGGCAATGTTACAGATGGAGATCCAACTACAGGCGGTAATCAGGCAGGGCCACAACCGGGTATACCCTATAATATACGGGTGGGCAGTGCCGACTGGACCGGCGGCGCCGGTACCGGCGATCTGGCTAACTACCGGTTATCTGTAACCGATAAATTATGTGCAGGGGCAGCGGACCTTAGCGATAACGACGCATCACTCAGCAGTGGTAATATTCCCATGATCAGTCTGACGATCGCTGCTGCCGGACAAAATAACCATGATCTTGATTTTGGATTCACCCCCCTGGCAAGGGTAGGGGATAAAGTCTGGCGCGATGATGATCAGGACGGCGTGCAGGATACCGGCGAACCCGGCGTGGCCGGCATAACCGTGACCCTTTATGCAAGCGATGGTACAACCGTATTGGCCACCACCACCACAGACGCATATGGCAGTTATTATTTCGACCAGCTCGCGGCAGGTAATTATATCATTGGTGTAACCTTACCGGTGAATTACCAGTTTACCAGCAGCACAGGTACCAGCGAAGCAGATGGCACCAACAGTGATGTGAGCAGCAGCACCGGAAAGACTACTGCGATTACCTTATCTGCTGCTGAAAATCAACAACAGATTGATGCAGGTATTATTTATACACCTTCGCTGACCAATAGTATCGGAGATCGTATCTGGCTCGACCTCGATGGAAATGGTTCTCAGAACGGGACTGAGCCCGGTCTTAGTGGTGTGACCATTACGCTTTATGCTTCAGACGGGGTAACTGTTATTGCAACAACTGTTTCCGATGCAAATGGTCAGTTTAACTTTACAGGCCTTCCCGCTTCTACTGATTATGTACTGGGTATCACACAGCCTGCAGGCCTGTTGCTGACCAGCAGCAGCGGAACAACCGGGGCGAATAATACCGTTAACAGTGATTTTAGTAGCAGTACCGGAAAAACCGGACTGGTGAGTAGTGGAACCGCCGGCAGCCAGGTAAAAGGAATCGATGCTGGTTTTGTTACTCAACCCGCAGCCAGTGCCGTTATCGGCGACCGTGTTTGGCTGGATATCCCGGGTGGTACGGCCGGAGTACAGGATGCCACTGAACCCGGAATTGCCGGAGTTACGGTTAATCTTTACCGTGATAGTAATGGCGACGGATCGATCAGTGGAGCTGAAGCTGCCACGCCATTCAGTACAACTGTTTCGGACGCATACGGGCATTATATTTTTAACAATCTTACTGCCGCCGTAAGTACGGGCAGTCTGTACCAGGTGGAGTTTGTGTTGCCTGCCGGCTATACCCGTACTACTGCCGATCAGGGTGCCGATGATGCAGTTGATAGTGATGCCGATGCCACAACAGGGCGTACCATTGCTTATCGATTACTTCCCGGTCAGCGCAATCTCTCACTCGATGCGGGACTTGTGCTGTCTTCTCCTGCCGGAACTTCAAGGATTGGTGATAAAGTCTGGTTTGATGCCGATGCGGATGGTGTACAGGATGCCACCGAGCCAGGCATCGCTGGTGTTACCGTTACTTTGTATAATAGCAGCGGTACAGCAGTTGCAAGTACTACGACAGATGCAAACGGCAATTATCAGTTTGTACAACTTGCTGCCGGAAGTTATAGTGTTGGTTTCAGCAATCTTCCTGCAGGTTATAGCTTTATTCCCATCTGGTCTACCGATGATGCAAATGCCACGAACAGTGATGTAAACCCCGGAACGGGTAGAACAGCGCTGATCAGCCTCAGTGCAGGCGAAAATGAAACAGATGTGGATGCCGGTTTATATGCAGGTATTGCAGCAGGACTTGGTTCCATAGGAAATAAAGTATGGTATGATATTACAGGCGGAACGTCCGGTGTGCAGGATGCCGGTGAAACAGGCGTGCCCGGTGTAACAGTCAGTCTGCTGGATGCTGGAGCGGATGGTATTGTGGGTAACGGGGACGATGGCAGTACCCGCAGCACGATCACCAATGCAAAAGGAGAATATATTTTTACCGATCTGCCTGCGGGTAATTATGCTGTTCAATTCAGCACATTGCCGGCCTCTTATACTGCAACTACACAAAATGCCGGTGCTGATGATACCCGTGACAGCGATGGTGGTGCCATTGGTACAGGTGGAGCACCTGCCGGTGCTTCGAGAACGGCCGTATTGAGTCTCACAGAAGGGGAGGATAATATGTCAGTGGATCTAGGACTTGTGCCTCCCGCAGGTACCAACTCATTGGGCAACCTGGTATGGTTTGATGCCAATAATGACGGATTACAAGCTGGTGAACAGGGGATGACCGGTATACTGGTTACTTTATACAACGGAAGCGGTACAGCGGTGGCAACAACCGTTACGAATGAAAATGGTGAATACCTTTTCAGCGGTCTTGCTGATGGAAGTTATAGCGTGGGCTTTACGAATCTGCCTGCAGGATTTGATTTCAGTACTCCTTCCGCTACTAATGATGCAACGGGAAGTGATGCCAACCGCGCTACAGGACGCACAACGACTGTGACTCTCAATGCTGGTAACCGTAATGACCGTACACTGGATGCCGGTCTCATCAGTACAAGGGCCGTCATTGGAAATTATGTTTGGCTTGATACAGATGGGAATGGTATCCAGGATAATGATGGCTCAGAACCTCCGGTTCCGGGAGTTACCGTTACCGTGTATCGTCCCGGATTCGGTCCCGATGGTATTGCCGGTAACAGCGATGATGCCTTACCGGTAGCGAGTATGATCACCGACCAGAATGGTGAATACCGTTTTGGTAATCTGCTGCCTGGCGATTATCAGTTGGAGTTCGGTACCCTGCCAGCCGGACTTGTATTCACTGCCAATGATGCAGGTGGCGATGATGCACTCGACAGCGATGCCAACCCGGCGACAGGTCTTACAGGAACCATTACACTGAGTGCCGGTGAAACGGACCTTTCTGCTGATGCCGGATTATTTAAACCCAGAGCTGTAATTGGTAACTATATCTGGTCCGATTCAAATGGCAACGGTATTCAGGATCCGGATGAGCGCGGCTTTGCCGGTGTGCTGATTACCTTGTTTAATAACCTTGGCGTGGCAGTAGCGGCGACCATAACAGATGCTCAGGGCTGGTACCAGTTCCCTAATGTAGCCCCCGGCACTTACAGTATGCAGTTTACCAACCTGCCTGCTGCTGTCACATTTACCACAGCGGACGCTGGCGGTGATGATGCAGCGGACAGCGATGTATCCGGAGCTACCATCCCTGGAATTACAGTAAGCACTACCACTACTAATCTCACTTTTGATGGTGGCCTGCTCAATGCCGTAACACTTCCTGTATTTATTCAGGCATTTACGGCAGTGCCTGCCGGTCAAACGGTACAGCTCAAATGGAAAGTATCAGAAGAACAACTGGTGGCCGCCTATATCGTGGAGTATAGTTCGGATGCCAGCAACTGGACTGTATTAGGTAGTGTAGCGGCAACGGGGGCTGAGCAGTATAGTTACCTGCACCTTTCACCCATAAAAGGAGCCAACTTTTACCGTATCAGAGTGGTGGATGCAGATGCTTCTTACAAATTCACCGAAGTGAGGAGTGTATATCTGCAAAAAGGCAACTCGCTCCTCGTTTATCCCAACCCTAGTGTCAACGGATTGGTGTATGTACGTTTACCTGAACAGATCGTTGGGAAAGGTGTTACGATAACGGTTTATGCGCTGAATGGTCAACAGGTAACCCGTGTTTACCTGGCAGCGGCCGGACAAACAGAACAACTGAAGTTGAATGGTTTGGCAAACGGCCAGTATATCCTTCAGTTAAAGGCCCCTGCTGCCGGATACAGCGAAACCAGCCGGCTCGAAGTGATGAAGTAAAATAGTACTGGATAAACGTATAAAAGGGTTGTACAGATTGTACAGCCCTTTTTCATTTACTGCAGCTGTATCCCGTGGATTTATCCGTAGCGGTTCGGAAATTCACGTAGTCCGACGAAGTATATCCACGGAGAATTCCGGGGAAAATGATTATTTTTTCTACTTCCCGGATTAAACTTTATTTTCTTTATATATTGATAATCAACAGATTAATTTATTACTTAGTAATATTACTACAGCATTTACGGTATTTTTTACGAAAAAATGCGTGAAATACTTGCAAGTAAAAAAACTGCGTATTATGTTTGTATCAGAATCGAACAAATCCTAAGAAAACAATCGAAATCCGACCCTGAAACTACTTCTTCTTAAACGGGATATTACTCCCGGTACGTTTCAACTTCTTTTTACGGGTTTCATTGCGATCTGAGATTATCCGGTTCTTACCCTTTAATAATCTGTAACCCCTGAGCAATGAAAACAACTTTACACATTAACCGTGCTATCCGTCAGTTCCTGGTGCTGACTGTTATTTCTGCAGCTACCGCAACTGCTTCCGCCCAAACCTCACAAGCAATCGGTGAAATGACATTTGAGAATCCTGCCCTTGAGCCTACTTCAGTCGCAACTGGTACAGCCAATGGAGCAGAATACCGGTTCTCGAATGTGACTCCTCAGATGGATGCTATAATGACCATCACAGGACGTTCTTCATCGCAGGTAGTGATCAACAATCTGGATCTGACCGGAAATGGTTTTAATAAGGCTTTTCAACCGCAAATCCGTTACAACAATGGAAATATCAACAGTGCGGGTTCATGGTGGATCGAGTTCCAGTTTCAGTTTGTAAACAAGGGTACAAAGCTTCCTGCACAAATGAGTGAGTTTCATGTAACCGGTCTGGATATTGATGGCAATGGCAGCCGCCTGCGTGAGTGGGATGCCTTCTATGGTGGTGCATCATATACTTTGGAGAATAATTCTCAGCTGACTGTAGCAAATCTGTTGGGTACACTGAATCTGCCTTTACTGAATGGTAAACAGTTCCTGGGCTCACAGTCTGACCGTAACAATATTGATACTGCTGCTACTGATGTCATGACAACCGTTAAGTATACTAATACAAGTACGATGGTGATCCGCCTCGGTGTAACCACTACCGGTTCTGCCAGCAATGCCAACCGTATGTATTCTGTATGGTTCAAAAATTTTGCTTACATCGCTCCGATTAGCACACTGCCAGTTAAGCTGACGGCTTTCAACGCCTCTTTAGCTAAGGATAAAGTAAACCTGAAATGGGAAACTGCTTCTGAGATCAACGTGAGTCATTTTGAACTCGAGCGCAGTACGGATGGTGTTAATTTCTCCCAGGCTGCGATGGTGTTTTCATATGGTGCAGCCGATACAAAAGCCAACTATGCTTATAGTGATAATGTGGCCTCCTTCCAGGTACCAGTGGTTTACTACCGTCTCCGTTCAGTGGATATTGATGGCAAAAGTGAAATCTCAGAAACACGCATCATCCGTCTGGCAAAAGATCAGGCCAACAGTATCAGCCTGCTGACCTATCCCAATCCGGTCATGAATGAACTGCGGGTAACTGTACCCAACAACTGGCAGAATAAGCAGACTGTTTTCGAACTGTTCAATGCGAATGGACAGATCGCCAGCCGCAAAGCCACTACCGGCTGCAACCAGACAGAGACAATCAACACCAGCAACCTGGCTCCCGGTTTCTACATTGTGCGGGTTAGCTGTGATGGCCAAACAGCCCAGCAGAAGATCGTAAAACATTAATAAACAATATTTTTCATAGGGGTTCCGACCGTCCTGCCAAAAGCGGGACGGTTCTTTTTTGTAAAAAATATTTGGTTTATATTATAAACTACTTTACGTTTGTCTTCAAATCAAGAATATGAGACGCGGAAACCTTAACCTGCTCTTCACCCTTGTCCTTGTTATTACCGGCCTTCCGGTACTATCACAAGTAACTATCAAAGGCGTGATAAAAGACAATAAAAACAACCCGGTAGCCGGAGCCAGTATATCCATAAAAGACAGCTACGATGGAACAACCTCCGATTCGGCCGGACGCTATTCATTTAAGACAACTGAGAGAGGTCAACAGGTATTACAGGTGACCAGTATTGGTTACAAAACAGCAGAACAATCTATAAAACTTGAAGGCGCCACACTTACAGTGGATGTAGTAATCCGGCAGGAAATCAGCGAGCTCACTGCCGTAGTATTGTCAGCAGGTACTTTTGAAGCCAGCGATCGCAAAAGAGCCGCCGCGGTACTCGATCCGATCGATATCGTGACCACCGCGAGTGCAAATGGCGATATTACCCAGGCCTTAAAAACACTGCCCGGTGCCCAACAGGTAGGAGAGAGTGAAGGATTGTTTGTAAGAGGAGGTACCGCCGCCGAGACCAAGACCTTTATCGATGGCACCCTCGTGAATAATTTCTTCTTCAGCAGTGTGCCCAATATTGCCCAGTTTGGTCGCTTCTCTCCCTTTATTTTTAAAGGTACGGTCTTCAGCACCGGAGGTTATTCCGCTTTATATGGTCAGGCCTTATCCTCCGCACTGATACTTGAGTCAATCGATCTGCCTGAACGTACATCAGCCAATCTCGGATTGAGTGTGATCGGCGGCAGTGCCGGATACCAGCATCTGTCAAAAAATAATAAATCCTCTTTCGGTGCGAGCTATTCCTATACCAACCTGGCGCCCGCATTTGCGGTGATCAAACAGCGACAGGATTATTCCACTGTTCCCAATTACCATAATGCCGATGCCAATTTCCGGATCAAGACCTCAAAGACCGGTTTCCTGAAATACTATGGTTACTTCAGCAGCAATAAACTTGCTTTTACAGTGAACAGTATTGATTCACTGGGCTACCGTGATGAGTTTGCCATCAGCAATACCAATCATTTTCATAATCTTTCCTGGCGGGAGAATCTTCCGAAAAAATGGCGGATCAATGCAGGTCTTTCGTACACCAATAACCAGGATGATATCCGCAGTGCTATGCAAAACAATGCCGGCAATGAAGTACAATTATCCGGACTCGAAGCCAAAACCTTTCAACTGGATAATAAAGGGAATTACTTCAACGCCAAACTGGTGCTCGAAAAGAGGTTTAAAGGACTCAGCGGTATCCGCTTTGGTTCGGAATATAATTTCAGTAAAGACAAATCAGTATATACGGCATTCAACAATCAGAACTATCCCGGTGGACTCAGGGAATCCATCAGCTCTTTGTTTGCTGAATCCGATGTATATGTCACCAACGACCTGGCCCTGAAAGGTGGGCTCCGGATGGAACATTCACAGTACCTCGGTAAATTTAATCTGGCGCCCCGCGCATCGCTGGCGTATAAACTTGGTAAAGGCAGTCAGGCATCCCTGGCCTATGGGGTCTTTTATCAGAATCCCGAACGCCGTTACCTGCCTTCGCCCAATGATTTATCCTTCATGAAGGCAGCGCACTATATCCTGCAATATCAGAAAGTACTGAATCAGCAATCTTTCCGTGCTGAAGTGTTTTATAAAAAATACCATAACCTCATCAAGACCGATTTTGTGGGCTTCACCGAAGCGGCGGTCAGTACCAATGGATTTGGTGATGCAAAAGGGATCGAGTTTTTCTGGCGCGATAAAAAGACTATTAAGAACTTCGATTACTGGATCACGTATTCCTTCCTCGATACCAAACGCGATTTTCTGAACTTCCCGTTCGCGATCACGCCCAATTTCGCTGCCAAACACAATGGCTCTATTGTTACCAAAAAATTTGTACAGAAGATCAAGACCCAGTTCAATATGTCATACACGTACAGTAGCGGACGACCCTATTATAATATCAGCTACGAAGGCAATGCCTACAAATTCACCGACCGGGGCACTATTCCGGATTTTCACAATGTGAGTTTTGCCCTGAATTACCTGCCGACGATCGGGAAGAAAGACGCTAAATCCTTTGCAGTGTATGTACTGCAGGTGAGCAATATCTTCAATATCAAACAAACTTACGGTTACCAGTACTCGTATAACGGAATGCGGAAAGAACCGATCCTGCCTACTTCGAGGATGTTCGTGTACATCGGCGCCTTTATCAGTTTTGGAATCGACCGCACCAATGAAGTAATTGACAACGGACTTTAATAGTTAACTATAAAACCTAAAAAGTAATCAATATGAAAAAGTTACTCTTCCTGGCATTGACAGCCCTTTTTTTACAACCGGTATTTGCTCAAAGTGAAAAATTCACCGGTGCTATGAAAAAGAATATCGCAGAAATCGACAGTATCTTCAAATCCAATGAAATGAACCGGCTGAACGATATCGCCGCTACCTTTGAGCGGATCGGCGATGCAGAAAAGACCCAGTGGCTGCCTTACTATTATGCGGCTTATTGCCAGGTGACACTCGCCTATGTTAAAAACGAAGTGGCCAATAACGATATCATAGCCGATAAAGTGGACCAGCTGATCGCTAAAGCAGAAGCATTGCAACCCAAAAACAGTGAACTGAGCCTGCTGAAGGCCATGAACACATCCCTGCGGATGCTGGTGAATCCCATGCAGCGCTGGCAGCAGTATGGCCCCAAAGTGCAACAGTACACCCAGGATGCAATGACCCAGGATCCAACCAATCCGCGTCCGCATTATTTCAGCGGGGTTTCACTTAAAAATACACCCGAACAATTTGGCGGCGGTTGTGGTACAGCCAAACCAATCTTTGACAAAGCCCTTGAGCTTTATGCAGCTTTCAAACCGGCCAGTGATATCCATCCTAACTGGGGCCTTCAGGTTTGTCAGAGAGAAGCAGAAGGATGTAAATAATTAACCAGCACAAAACTGCAGTTATGAAAGAAGCCGAAAAGCCCATGACCGAACAGGAGAGCCTGGCGCTGATCACGTCTATGATCAACCGTGCCAAGGATGTGAATCACAGCACAGGTCTCACCTCTATAATGTGGGGATTGGTGATTATGATATGCTCCATCGTAAAACTGGCCGAGATTCATTTTGAATTCAGATTGCCATTTGATATTTACATACTTACTGTCATCGCGATAGCGCCTACCATTTACTTTTCTATTAAACAAAAGAAAGAGAGCAGGGTGACAGGCTATAAGGATAGTTTTATTGACAATACCTGGCTGGCATTCGGCATCAGCATTTTCCTGCTTTCATTTATCATGAATGTACTGTTTGCAGAACTGCGGCCGATGAAAGACAGTGTGGAACTGGCAACCGGTAAGAACCTGTTATACATTTTGTATGAATACATGGGTTCTTTTTTCCTGATGCTTTACGGGCTGCCCACTTTTGTCACCGGGGTTAGCATGAAATTCAAACCTATGATTCTGGGTGGAATTATTTGCTGGATCAGTTGCCTGGCGGCTGTATACACGCCTGTAAAAATCGACCTGATCCTGACAGCCATTTCCGCCCTTTTTGCCTGGTTTATTCCCGGGGTCATACTGGAAAAGGATTATCGTAAAGCCAAAAAAGAGTTGGGGGCACAGCATGTTTAAAGACCTCAATCCCATATTACATTCGCAGCTGCGCCTGGCGGTAATGTCACTCCTCATCAGTGTGAAGGAAGCGGAGTTCACTTTTATCAAAGAGAAAACCAATGCCACGGCCGGCAACCTCAGTGTACAGATCCAGAAACTGAAAGAAGCCGGCTATATCGAAGTCGTCAAACAATTCCGCGACAACTACCCGCAGACCTTATGTCATATCACCCCGGCCGGTATTGCGGCTTTTGAAGAGTATGTAGCGAGTTTGCAGGGGTATCTGGGGGGAAGGAATGAGTAATGAGTAATCAGTAATGAGTAGCTCGGGTAAATACGCGACAGTTTAGAGACAGTTTCAAATCTGTAAAGATTTTTCCACTCTTACTCATTACTGATTATTCATTACTCATTAAAAATGAGAAGGCCCTTTAGAAAAAGGGCCTCATCTCTTTTGGATACTCTAAGTGTATGAAAGATTTATCACCGGGGAAACCGGTGTTGATTCCGGACAGGTTGCAACACATAGGCCGGAGCTTTTTTTGCGGGGATATTCAGCATACGCTCTACCGCTTTTTTCAAACGGTCGGTTTGCTCTTTTAAGGCGTTATTGATTTTTTGTTTCATGGTATGCAGTTAATGGTTGAATGCAGCATTCTTTAGCCCGCTGTTACCGGGGCTGAATAATATACCTGTTTGTCCTTACTGATAATTTTTACCCGGTACACCGTCTTCTTCCCGGTATTTTTTTCAAAAAAGAAATACTCTTCAGCATCTGTCTTATCCGTACTGAATACCAGGGCGGCCATACTGAAGTTTTTGCCATCCGTGCTTTTCTCCACTTCAAAAAGGTTGACCTGCTGATTCTCTTCTGTTTTCCAGTTCAGCTGAACCTTCTGATTGTTTACAACAGCTTTCAGTTCCACAATGGCCGGAACCGTTGCAACGGTGGTGGTGCTTGTAAAAGGGGATACATGCAGGGATTGATCCTGTGCCGCGGTGGACAGCTGCAGGAAAAGGGCAAAAACGGATAAAAATTTAATAGACATTTCTCAGGCTTTTAATTTCATTTGTTAGCCCACAGAAATATTGGATGCTTCGGCAGATTTACCAGCAGACTTGCTTTAAACGGCCTTCCCGGAAGGTGGAGCGGATGGTGGCCCGGGTACGGACGAATATCGTAGTTTTACGTGGTTAAATGTGGTTTTCCGAATCGCAAACAAACCTAATCCTTGTACGTAATAATTGCAAGTATTTTTAGATAATTTTTTTAGACAAATAGGTAAATACTTCATTAACAGGGACGAACCTTTAATACATTTGTCCGTTAACTATCCCGAATGAGCGATGTAATCCGGGTCAAAGACCTAAGTAAGCATTTTGGTGAGCTGAAAGCAGTACAGCAACTTTCATTTAGCGTGGGAGAGGGGCAGGTCTATGGCTTCCTCGGACAGAACGGTGCCGGAAAATCCACGACCATCCGGATGCTGATGACCCTGATCGAACCTACCGGCGGTGAGATTGAAATCTTCGGAATGAACCTGCGCAAACACCGGAAGGAAATTCTCCGCCAGACCGGTGCCATCATTGAAAAGCCCGATCTCTATAAATACCTTACGGCTAAAGAGAATGTCCGCATCTTTTCACGCTTGAGTGGTGTTAAGGCCTCTGAGAAGCAGATTATGGATCAGCTTTCACTGGTGGGACTGGCCGGTCGTGCCGACAGTAAAGTAAAGACCTACTCACAAGGTATGAAACAACGGTTGGGACTGGCTTGTGCCCTGGTACATAACCCCGGGCTGATCATTCTCGACGAACCTACCAATGGTCTGGACCCGCAGGGGATTGCCGACATGCGTCAGCTCATCCTTCACCTGAGCCGCGACCTGCACAAAACCTTGCTGGTATCCTCTCACCTCCTCAGCGAAATGGAAATGGTGGCCGATCACATGCTGATCATTCATAAAGGAGAAAAAGTGGTGGAAGGAAAAGTGAGTGAACTCCTCGATCCTGAAAAGACAATGGTGGAACTCCTCACACCGGATATAAATTCAGCGATTGCTGAATTCAAGTCAGGTCCCTGGCAACGCCACCTGAAAGAACCGGTAAAAGGTACGGTCAGACTTGAATGTAATCGCAACGAAATACCTGCATTGAATAAATACCTCGTGGAAAAAGGTATACCGGTGCAAAGTCTGCGTCCTTTAAATTCGCTGGAAGACTATTTCTTATCCTTAACCAAAGTGTAGATGTTTATCGAACTGCTTAAAATAGAATTGTACAAGATCTTCAAGCGCCCGCGCACTTTCATTGCGTTCGGGGCCATTGCAGTGATCATCTTACTGGTACAGTTTGCCTTGAAAGTAAACGGAAAGGATTTTGTGGAATTTTATACCGACAGCCAGGCCGATACATTTGATATTCCCTTTGATAAAATACTGAATGGTTACTTTGTATGTGTGGCCGTTTTGCACATGATCCTGATCCATGTGCCCCTGCTGGTGGCCCTGATTGCCGGTGACATGATTTCCGGAGAAGCAAATCTCGGCACACTCCGCCTGCTGGCCGGCAAACCTGTTACCCGTACTCAACTGATCATGGCTAAATTCTGGGCCAGTACTATTTATGTGATTTTGTTATTGATATGCATGGCCTTTTTCGCACTCCTTGGAAGTATGATCATCTTTGGTACCGAAGACCTGGTGGTATTTAAAGAAACCGATATGCATATCATGAAATCAGGAGATGTGATCTGGCGTTTCTTTGCGGCTTTTGTTTTTGCCGCACTCGCATTGACCACCATCGCTGCCATGGCCCTGATGTTCTCCGTGTTTTCGGAAAACTCACTCGGTCCGATTGTGGCCACCGTTTGTGTAGTTATCGTATTCACCATTGTACAGCAATTGCAGGTGCCGGTATTTGAACAAACCATCAATCCCTGGTCCTTCACCACCCACATGCTGGGCTGGAAGGGATTCTTTTATGTAGAAAAAAATGCGGAAGGGGCTACTATTCCGGGCTCGATTGAAAACCCGGCTGCCCTCGTTCGCAGCGGACTCATCCTCCTCGGTTATATTGTTCTGTTCCTTACGATCAGTATCCGCGGCTTCAATAAAAAAGATATTCTCAGTTAATACCGTTTTATGAAACAACGTCTCCTGTTCTTTTTTGCTTTTTCACTGTTCTGCACACAACTGCCGGCACAAGCTGCCAAGGAACTGTTGCAGAAAGTAAAAGCCAAGTATGATAAAGTGAATGATTATACGGCCACCGGCAAGATGAAGACCAATGTGATCTTTATCAAAGCGCCGATTGCCAATATCAAGGTCTACTATAAGAAGCCTGATAAACTAAAGATCAAGAATGAAAATGGCGTGTCGTTTATTCCTAAAGGATCGGCAAATGTGAATATGAACAATGTACTGGGTCTTTCCAATTTTGAGGCCGTGGAATCAGGTACGGAAAAAGTGGCGGGCATCAACTGCAAAGTGATCAAGATCTTTCCACTGAGTGATGAGGAGAATATTACCCGCGCCACACTCTATATTGATGAAGCCCGTTTACTGATGATCAAATCGGTAATCAGCACACGTGAAAACGGCACGTATGAATTACTGATGACCTATAAAAAATACGCGGAATGGGGCTTGCCGGATAAAGTGGAACTGAGCTTTAATACCCGTGATTATAAATTACCCAAAGGGGTGACCATAGATTACGACAATGGCACCGGCAAGGGCCAGCCAAGAGATACAAAAAATCAGAAGGGGAAGGTCGAAATCGATTATTCCTCCTATGAGATCAACAAAGGGGTGCCGGATTCAGCCTTTAACTAAACCTACTCTTCAATGATCTCGTCCTTGGCATTGGCCAGAATGGACGGGGTCATCTTGCGTAACGGATTTTTCCGGCTTTCGTGATAACCGTTCCTCCGGTTAATGATATCGATACATTCAAATATGGCCGTCATGAACGAGGATGGATCAGCTTTATCTTTTCCGGCAATATCAAATGCCACTCCATGGTCGGGGGATGTACGAACAGCAGGCAATCCGGCCGTAAAGTTCACTCCTTCGCCGGTAGCCAGCGTTTTAAAGGGAATCAGTCCCTGGTCGTGATACATAGCCAGTACTGCATCAAAGCGCTCAAAACTGCGGCGGGCAAAAAAGGCATCGGCACTATAGGGCCCTACTACCAGCATATTATTATTCTTGGCTTCTTTGATCGCAGGTTTGATAATCGACTCTTCTTCTTTACCGATCAATCCTTCATCTCCGGCATGCGGATTGAGTCCGAGTACCGCAATTTTCGGCTTTTCAATCCCGAAGTCCTTTTGCAAACTCTGGTTGATCAGAGCCAGTTTACTCAGGATTTTTTCTTTTGTGATATACTGTGCTACTTCACCAACAGGCACATGTTCGGTTACCAGGGCCACCCGGAAATCACCGGCACAGAGCATCATCACCACATCTTTTACCCCGAACATTTCTTTGAGATAGGGAGTATGTCCGGTAAAATTAAACTCGGCAGATTGAATATTCTTTTTATGGATCGGCGCGGTAACGAGACCATCGATATGTTTTTGTTTCAGGGCAGCTACTGCGGTCTGTAAAGACAGGATCGCATACTTACCACCGGTTTCGGTGAGCTGACCGGGCGTTACCTGGATCTCTTCCTCCCAGCAGTTGAACAGGTTCACCTGTTTGTGGTTAATCCGGTTGAATTCCTTAGTACTGCTGTAATTCAGGTTCAGCTCCGGCATCGTTTTCCGGTAAAAATTGATCAGTTTATTGGAGGCAAAGATCACCGGTGTGCAATGTTCCAGGATCCGGTTATCGGAAAAGGTCTTGATGATCAGTTCGGTCCCGATGCCGTTCACATCGCCGCAGGAAATACCGATGACAGGTTTATTCGTATTCATGGTTAACAGTACTTAGGGGTTAAAAGTACGATTTTTAAAAGGATTGAAGTCAATCACTTATTTTAAAATGAGTGCTCCGGGATTTGAAGGCAGCTGTAAATCGTTCGCTTCTTTTTTGCCATTCAGGGTTACGGATGGGAGTGTAGGATTAAGGGTAATTGTGTAGTACCTGTTTGCCTTTTGCTTAAGTAAATACAGTATTAATACCGATTGTTATTGCCGCTTTATTGAGCGAATTTTATAGTTGCAAAAGTTATACCCGTTACCTATGAAAGCCATACCATTTTACATTAAATCCCTTTCACTCTGCCTCCTTTTTTTTCTACTCCATGAAATAGCTGGTGCTCAGCTCACTGTTATTCCCTATGGCAGTAGCTGGAAATACTGGGCAAATAGCCAGGCAAATTATCCGGCCAACTGGCATACGACCGGTTTCGATGATAGTGCATGGCCATCTGGTACCGGTGAATTGGGTTATGGAGATGGAGATGAATCTACCTGTATTCCGGCGGCCAGCCCTGTAGCTGGTACACTTTGTACTCCAACTGGTAATAAATGGCCTGCTTACTATTTCCGAAAAGTGATTAATATTCCGGATCCGGCAATTTATACCAATTTCAGTTTTAATATTGACCGGGATGATGGTTTTGTGGTGTATGTGAACGGGGTGGAAGTATCACGCAATAATATTGCAGCCGGTGCTGTCAGCTATGGTACATCCGCAACGACAGCAGTTGAAGATGGGATCATCAGTTTTACAGTTGCTACGTCCGCTTTTGTATCAGGTAACAATACAATTGCGGTGGAAATGCATCAGGCATCCGTGTCCGGTTCACCACCTGTTTCAACCAGCAGCGATATTTCATTCAACCTGCAATTGCTGGCCAATGATGCTTTTTCAGCCGGACTGAGCCGCGGCCCTTACCTGCAATCAGGTAGTCAGGATGGAATAACCATCCGCTGGAGAACAGCAACTGCACAGAATTCCAAAGTAGAAGTAGGAACAAGCTATGGCAGCTATCCGATAGTGGTGAATGATGCCAGTTCAGTAACAGAGCATGTTGTTCGGGTAACTGGTTTGTCAACAGATACCAAATATTATTATCGTATAGGTAACTCAACCGATTCACAGTTGCCGGATGCCAATCAGTTTTTTACAACCTTGCCGGCATTCAATACGACCCGTAAGATCCGGGTGATCGCCTTTGGGGATTGTGGACGGGGTAATGTTGCCTACCAGGACGAAAGCCTGGCCAGCTATCTGGACTATCTCACAACCAATAGCATTGACGCAGCCGATGCATGGTTATTATTGGGCGATAATGCGTATAACTCAGGAACGGATGCAGAATTCACGGCCAACTTCTTTAATATCTATGGCAGTAACATGTTGAAAAACCATAAGCTTTATCCTGCTCCGGGCAATCATGACTATGGTAACAGTGCGGCGAATAAGGCTTTGCGGAACATGGCTTATCACAACAGTTTTACTGTACCCCAATCCGGTGAATCTGGTGGTGTAGCGTCTAACAAACAGAATTTTTATTCTTTTGACATCGGTAATATTCATTTTCTTTCACTTGACTCCTATGGTACCGAAAGCGATGGCACCAGTATTGAAACAGCTGGTGGCAGCGCCCTGAAAACATGGCTGACCAATGATCTTGCCGCGAACACAAAAAAATGGACAATCGCCTACTGGCATCACCCGCCCTATACAAAGGGCAGTCACAACTCCGATTCGGAGTCAGACCTTGTGAATATCCGGCAGAACTTTATCAGTTTTCTCGAAACCCGCGGTGTGGATATGATCGTTTGTGGACACAGTCATAACTATGAACGGGGCTATCTTATTAAAAACTATACCGGATCCTGGGCTTCTTTCAACGCAGGTACGCATGCAGTGAGTAATTCCAGTGCAACCTATACCAGTAGTGCAACCTGTCCGTATGTTTATAATTCTGCACCCGCCAATCATGGTACCGTATACGTGGTATCCGGATCAGCAGGGGCCAGTGGTACTATGAATACCGGCTTTGGTACCGGGCCAATGCCTTATGCCCTGAATGATGGTGGTGTTTTTTATTTTGAAGTGGAGGATAATCGGCTTGATGCAAAGATGCTCCGTCGTAACGGAACCATTTTTGATCAGTTCACTATTATCAAGGATGTAAACAAAACAACGAATTATACCATTTCCAATGGCAGTTCAAAAACATTGACTGCATCCTGGCCGGGAAACTACAGCTGGAGTACCGCCGCTACCACCCGTTCCATAAGTGTAACCCCGCCCATTAATGCAGTAACCAATTATACGGTGGAAGATGAGTATGGTTGCATCACTGATCAGTTCAATGTAACAACCTCCAGTACTCTGCCAGTTTTACTGAAAACCTTCGATGTCAGACGGATGGATGCAGTTGTTCAACTGAACTGGACCATTGTTGCGGATCAGACGGCAGCGCAATTCTTAATAGAGCGTTCGCTCAATGGCCGTGACTTTGTGATACTGGGTACCGTTGATGTGTTTCCAGGTTCTGGTGAGCAGCAATATAGTTACACCGACCACCAACCGGTTCCGGGCACCGTTTTTTACCGGCTTTCTGCAACAGGTGCCGGTACCGCACAGACTTATTTCGGCATCAGGAAACTCAATGGTAACACACATACAGGCTTTGACCTTGAAATACGGACAGGGGTGACGAGTAGTATTGTTTTGGATTGCAGTACAGCTACCGATGATCAGTATAGCCTGACGATCTACACTGTCAATGGGGTAAAAGTCAGTCAGACAGATCTGTCATTGCAAAAAGGAACAACCCGGAAAGTAATAGAACTTAAATCCGGATGGTATATATGTGAGTTACGAAACAGTCGCGGAGAAGCGGTTCAACAAAAAGCAGTAGTGCAATAAAACGAAATGAAGTTTAAGCTGATCATATTATTTCTGCTGACTGGTTTCATCAGTACCCGGATAAATGCCCAGGTATTGAGAACGTTCACACCCCGGTATTCTAATTCATCGGTGAACGGTAATATCACATTTGTTGCCAATAATATCATCACTTCTTCCGGGGTTTCTACGACCGAAGCGCCTCCTGGTGGTTCTGCAGTAAATAACGGGAATACCGGGGCCAATATCAATATTGATGCAGATACGCTGATCCCATTTGGTTCATCCTGGAAATATTATTCTGCAGGAGCAGCCCCTGCTGGTAGCTGGAAAGACCTTGGTTATAACGACGCAGCCTGGTCATCCGGAAACGGCGAACTGGGGTATGGCGATGGAGATGAAACCACCTGTATCCCCTCCGGCGGTGGAGGTACACTTTGCCTGCCTACAGGTAATAAATACCTGACCAGTTATTTCCGTAAAACAATTAATATTCCGTCTCCCACGGCTTATACATCCTACCAGTTCAGTGTGGAACGTGACGACGGCTATGTGGTTTATGTGAACGGTGTGGAAGTGGCCCGCAATAATATGCCTGCCGGCGCAGTGGCATACAATACCCTGGCGTCTTCTGCTATTGAAGACGCTGTTATTACATTCAGTATTGCAAATACCTATTTTGCTACGGGCAATAATACCATTGCGGTAGAAATTCACCAGGCGAATGCAAGCAGTTCCGATCTGTCATTCAACCTGCAACTGGCCTGCACCGATGGCGTGATCTTCAACAGTTCCTCTGCCGATCTGAGTCTGCCATCCTGTTCGCAAGTCCTCTTCGCCGGTCTTTACTGGGGTGCTACACAGGGTACAGATGGTATCAATGTGTCCTGGATTACCAATGAAACTAACGTCAAACTGAAACTGCCCGGTTCGTCAACGTATACAGATCTGGTATCTACGCAAACGGATTATCATAACAACACACTTGTTCCCGGATTACCGCATACTGGGTACCGTTGCTTTGTTGATATCACCGCATTGATGAATACAACCAGTCCTGATGGTACATACACCGTTGCGAATGTCTGCAGCCCGGCCGGTATTGTGAATGCAGCAGGTGGCTGGACAATTGTTATTGCCTATTCTGACCCTTCAACCATTCTGCGTAACCTTACCATATTCGATGGCTCAGCCATCATGAATGGCGGCGACCCGGCCCTGCATATCCCGATAGATGGTTTCCTTACACCTCCTTCCGGACCGGTGAGTTGTGAACTGGGGGCCGTGGTATTTGACGGGGACAGGGTATCGACCGATGAATATTCTTTCAAACAGAACTCCAATCCGTTGGTGGGTGTGTACACCAGTCTTACACCCAATGCCACTGCGAACCTGAACGATATGTGGAACAGTACGATCTCCAAATATGGAGCCGTGGTTACCACCCGGAGTCCGGCTCATAATAATACTTTAGGTTATGATGCTGATATCCTGATCGTGCCCAATACACTGAATGCGGTTTTAGGAAACAGTCAGACCTCTGCCAGTATCCGTTTTAGTTCGCCTTCTGAAAACTATATGTTGCAGGTGGCAACCACCGCCATTTCACAATACACACCTTCTTTCAACCTGGTGAAATCGCTTACTGATGTGAACGGCGGCAGCCTGGTGCCGGGTGATGTGATCCGTTACCGGGTAGACTATCACAATAATGGTAATGACGCCAGTAATCAGTCGGTTATTTATGATAATATCCCCACAGGCACCACTTATGTTCCGGGCAGTCTTGTAATAAATGGGGTTAGTAAAACGGATGCATTGTCCGACGATCAGGCAGAGTATGATTTCACCAATAACCGGGTACTCTTCCGACTCGGTACAGGGGCCAATGGAAGTACCGGTGGTGCACTCGCTATCGGAGCAAGCGGTTATATTGAATTTGATGTTTATACGCCTTCTTCCTGCTTACTGGTTTCCTGTTCTTCTACAATCAGCAACAGTGCCCGGATCAACTATACCGGCGCTTTATCCGGTATTTCATTGTACGATTCAAGTGGTGTGGATGTGAGTGGTTGTACAGTACTGGGTCCGGTAACCGCAACACTCACTGGTTCCTGTATGCCATTGGGCGATACGATCCTGACAAATAGTTGTCCGGCTTCTTCAGTAACCCTCCCCGCAGGCAGGTATGGCGGCTATCGTTTTTATACCGGAATGCCCTTTGGTGCAGGTACACTTTACGATCCGGCAGTGGCAATTACCACAACACGTGTGATCTATGCCTGGTATGATGGCCCGGGTTCCTGTGATGATACATTGCAACTGAATGTCTATATTCTGGCTTGTCCGGATATCGATGATGACAACGACGGATTGCCCGATTACCTCGAACTTAATAACCCGGTGGCACTACAGGATCATGACAGTGATGGTACACCCAACTGGAATGATGCGCAGTATCCGGGCTTTACCGATAATAATGCAGATGGGTTCAATGATAATTTTGATCCAAGTGCTGATAGTGACAACGATGGTATCCTCAATTTTTATGATCCGGATTTTTCCGGTTATGTGGACAGCAATGGCGACGGCGTGAATGATAATATGGATAAGGACCTGGATGGCATTCCTAACCATCTTGATCTGGATAGTGACAATGACGGAATTCCGGATACCGTGGAGAGTTTTGGGGTGGATGCGAACGGCGACGGACGGATTGATAACTATACTGATACGGACAATGATGGCTTTTCCCAGAACGTGGATGCCAATAATACAGGTGTCAGCGGTTCATCAACAGGCCTCGGTGCACTGGATACCGATGGGGATGGGTTGCCGAATTACCTTGACCTGGATAGTGACAATGATGGTATACCGGATATTATTGAAGTATATGGAGCCGATGCATCTAACAGCGCTAAAGTCAGTGTATTTACAGATACCGATGGCGATGGAATAACCGATAGCTATGATGGCGATGTGGGGAATGATACAGTTGCAGAAAATGCTGCTGCTGCTTTGTTACGTACCGGTACTGATGCAGACAACAATGGACGTGCAGACAGCTGGCCTTATAAGAATATGGACAATGACAGCAAGCCCAATCCGTATGACCTGGACAGTGATGGTGATGGAATTACTGATGTAAAGGAAACCCAGTTGACGGATGCAAACTGGGACGGACGGGTGGATGGTGCGGTAAATGCTGACGGACGAAACACTGTGCTGGCTGCTCTCGGATCCATGGTTTTGGCGAATCGCGATGCAACAGGCAGGGCCGATCTGTATGACATCGATTCAGACGATGATGGTATTCCGGATAATGTGGAAGGATTAACAACAGCAGGTTATCTTTTGCCGGCTGCTACAGATAGCGATGCAGATGGAATTGATGACCGCTATGATAATTATGTTGGTTTTGGCGGAGATGGCATCCACCCTTGCGATATAGATGGGGATGGCACACCCGATTACCTCGACAGTGATACGGATGGCGACGGACTAATTGATATTATAGAAGGAAATGACCTGAACCTCAACGGAATTGTGGATGACCTTGTTACCCTGACCGGTGTGGATACAGATGGGGATGGGCTCGATGACCGGTTTGATAACAACAACAGTAACGCCGAATCAACCTCTGCTTATATGGGCGATGGTGGTACCACGTCTGGTGATCCAACCCCGGGTTCAATTACAACGGTTCAGCATACAATTATTGCTTATGGCTGTGCGTCAGAGCGCGACTGGCGTTGTATACCTTATTTGCTGAATTGTGAGTATACCCGCTTTGAAGCCAATGCCGATGGGCAGTATGTCAGGGTTGACTGGACAGTGCGATGCAGTCAGCAGCCAGCTTACTTTATTGTTGAGCGAAGTGCTGATCGTCAGCATTTTGATAGTGTGCAAAGAGTAGAAGCACGATCAGTCATCCATGAAGAAGAGGCCTACCAGGTAATTGACAGGTCCCTGAACACTCAACTACCGGTACTTTATTATAGGTTGAAAACGGTATTGACTTCAGGTAAAGTAAATTATTCTGCAGTAATTCCGGTTTTACAGGTTAACAAGCCGAATGATAGTATTTCCCTGTTTCCGAACCCGGTCAGAAGCAGTATGACGGTTGGTATAAGTGTATCCAGCAATGCCCGGGCCGTCATGGATATTATTGATCTGAATGGCCGTATACATTTCCGCGCCAGCCAGGTTTTGGTAAAAGGGAATACTACAATTGAACTGAACCATGCCGTAAATCTCCCGGAAGGCATGTATATTTTTCGTGTACAATACAACGGAATGATACTGACCCGTAAATTCAATAAGCTGCAATAAAATTTCATGCCTTATTTTTTATAATTTGATTTTAAAGCCCGCAAAAGCGGGTTTTTTTATTCTCCCCGGGTACTTTCCCGATACTTTTGCTTTATAATATCGTAAAACTCCTTTCCGCATTCAGGATTAGTACCTGATCCTTCGTGAAAACCTACGTTTCAGTTTTCTTTTTAAGTAAATACTCTGAATTTAGCACAGGAAAATATTTAGGTGTTATAAGAGTATTATTTCAATCGTATAAGTAAACACCGAAGTTTTTTCTAATTATAATCCAATACCAGAAAACCAGTACCAAAATCTGTATCATGAAAAAGCTTTACCACCGGTTGTTAGCAGCGGCATTTATCTGCTCTTCATTTACCAGTCAGGTTTCAGCACAATGTACGAATGCCAATGTGAATTGGGATAATCTGGAGTATTTCATCACCAATGGAAATACTAATTACACGACATTTATTAATACGCCTACTTTGTTTGCCAACTTGGTACAGTCGCAACGGTTTGCTATAGGTACGAATGCAGTCACCATATCTTCAAACTATCCGGCAAACGGAATATTGGGGGATAACACTTCTCATACCGGAGAAACCGGGTCCTTTGGTTCTGGTGCAGATATTAATTTTACTGGGAATGGTACAATTACATTAACGTTTGATACTGCTGTTTCAAATGTTCAGTTTTCTATTTTTGATCTTGACCTGAGTCAGAATGTTACAGTTACGGCTTTTGAAGGGGTTACTCCGAGAGTACCGGTTTTGACCAAGCCTGTCGGCGGCACTGTGACGATTGTTGGGAATATTGGAACAGGCCCCGCCGGAGGGATAGCTTCGTCTTCATCTAACGCAACGCTGAATGTAGCAGTTGCAGGCCCAGTCACATCAATTACCCTTGTCTTTGCTGGTACAGCGGGAGATTTCTGGATTTCAGATATTCAGGCCTGTGTTTACAGGAATTTTGCCACCAATTATTATGTCATAGCTCAACCATTTACAGGTCAGCCATCCTATGTAATGGTGGTACATGATTTAAATACGGTTTTTTATGTGAATCCGGCAAATGGAAGGGCGGTTTCAATTTTTACGGACCCTGATCCACGGGTACGTGAGATAAATAATATCGCATATGATCCATATAAAAGAATTATTTATTATTCGGTAGATGGGTTGGAAAGATGTACTCCGGCGGGGTCACCTGATTCCATCCGGCATATCAAGAAGTACGATATGAATACTGAAACGATTTCAACATTGATCAGTGATGTAAAGACGGCCCCCTTTAATATTCCCACTTTTCATGCCGGGCTTGAATCTGGTGGTGCAGCTTTTTATGATGCGGATCTTTATGTCGGGGTGGAAGGCTATAAGTTGAGCGGGACCAAAAATTCGGGCAGGGAGACAGTTATTTGGCGAATTGAATTTGCTTCGGATTCAATTACTCCATCCAAGGCTTGTCAGGTTTGGGGGACTCCGGTTGACAACGGATCGAATAATATCCATGACTATGCGGATTTTGGTCTGAAAGACGGTGTTATTTATGATTTCAATTCTTCCACGGCTGTTGGCAGTGGTCGAGGGCAGTATTGGCAGATAAACATGCAATCAAATACGACAACTTCAACAGTTGTACCTAATATTTTGGCTAACAGACCTGCGCAGACTGCACAGTCGTGGAATGGAACTATTTATTGGGTGGCTGATTCTATCGGCGTATTCAATGGTACTGTTGCGAATACAGTCACTGGTAAGAGCCGGATTTTAAGTTCGCCACAATCGGTAACCTGGGTCGGCCCTGCAGGAGATGCGGGGGAAGCGTTCAGACCCAAAGCAGATTTTGGTGATGCGCCTTCTACATATGATCCGGTAGCACTGTCTCCTGCATTGCACGAGAAGGATACCGCTCTTTTCCTGGGTAATGTTTTTACCAACGATTGGGACTGGGAATGGGACAAGCAAACATCTTCCGATGCCAGCGGGGATGGTGTGGATGATAATGACGGATTGACCTATGTGTCTGTCTTTGATAAAACCACTGGTAATTATCTTGTACAGGCAAATATTTATAATAACACCGGAGCGGATGCCACATTAATTGCCTGGTTTGACTATAATGGCAACGGGGTGTACGATGCAAGTGAAGCACTTGCCCCGATTACCATAGCCAGCTCACCGGTTGTTCAGCAACACTATTTACATTGGTCAGGTATCAGTTCCACGATCGCCAATGGAACATATACCTACTTGCGTCTGCGCCTAACATCCTCCTCAAACAGTATGACCACGTCAAATCCAACCGGCTATTTTAATAATGGTGAAGTGGAGGATTATCGCGTACTGGTCGATAATTTCCCCTTGTCTGTAAACCTGCTTTCTTTTGATGCAAAAGCTACTGGACGCAGGACGGCAAAGCTGAGCTGGAAAACGATCAATGAATCAGAGCTTTCCGGTTTCGGTATTGAGCGGAGTGCAGATGGTGTTAACTGGACCAATATTGGTTTTGCAGATGCTAAGGGAAATAACAATACTGGCAGCAATACATATGAATTCATTGATCAGCAGGCGCTCAAAGGGCAGTCCTACTACCGGCTCAAGCTGACAGATATTAACCCGGTTACGTCCAGGTTCAGTGAGACAAGGGCAATCCGGATTGAGGATGTTGTACAGAATTTAACCCTCGTGCCAAATCCCGCACAAGCATCAACCAGTATGCATCTCAGCAGTACAGCGAATATTGCAGCCACGATAAAAGTGATGGATATGACGGGCCGTGCCATGCAGACGATCAAAACAGCACTGAATCCGGGTGAGAATGTGATCCAGCTGAATGGCCTGGAGAAGTACCCGAAAGGCACTTACCTGATCCAGGTGGTTGCTGAGGACCTTGTTATTAATAGAAAACTTGTAATAACCAAATAAAGAGCGAATACTGAACATACGGGGACTGCTGAAACTCCCCGTATGACCAACGATCCTATAACCACTACTTAAATCCAATTTATGAAGAACCGTTTATTAAGCCTGGCGCTTATCCTTGCCACTATGCAGTTCACTTCCGTTTGTCTTACTTCCTGCGGGCTGCGTGATGAGCGCTACTTTGAGACTGAGGAAAGAGAGAATGAAGAAGAAGAGGAAAATGAAGAAGAAGAACAGAACGGGGCAGATAAGCAACTTTCTGCCTGGTTTCAGTCAAAAGGCTATCCCGATGCCAGTAACCTCACTCAGAAATATGCCGCTGCCTGGGAAGAATTTCTGGAGCTCAAAAAAAGATCACCCTTTCAGCAGTATGCTACCCGTTTACAGGGTATGGGCAGTTGGTCCTATGTAGGACCGAAGGCATTTGGTGGACGTATACTTTGTCTGGCCATAAACCCTCAAGTTAATGCCGCTGGTCAACGTACCATATTTGCAGGCAGTGCCGGAGGGGGTATTTGGAAAACCTATGTATCGGGTATAGGAGCATCTGCCTGGCAGCCTGTAATAACCAATACTGCTGTTTTAGGTGTGTCTAGTATGGTATATCATCCGACAGATACCAGTATCATCCTGGCCGGAACCGGTGAGTCTTACCGGATTGAAAATTATTCCAGTTCTCCTTATTCATCCAATCAGGTAAGTAATATCGGACGTAATGCATGGAAGGCAAGGGGAACTTATGGAGTCGGGATCCTTAGAAGTGCCGATGCAGGCCTGACCTGGACACAGGTACTGATAAAATCACAATCAGATCTGTTTGGGATTCAGAAAATCAAGTATCATCCCACAATCACCGGAACTGTATTCGCCTGTGCCACCGATGGGTTATATAAATCAACAGATTCCGGTGTTACCTGGTCGCTGATCTGGTCCGGAACATATTGCAGTGATATTGTAATCAATCCATCAAATGTCAACCAGATCGTTATTGCAGCTGGTAATGTAACCAATAGTCCCAAAGGCGTGTGGAGGTCAACCGATGGAGGCACCACATTTACACAGGTTACAGCAGGTGGTTTCCCCACAGCCGCTCAATTTAAAGGCTCGACGAATTTCACCATCCTGGGTACCAATACGATTATTGCCAGTGTAGGCGTTGGCGATATCGATAATAACGGAACTTATAATGAACGCGAAGTATACCGCTCAGATGACTTTGGCGTAAACTGGGCCTCTGTGTCGAATTCCACACATGCTAAATGGCAGTCCTGGTTTGCGCACGGGGTTACTGCTTTCCCAGGCAGCACAAATAAAATATTCATGTTTGGCGTAAAAAAACATGTACTTGTCATGTCCGGAACACCGGCCACGACCGGGACATTGACAAATATTGCTACGGGAGCCGCCAGTTCCAGTTACCTGGTAGATGGCAGTCAGGAGGGAAGTACAACATACGTACACGATGATGTACATGATGTACAATTCGTTCCGGGAAGCACGACTACTGCATATTGGGCCACAGACGGAGGGGTTTACCGGACCACAAATGCCAATGCTTCACCCATTACGGGGATGACATTTGTTTCCTGTAACGGTGGGTTATACGCACAACAATTCTATCCCACCATTGCTCAATCACAAACCACAGCCAACCTGGCGATCGGTGGTTTACAGGATAACGGGGTTATCCGTTATAATGGAACGGGTTGGGCCCGGGTAATCGGAGGGGATGGCACCACCGTTTCTTTCAAGCCCGATAATGAACTTATTGTCCTCGGATCAAATGATACGAGGGGCGTTAACCGTTCTACTAATGGAGGTACAAGTTTCCCGACATCAGTAATGAGTTATCTTGGCAATATTCCGAACGGGGATGATGACCGTACCGCTTTCTGTGCACCTGTAGTGGTCGCTCCATCCAATACGAATCGATGGTATGTGGGTTCGGACAATATTCATGTGAGTAATGATGCCGGGGTGACATTCAGTGGCGACGTTGCAGGAGTGCCGGGTACCAGCTATATCGAAGCCTTTCACAAACCCGCGATTGCTATCGGTGTTTCCTATTCAAATGCAGATGTCCTTTATGTTTCAGTTTCACCTTTTGCACAGAACCTGCTGACAGATGGACTATATTACAACCCGCCTGCAACAATCAGAAAAAGTACCAATGGTGGTGGTGGTTTCACTACCGTTACGACCGGTCTGCCTGATCGCGTGGTGACCGATTTTGCAGTGAGCCCGACAAATCATGACAGTGTTTTTGTTACCCTCAGCGGATTCGGAACCACCCATATCTATGTCACCGGCAATGGTGGATCAACCTGGTCACCCCGTGGCAGCGGACTTCCGGATGTTCCTTTCAATACCATCCTGATCGATCCGGCTAATCCGCAGATTTTGTATGCCGGTTGCGATTTTGGAGTCTATGTGAGTGCAGACCGCGGTGCCAACTGGTATGATTTCAATAACAATTTATGGGATGCCACACTGGTAATGGACCTGGCTATTACACCCGGTAATAAACTCAGGGCAGCTACCCACGGTAAAGGTGTTTTTGAAACTGCCCGCTGGGATGGTATGGTTACGCTCCCCGTTAACTTCATATCATTTGAAGGTGCCAATGCCGGTAAAAACAATAACCTGAAATGGGTAGTGGATCAGGAAAGCAACCTGTCACGCTATGAAGTGCAGCGAAGCACGGACGGATTCAGTTTTGCCGCCGTTAAACAGGTTACAGCCAGAAATTCCGCGATACAGACCACCTATTCAATCCTTGATCCGCTTGGACAGAATCCCGCTCCGGTATATTATTATCGTATCCGGTCAATAGATCAGGATGGTTCCTATACTTATTCAGAGATCGTGGCAATCCGGATCAATGATGGACAAAAATTTGAAGTACTGGGAAATCCGTTCTCGCAGTCCATTACCATCCGTTATACAACCAGCCGTACAGGAAAACTTTCCATTGCGCTTACAGATCTCCAGGGACGGATAGTTCGCCGGGAAGAACTGATCGCCGCTACCGGAACAGGTACTTATTCAATCAATAATCTGACAGGTATACCTGCAGGTGTATATGTAGCCCGTTTTGATATGGAAGGGAAAAGCATAGCAATAAAAGTCATAAAGCAATAATATTTCAAACTCGGTAGCTGGTTATTACCGCAGGAATTTCCTGCAAGCCTCCCCTTCATAGGGGAGGCTTTTTTATTGGAATAACTAAGTACCGTAGTATTACTACTGTGACCGCATTTTCCGTGACAGGAAGATGAGGTGTTTTTTCATAGGTCAACAATTAATGGATTGCTTAATTTTATAGAAACAATTTTACTATGAAACACCTGAATGCTTGTCTCTTACTCCTGGTTATTGTTATGGCTTCTTCATTTAACAACATTTCATCTGATGTTACCAGGAGTAAAAATGGCTACAATGCAAATACGGTTTTTGCCGGTTTTGATTTTTTCAGAACACATCGCCAGGGAAAAGATGGCATCACTGCTACCTGGGGTTATAGCGGCGGTACTATAACAGGCTATATCGTGGAAAGAACCTACGAAGATGCGACCGATCCGTATGCATCCTGGGAAACAGTGGCCATTGTTGCTCATACAGGTGCCCGTTCCTATAAAGTAACCAATACCAATGTTACACCCGGATTTATTTCCTACCGGGTTCGGGTTATGAATGGCAATACGGAAATAGCTGTTTCACCTGTTTCCACAGAACATATTGTGGCGCACTAAATGTTGTTGTCACAGTTGCTGAAATTTTCCGATTCCCATACCTCATTCCAACCCTTGAAAACGCCACTGCGCATATTATGTTTCCTGATCTTCACCTGTAATCTTTCACAGGCCCAGATCACCTATCCGATTATCAAAGCAAATTTTGGCGTGGAAGCCGATCTGCGCTCCAATTTCTTCAACGGACTCGTACAGTCTGGTAACGACGATTGGTTCCTCTTTCCCGGTACACCGGGTGCCGGACAATTTGTGATCGATACCACCGGCGCGGCCAACCTGTTGGCCAACTACGCCAGTAACCCTGATAGCCGCAAACTGCCATTTTATAAGAATATGCGTTTTCCGCCATATACCGTTGTCAATAACCGGCTGCTGGTAGACGCTTATTTTGTTAGGGATTATCACGGCGATGATTCCACCATTTTTGCCTCCGGTTCCAATAAGAACGGGATGAGTCCTGGCAATTGGTCCTGTCCCGTCTCTCAATCCATCCCGGATAAGAACGAGATACTGGATGTGATGATACATGTTCGCAAAGCAGGACCCAATATCACAGACTCCATGTGGTTATTTGGTGGTATCTCTATCGAGAATACGACCGGTAATCGCTACTTCGATTTCGAATTATACCAGACTGATATTTTTTATGACCGGGCAACCCGGAAGTTTAATAACTATGGTCCGGATGCAGGACATACCCGCTGGCAATTCGATGCAGCCGGCAATATGTTGGCACCTGGGGATATAATCCTGACTGCTGAATACAGCAGCTCAGCACTGACTATGGTGGAAGCCCGTATCTGGATCGACCGTGCCGACTTGTTGATTAATCCGGTAGGATTTAATTGGTCAGGCAGCTTCGATGGTGCGAGTTCCGGCTCCCAATATGGCTATGCCGGGATACAACCCGAAACAGCCGGGGCATTTTATACTGGATTACAAAGCAGTAACAATACCTGGGCCGGTCCTTTCTCCCTGATCCTCGGCGATAACAGTCAACTCACCAACTATGCAGCCCGTCAGTTCATGGAGTTTTCGGTGAACATGACCAAGCTTGGACTGGATAATGCAAAGATCTTTGGTGGCGATGACTGTTTGATGCCCTTCCGCAGGGTAATTGTCAAAACCAGGGCCTCTACATCTTTTACAGCGGAATTAAAAGACTTTGTGGCCCCCTTCGATTTCTTTATTGCGCCAGCCGCTCAGATCGAAACGGCCACTCCGATGATCTGTGATACCGGCAGCCTTAGTAATATCTATGTGACGAATCCCATCCCGACATCCATTTATCAGTGGACTACGCCCAACGGACGATTTGTTGGCCCGGCAACAGGACCATCCGTTTTTGTGGATACCCCCGGTGTGTATATAGTTACCCAATACCTCCAGATTTCCTGCGGGGCCTATGCAACAGATACTATTACAGTTGGGCGGTTGCCGGATTGTAATGTACTGGCCAATAACCTGATTAATTTTAAAGGATCGTATACAAACCCTGCCGTCCGTCTCGAATGGAAAGTGCTGAATAATGCATTGGCCCGTGCGTTCTACATTGAACGAAGTACGGATGGTACAACATTCACTACGATCGGAATGGAATCGCCACGTCCCGGCTGGGAAGGCGAAGCGATCTATAATACAACCGATGATCTGTCCGGCCTGAATACACCCTTTGTCTATTACCGCATCCGTATGATCGAAAGCGGCAATGTGCAACTGTTGAGTTCTGTGATCAAATTTGGCAATAGCCGCACCGACAATAATCCTATCCGTGTACTCTCCAACCCGGTAAAAGATCAGTTACAATTAATGATCCGCGCAGAGCATGCAGCACCGGGTACATTGAGCCTGTTTGATCAGTCCGGCAAACGGGTATTTACCACCACTATCAGTTTGCAGAAAGGGATTTCCAGCTTCCAGTTCAACTGTATGACAGGATTACCTGAAGGCTTGTATCAGATAGTACTGGCAACCGGTAACCGCATCAGTTCAGCACGTATTCTGCATAAGAACTGACCATAGCAACAGGCTTTGTTTTATTCCTTTCCCTATTCCTGTTACTTTTGTACATATGTACACCCTCAAAAAATCACTCGGTCAGCACTTCCTGCGCGATGAAAATATCTGCCGCAAGATCATTGCAGCGCTGCAGGAACATCCGTATACCCAATTGCTTGAAGTGGGACCGGGTGGAGGGGCATTGACTAAATACCTGGTACAATTGCCGGATATTGATTTTAAAGCGGTGGAGCTGGATGACGAAAAAGTAAACTGGCTCCTGCAAACCTATCCGGTGCTCGAAGGAAAAATCATTCACCAGAGTTTCCTCGATATTGATACACCTTACCAGGGACGATTTACTGTGGTCGGGAATTTCCCTTATAATATCTCCACACAGATCCTGTTCAAGCTGCTCGACTGGCGCGATCAGGTAGAATGCATGGTAGGTATGTTTCAGAAAGAAGTGGCCCAACGGGTAGCTGCCAAAGAAGGCAACAAAGTATACGGCGTACTGAGTGTATTGATACAGGCGTTCTTTGACGTAGAATATCTTTTTGATGTAAACGAACAATGCTTCAATCCGCCCCCCAAAGTTAAGAGCGGGGTGATCCGCCTGCTGCCACGGAAAACACCATTGGAACTGACCGATGAAAAGAAATTCTTCCTGCTGGTAAAAACCGCCTTTAACCAGCGACGCAAAACCCTCCGTAATGCGGTAAAAGGTCTCTTCGATGCAGCAATTCTCGAGGATGAACTGTTTAATAAAAGAGCAGAACAACTCAGCATTGAACAATTTGCCTCCCTTATTTGTAAAATGAGATGAAGAAAATAATAATAACCGGCCGGGCTCATCCCGTACTGAAAGATTCGCTGGAAAAACAAGGGTACGAAGTACTTGATATGCCTGATATAAGCGCTGGCGAACTGGGTGGCCTGATTGCAGATGCAGATGGATTGGTGGTCACTACAAGAATTCCGGTCAATAAGCAACTGCTGGATAAAGCTGTACGTTTAAAATGGATCGGCCGCCTTGGAAGCGGTATGGAACTGATCGATCAGTCCTACGCCGAATCCCGTGGTATCCAATGCATCAGCAGTCCGGAGGGCAACCGCAACGCAGTGGCTGAACATAATCTGGGTTTATTGCTCAACCTGCTGAACCGGTTGTCTATTGCCCAGGAAGAAGTGAAAAAAGGTCTTTGGAAAAGAGTGGAGAATACCGGCACGGAACTAAGTGGTAAAACCGTGGGTATCATTGGTTTTGGTAATACGGGCAGCAGTTTTGCCCGCTTACTCGAACCCTTCGGTGTCACCGTACTGGCCTTTGATAAATACAAGTATGGTTTTGGAAAAGGATATATCAAAGAAGCCAGTCTTGAACAAATAGCCCGTTATGCCGATGTAATCAGTCTGCATGTTCCACAAACACCGGAAACCACCGGCATGCTCAATGATGATTTTTTCCAGACCCTTCAACGTAAACCCGTACTACTCAATACATCCCGCGGGAAAGTGATCCTGATTGATGCCCTGATAAAGGCTCTGAAAGAAGAAAGGATCAGCGGTGCCGGCCTTGATGTATTGCCCAATGAAAAGCTGTCGACCTATACTGAAAAAGAGCAGGAAGAACTGAACTGGCTGCTGGCAAGACCCGATGTGATCATCACCCCGCATATTGCCGGCTACAGCGAAGAAGCCAATTATAAGATGGCAGCCGTACTGCTCGAAAAACTTGGAATCAGGATATCCTGAAATTTCGTAAATTCAGGGAGTATTTTAAACCTTTAAACCGGCCGTTATGCGCCAATGGATCACAGCCATAGCAGGACTTTTGTTCATCGGAGGATTATTTTCCTCTTGTTCCAAAAACCTGGAAGACCGCATGACCGGTACCTGGAAACTGGAAGAAGCATCCCGCAGATTGTCAACCGGGACCTCTCCTTTCCGAACTGGCTATGAAGATGGTCTGTTTAAGCTCGATGATAACGGACTGGCAACCTATATCGAAGGAAGCGATACACTCACCGGTTACTGGAGAGCTGGTAAACATAACAAAGGGATTTATAATAATAGTGAGGGCTCCTGGCAGGCCAGGGATATGCGTTATCTCCTGATCAGTGTTTCCAATACCAATATTCACCGCACACTCGAATGGAAATTCGATGATATTGATTTTCACAGCCATAACAAGGGCTTACGGGCCGAACAATACACACTGGGCTTTGACCGGATTTATGAGTTCAAAAA
>JAKQJH010000356.1 GCA_029561255.1 Bacteroidota bacterium | reverse complement strand
GGCCCTGGTTGACGATCACCAGATCGTAATAGACGGACTCATGAGCCTGCTGAAAGGTCACGAGGTGTTCCGGCTTTCATTTGCCACAACCGATCCCACTGAAGTATTGGCTAAAATGGCTGAGCATCCGGTTGATATCCTGCTTACCGATGTAATGATGCCGGGCTTGCCGGGTAATGAACTGGCCCGGTTAGTCAAACAGAAGTTCCCGGCTGTTAAAATCCTTGCCCTTTCGATGAGTGGCCAGGGTGACCTGGTGAATGAAATGATTAATGATGCAGACATTTCCGGTTATGTATTGAAAAATGTCGGAAAACAGGAGCTGATCAAAGCACTCGGGAAAATTGCCGCAGGCGGCATCTACTTCAGCGAAGAAGTAATCAGTGAACTGCAACGGAGCAGTGAACGGAAAAAGCAGATTGAAGACGCCCACCTGACAGACCGGGAAATTGAAATTATCCGGCTGATCGAGAAGGAATACAACAACAAACAGATTGCGGAAGAATTATTCATTTCTGAGCGTACGGTTGAAACCCACCGGAAGAATATATTCCGTAAAACGAATACCAATAGTGTGATCGGTCTGGTGAAGTATGCCTATGAGCATAAGCTGATCTGATTACATTTTTTAAACACGGGAAGGCTTAACACACCATTTAACCATTCTTTCTTCCATTCATCACGACTGTTCATTACGAAATCAGGGGATTGTTTAGTTTAATGGTATAAACCAGCAACCATGAAACAGTCCCTGCTCCTTACATGTATTGTACTGACCTTTACTATCAGCCAGGCTCAACGCTCGTTAACCATGTTACCCAGCGGTGGTAATAAAAAAGCGTCTGTCAGTGAACAGATTGGTATAACCGCTGTAACCATCCATTACGATCGTCCTGGCGTTAAAGAACGGGAAGGGAAAGTTTGGGGAGAGCTGGTACACCTGGGATTTGCCGATCCAGAATTCGGCACAAGCAAATCATCTCCCTGGAGGGCCGGTGCCAACGAAAACACGACCATCGAATTCAGTACCGATGTCATGATCGAAGGTGAGTCACTGCCAGCCGGTAAATACGGATTCTTCATTGCATATGGCCCGAATGAATCCACACTGATCTTTTCTAAAAATTCGGGTTCATGGGGCCATTATTATTACAGCGAAAAAGAAGATGCCTTGCGGGTAAAAGTAAAACCCGTGGCCCTGGATAAGTCTGTTGAATGGCTGAAATATGAATTCAGCCAACAAACCGAAAACAGTGCAGTCGTAACCCTGCAGTGGGAGAAACTGTCCATCCCTTTTAAAATTGAAGTGGACTACCTTAAAACGCAGATTGCTTCTTTCCGGCAGGAACTGAGGACTGATAAAGGTTTTTACTGGCTGAGCTGGAATCAGGCCGCCAACTGGTGTCTGCAACGGAATACGAATCTTGAAGAGGCCTTGCTTTGGGCAGACTCTGCCAGCAGCCGGAATTTTGGAGGCGAATTTGTATTTGCTCCCTGGGTGACGAAAGCAAAGATCCTGGAGAAACTGGGGCGTAATGAAGAAGCGGCCGCCGTGATGAAAAAAGCCCTTCCGATGGGAAGTATTATTGATATCCACCAGTATGGACGTCAGTTACTCAGCCTGAAACAGCCCAAAGAAGCGCTGGACGTATTCAAGTTGAATTTTACAAAATACCCAAATCAGTTCACCACCTTAATGGGACTGGTACGTGGATACTCGGGCGTTGGTGATTTTAAAAACGCATTGAAATATGCAAATCTGGCCATCCCCCAGGCTCCGGATGAACAAAACAAAAAGTCCGTTCAGGGAATGATTGATAAACTCAAAGAGGGGAAAGACGTGAATTAAAAAGTAAAAAATAAAAAGTAAAAACCGACTAAACAGAATTGCTCAAACCAGTATGTAAATGACCTGAGGAAGGGCTGTTTACTCCTGACTACCGACTCCTGACTACCGACTGATTAGTTACATCCGAGCAATTCACACAATTTCGCCTCCAGCGCGGGACCCCGTAGGTTCTTGGCAATGATTTTTCCTTCGGGGTCCAGGAGATAATTCTGCGGAATACTCTGAATCCGGTACAGCCGGGCAACTGCATTATTCCAGAATTGCAGATCGCTTACATGTGTCCAGGTAAGATTGTCCTCATGTATGGCTTCTATCCATCTTTCTTTTTGTCCAGGGCGATCCAGCGAAATACCCAGCACGGTAAAATTCTTTGGACTGAACTTTTTGAAATTTTCTACCACATTTGGATTTTCCTGGCGGCAGGGGCCGCACCAGCTTGCCCAGAAATCCACCAGCACATATTTCCCTCTGAAGGAGGAAAGAGCAACCGGGGTACCGGAGGTATCAGCCTGGGTAAAATCAGTGGCGAGGGAACCGATTGCTCCAATCTTGCTGTCAGCAATCGTGGTTGCAATCTGTTTACCGGCCTCGGACTCTTTAACTGAAGGATCCAGTTTCCTATATCGTTCCTCCAGCTGTTGAGGATCTTCTTTAAAACCATAGGTGGCAGATAGTACAAAGGCCGTGACCAGTGATTGGGGCTTTTCCTGCACCATTTTATCAATTGATTGCTGAACAGCCATCTCCATTTTCTTATGCGTCGATAACATACTGTCTCTGTCTGGTCCTGGCATCGTATTATTAATAATAGAAGCCAGTGAACTGAGTTGCTGGGCCAGTGGTATAAATTCCTTTACAAACACATCGAAGTCTTTATGAGAAGCTGAACCTTCAATCTTATACTCACCAGGCTTTGACTTATCACCAGAAAAACTGATAGATTTGTTTTCAACGTAAATCTCTACAGGCTTTGGTTCAGTACCGATAAACAAGAAGCAAAGTACCGGCTCATTTACCGTTCCTTTTAACTGAAAAGCTGTCTGATTCAAAACGCCCGCAGCCAGATCGCTATTATCCCCATTACGAACCAGCCTTATCGTGGTCCCGTCCGGATAACCAGCCAGTTTGCCATTGATCGTAAAGGAAGGGTCTTTCTGGGCCAGCGAAAAAAGAGGAGCCAGCAAAAACAGGAATATCATTTTTTTCATAAGTGGGGCAACTTTAAAGCCTGAAATAAGGTACAAAGATACGCAAAGGGCCGGTATCAGTAAAACCTTCTCAGCTCAGGACAGACGACAAAAAGCTTTTTGTGGATGCATTAACATCTGTGCTGTTTTCCAGGGCTTTAATGTAGGCGCTGCCGATAATTCCGCCGGCGGCCTGTTTACATACCGAGTCAAAACTGATTTTATCCTTTATTCCGAATCCAACCAGCACCGGGTTTTTCAGTCCGAGACCTTTCAACCGGGACAGGTAGTCTTCCGATACAGTTGTGCTTTTATCCCCTCCAGTGGTGGAAGAGGATGAAACCGCATATAAAAAACCGCTGCTGAGGCTATCCAGTTTACATACCCGTTCATCAGCGGTTTCCGGGGTTACCAGGAAGATAAAATCCAGGTTGTATTTTTTAATAATAGGGCCATACTCATTTTCAAATTCAAATTCCGGGAGGTCAGGCAGGATCAGTCCGTCCACGCCAACGGCAGCCGCATCTGCACAAAACTGCTCAAAGCCATATTGCAGCACCGGGTTCATATAACCCATCAGTACAACCGGTAGGTTGATTTCGTTCCTGAAATCCCGCAATTGTTCAAACAGTATCCGGATTGTCATACCATTGGCCAGGGCCACTGAACTGCTGTGCTGGATCACCGGCCCGTCGGCCAACGGATCACTGTAAGGCATACCGAGTTCGATCAGATCCGCCCCGTGCTCCTGCAATGCCCGCATCACCGGCAAGGTATCGTGCAGGGCGGGGTAGCCCGCGGTACAGTAGACGTTTAAAACTGAAACAGGCTTATCCTGAAATAATCTATTAATTCTGCTCATAATAAAACTCAAGCTTTCATCGTGTTCATATACGTAGCCAGATCCTTATCCCCTCTCCCACTCAGACATATTACCACCACATCCTTCTTATTAAAATTAATCATCTTCAATGCATGTAAAGCATGCGCCGATTCGAGGGCGGGAATAATACCTTCCATCTTGGCCAGTTCAAAAGCCGCATTCAGTGATTTCTGATCAGTGGCACTCATAAAACTCGCCCGGCCGGTTTCAAATAAATGCGCATGCAGCGGACCGATTCCCGGATAGTCGAGTCCCGCAGAAATACTATGCGGCTCCACCACTTGTCCATCATGAGTTTGCATTAATAAACTT
This sequence comes from Bacteroidota bacterium, assembly GCA_029561255.1. Lineage (GTDB taxonomy): Bacteria > Bacteroidota > Bacteroidia > Chitinophagales > Chitinophagaceae > JJ008. Next base: position 2,503 of record JAKQJH010000356.1, on the reverse strand, counting down.
TTGCTGCCATGCAGGATACCGGGTTTACCAAGCTGTGTGGTAGCAGCACTCTTGCCGCTGTTCACTCCTTCACCAGCAGCTTCCACGGCAATCAGTTTTACAGCAGGCTCTTCAATAAAATGATAAAAAGCACCAGCTGCATTACTGCCTCCGCCCACACAGGCAATCACATACTCAGGCAATTCCTTTCCGGTCTTCTCCAGCAGTTGTTTCCGGATCTCTTCACTGATCACACTCTGGAAACGCGCCACCATATCCGGATAAGGATGCGGGCCTACTACGGAGCCAATAATATAATGGGTGTCATCGGGATGATTGATCCAGTCCCGGATGGCTTCATTGGTCGCATCCTTGAGGGTCTTACTGCCACTGGTGGCGGGAATTACCGTCGCGCCCAACATTTTCATCCGGGCCACATTGGGTGCCTGCCGTTCAATATCTTTTTCCCCCATGTACACTATGCATTCCATACCCTTGAGGGCACATACTGTTGCTGTAGCCACTCCATGCTGACCGGCTCCGGTCTCGGCAATGATACGTGTCTTACCCAGTCGTTGAGCCAGGAGTATTTGCCCGATGGTATTATTGATCTTATGTGCACCTGTATGACAAAGGTCTTCGCGCTTTAAATAAATCTGTGCGCCATAACGCTTACTCAGTCGCTCCGCCAGGTATAGCGGAGTCGGTCTTCCGACATAATCACGTAACAAATACTGGAACTCTTTTTGAAATTCCTCCTCATACATGATCTCCAGGTACTTTGTCCGGAGTTCCTCCACATTGCGATGCAGCATTTCAGGAATATAAGCCCCGCCAAATGAACCATAATACCCTTGCTCATTCGGCGATCCGATCAGCACTTTCTCATTCATACTTTCCATATCAAACCGTATTTCAACTTTTTTAATCAACAATACTCATTCCCATTTCCCACTCACTACTCACCACTCACCACTCCCTACTTCAGCCCCTGCTTAAACTGCAACAATAACTTCATATCCTTCACCCCCGGTGACACTTCAAACTTACTGTTGATATCCACCCCGAACATATCAGGATGTTTAAATGCTTTGACGCGGGCCGCGTCTTCAACCCCGATGCCCCCACTCAGGAAAAAAGGTTTTTCAATCTTGGCCTTGGCCAGGATACTCCAGTCGAATTGCTGGCCGGTGCCCCCAAAGCTTTCTTTTAATCCACCGGTATCGAAGAGGTAATAATCGCAGACAGCATCATATGGTGCCACGAGTTTATCTATATCCTCATCGCCTTTGATACGAAAGGCTTTGATCACTTCTACTTCACTGCTCAGGTCCTCGCACATTTCCGGTGTTTCATCGCCATGTAACTGTACAACTTCCAGCCCGTATTCATCAATCGCATCCAGCACTTCGATCATTTCCGGATTTACAAACACCCCGGTTTTTTTCAGATCGAAGTCGGCTTTCTTAATGTCTTTTGCATTCAGCTTACCGCCGATATAACGGGGAGAATCCTTGTAAAAAATCATACCGGCAAAATCAATATCCAGTCCATCCAGTTGTTGCAGCTGTTTCATTTCGGTAATGCCGCATACTTTAATATTCATACTTGTTTTATTTCAGTTGGTCAATAAATTGCTTTAGTTTATTCATATCCTTTACCCCTGCTCCCATTTCAAACTGGCTGTTCACATCCACTGCGAATAATTTAACTCCTGCCGGACCGGCTGCCAGGTTTTTCAGTTTTTCGACATCCGACAACTCAATTCCTCCGCTGAGGAAATACGGTTTTGAAGGAGGTGATTTTTCCAACAACTTCCAGTTAAACTTTTTACCCGTGCTCCCGTATCCTGTACCCGCCGTATCAAACATAAAAAAATCGCACACATTTTTATACGGAATGGTCAGCGGATCCAGGTGTTCTTTTCCGGCGAGGCGGAACACTTTGATCACCGAAATAAAGTCGGCGATCTTATTGCAGTATTCCGGGGTTTCATCCCCGCTCAGCTGCACCATATCCAGCCGGTATTCTTCTACGGTCCTGACCAGCTCATCATAGCGGGCATTTACAAAAATACCTACCCGGGCAAACTTTCCCTTGAGTTGTTTCATCTTTTCCGGGCTGATCTTCTGCCGCATGTAACGGGGTGAGGATGGATAGAAGTTAAACCCGGCCATATCCACACCCAGGTCATCATAGGCTTTCACCTGTTCCGGCAGAATGTTGCCGCATACTTTCAATTTCATGTGCTTTTGCATTTAATTGGTCAATAAAATCAGCAAAAGCAATCGCTGGCGTATCCGCTTTCATGAAGTTCTCACCAATCAGAAAACCCAGGAAACCGGCTTGTCTTAAAGATACGATAGTTTCCACATTAGTAATACCACTCTCCGCAATGACCGGCTTGCCGGCCGGGATAAATTTCCGCAATTGCAGGGAAGTATTGATATCCACTTCAAAAGTCTTGAGATTCCGGTTATTGATCCCCACCATACTCACTTCTTCACAGATATGCCCCAGCTCC
>JAKQJH010000336.1 GCA_029561255.1 Bacteroidota bacterium | reverse complement strand
CCGCTTTTGAGGTTGTACAATACCGACTCGGATTCAAAAATCATTTCAAAAGTTTCGGTACAGAATACCGGCTTTTTGGTAAGCCGGTTGATCTCCCTGGCCTGTCCCAGTTCGCTTTCGACAAAAAGGGTGTACGGTTTTGACATATACGCATTGGCTTTATGTCCGCCATGGTTATTGGCTTCCTGTCTTGCTTTCATATCCGGCAGGTCAAGCATGATCAGTTCATTGTATTTTATATTATACTTCTGCAACCAGATCTCTGTTTCTTTCCGGTATTTCTCCAGACGGGAAGTAACGATGGTGCCGATTTTGCTGCCGGGAATGTACAGGGGTGGTGCATTCAGGATAAAGTCGGTATACTTTTCACCATCATCATTCTGTTCGGGTTTCGGATCCTCACATAATACCCCATCGATGTCAAAGCAGGCTTTTTCCAGTGAGCTATGGTTCATGATATTCCATTGGAAATAGCGGGGCAGGGCAACCGTTTCAAAAAAGTAATCCACGGTTTTCTCTTTGCCCGGACTCATATACACAGCGCAGTATTTTATATCAAAACGGGTGCTGTGATCTTTCAGCAGCTCCTTTACTTCATTTAAGGCACGTCCGGAAGCCACACTGTCGTCCACTACCAGGATTTTCTTACTCCCGCTGTTGGCATCAAAGAACTGGGCCCGGGCACCCGCTTTATAAATATGTCCATTGATAAAGGAATGGAGGTCGGTATACGGTTTATTGAGGTAAAGGGCCAGCAGGTTGGCGGGCATCATACCGCTGCGGGGTACACCTACGATCAGGTCGATATCCCGGGGGATTATGCTCAGTTTTTTCAGGATGACTTTATTGAGGTCGGCAATATTTCTGTAATTCATAGTGATTAGTTTAAGGATTGCTGAATCTGGTTATAGATATTCTGGACATTGTTTTCCCATGAATGTGAACGGGCGAATGCAATACGCTGCTGACGTAACCGGTCATTGTCTTCGGACAATGCTTTATCAACCGCTACCATATACTGACCCGCGTTTTTGCACAGGTATACATGTTCTTTGAAAAGCTGCATGGTGTTCGTGGTCGTGGCTACCACCGGTTTACCCATGGCGAGGTATTCATCTACTTTACGCGGATAGTTGCCGATTGTGATCTCGTTGATCAGTTGCGGATTCAGGCATACCTGGAAGGCGGCCATAAACTCAGGCACCCTGTCCTTGGGGATACTGCCGGTAAAATGTACATTCTTCAGGGTGTGCAGGGCATGCGCGGCAAATACCTTGTCTTCACGGCCGGTCATTACAAATGAATATTGCGGACGGGCTTTCGCCAATTCATAAATCAAATCGGGATCCAGACGCAGACTGTTGATATCACCAATATAACCGATGATGGGTCCGGGTATGGTGGCCAGTTCTGCGGGGATCGGAAATTTTTTATCCGGATCATACGCGGAAAGGTCCACGCCCTGGCCTACATCAAAACTCTTCTGATTGAATTGCCTGGAGAAATCTGCGAGTTCAGGTGAATTACAAACCACGAGATCACTCTTGCCGATCAAGGCAGGCTCCAGCCGGGCCACGTGTTTTTTCCAGTAAGCAAAGGGCTGCAGGTTATCCCGGCGGTAATAGACGGAGAGGCGGGGTTTTAATATCTCTTTGGCATAGAAACTACGGTAGATATCATTGTCAATAAAATGTACCGGATTTTCGAAACCCAGTTCTGCGGCAGTTTTTTTCACATAATTGAAAATCCGTTTATTGTTCCGGCGGTTGAACAGGTCAAAGACGGGGCCATCCGGGAAACCATTGACTGACCAGACCGCAAAAGGGAAATCGAGTACCCAGAGGTTTTCACTGATCTGGCGGATCGGTTTTTTGAATTTTTTCACTACATCAAGACGATGTTCATTTTCCGGGGTTTTCTTATTCCGGTACATCGTCATTAAATCCAGCGGACTGTTGACATACAGCACGCGGTTATTTTTTGCTATTTCTTTAGCAATATCGATAGCATTGGATCCGATCGGTATATCCCAGGACTGCAGTCCGGTGATGATAAAATCCTTGCCTTTCATTTTTTCAGTCATTGTTGATGTCATATCATAGGGGATTTAATGTTCGGTTTTTATTTTATTAATACCGGTACAGGTTCTCCTGTACTTTTATCAAGCGCCTTTGCATTCAGTATAATTGCCATGGAGGTATAGATCAGCATTCCGGTGGGCATGGCGCCTAATACAGCGTTTCCATAAGAAGCTACCATTACACCTGCCAGACCGGCAATCAGCGCACTGATTTTCAGTTTCAGTTTTGGATCCTTCAGCCGGAACATCACCAGCCAGGTGCCCCGGATCAGTGTATAGAAAAGTATAAACAGGTGCAGTAATAAGCCGATTATTCCCATTTCCACCCATACGAGTACATACCAGCTATCGGTGGCGATTTGCGAGAGAAATGCGTTGGGCAGATACTTTTGCGCTTTTACCCCACCGTGACCGATACCACCTCCAAAGGGGCGTGAAGCCAGGTATCGTTTGAGTAATTTTTGGTTATCCAGTCGAACCTGTAGGGAGGCGTCATTGGGGTCGAAGGCTGTTCTCATCCGGCGGATCTGGTCATTGCCCTGTCCGATCGTGGTATATTTAAAGAAGACAAACACAACAGCGAGGATTGCCACACCGATACTCAATACGCGGATATTTTTGCGGAGGATAAAGAAGAGCATGAAGCCGGCCAGGGGTACACTGATGGCACCACGGGTTCCGGAAATGATCATACCGTAAAAAGCCAGTAAAGAAACGATGAGGAAGAACCATTTCTTTTTACGATCCGTTTGTGCCATGGAGAAAATAAATGACACTACTGCGGAATACGCCTGGTTGCCTCCGAACTGTCCGGCATCACTCATGAATGAGAAGACCCTGAGTTTTCCGAAAAGCACGTGCGTTTTCGCATTGCCGTCATCCAGCCAGCCCTGTTCAGCCGCATCCAGTCCGATCTTTAACTGCATAATTCCTTTCAAGGTGGCTAAAATGGAAAGGGCTCCCCACACATAGAGCAGGATATCCAGCTTCCGGTTGGTATTGATGAGCAGCAACGTAAGGGGCACCATCAAAAACATGTACAAGGCCACGCCACGTCCGGAAAACCAGGCTGCCACACTTTGGGATTCCGGGTTCACGAGTTGAAACATTGAATAGCCAAACCAGATCAATGACAGGTAAGTGATATCCTTATTGACCGGTGACCAATCTACTTTTTCTTTAAACTTATTAATGAATAATGCAATAAACGTAAGGATCAGTACAGCATCCAGTCCAAGACCGACCGGCACATCCTTCACATATCGTCCGGCTCCGATCAGTACAAAACTCATGGCAATGGCGGTATATAAACCAACGACCGGCCAGGTAAAAAGGAAATAGCCATACACCAGGAACAGGGGTAAGCCGACACTGACGGCAAAGCTCATCATTCCCAATTTTGCCGAAAGAAATGCAAGTCCTGAGATGATCATTATCACCAGCAGCACAGCACGCGGACTCGACAGACGGGAAGAGCCGGTGTTATATTCAAAAGGGTTGATATGCTGACCAGTTGTCATTGGATTGCAGGATTACCGGTTGAGATTTACCGCCAGCCGGTTGCCGGAAACTTTGTTTAAAATGTTTTTATAAAACCACGCCCCTTCGGTGAATATATCCCGGTAGCGCAGGTGGAGTTCTTTATTCAGGAAATACATACCCAGCCAGATGCCCATGGCGGTAAACAGAATGGAAGAGATCGCTACCAGCAACAGGGATTGAAACACGAAAACAGCGATCAGGTCACCTGCTATATTAACCAGTACCATGATCAGTACTTTAAGCGCATTGACACCCGGTTTGTTGATACTGTCCAGCCCGATACCGGTCATACGATCGAGGGGTAAGAGCAGACCATAAAGCGAGAAGATGCGGACAATAGTAATCGCCTGACCGGCATCCGGATTGTTTTGCAGGAAGGACTTGCCGGCCAATACCAGTACAAAGAAATCTGCAAACACAAACGTAACCAGGCTGACTCCAACGAACAGATATGTAATCGCTCCGGTATAGGTATAAAATAGTTTTTTCAGTTCATCCAGTTTTCCATGGATACTGGCTTTGGACATTTTAGGGAAAGCGGTGGCGGCAAAACTGCGCAGGGGTATTTGTTGCAGTTCGGTCAGTTTAAGCGGAATACTGTACAAGGCAACGGCATTTACTCCCATCGGGCTTAGGCTGATGATAATGGAATCGGCACTGCGC
>JAKQJH010000315.1 GCA_029561255.1 Bacteroidota bacterium | reverse complement strand
GCATCATCATAAAAATCATTGGTCTGTGTCTGGCTTCTGGCTGGTTCTGAAATCATTGCTGAAATAATCATAAGAGAAATAATCGTCATCTTTTTCATTTCTGATAAAGAGCATATTTAGTTAGAAAACCGGGTAAATTGAATTCGTCTTTGTAAGGGACCGGGATGAGGGAGTTGTGGCCGCTTTCTTCCAGGATTTTCATCCCCTTATCCGGGTCCAGCATAAAATGAAGGAATTGCCGGGCCACTCCGGGATTCGGCGATTCATTCAGCATGGTAATCGCGTATGAAATCGGTTCCCCGTTGATCATCATTTTTGTGCCGGGGCTGGTGCCTTTGATCTCCACACTTGCTTTTCTGTAAAAGGAAGCATTCTCAGTTATTTTCAGGTTTATTTCATCTGGCAGCTTAATGAATTTCAGCCCATGCTGCACGGCAACCGACCTGTAAATGAAGATATAATCTGTCTCGTTTAGTTCCAGCAGGGCCAGCAGGTCGACCTCCTTCGGGCGGATGTATTTATTGTCTTTTGAAGCAAGGCTCTCGGTAAGGCCTTGGTTACCGTAAAAATCGCCTGCCAGTTGCATGACCATCAGCGTGCGGTATCCGCAGGGATCGGCATCGGGATCGGACCTTCCGTAATGCACATCGCTTTTCATCAGGATTTCGGGCCAGTTTTGGCTTGAGATGGAGTCTCCGTAAGCCGACTTATCTGTGTACGCCAGCACGATCTCGTTGCCGGCGAAAGGCAGGAACCAGCCGGTATGCCCCGGGATAAGAAACTTTTGGATAACGAGATAGTCGGAAGAGGCCATCAGGTCGCAGGGTTTGTGCAGTTCGGTGATCTTCCGGGCACAATCCACGCTGCCGGCCGCTTCCAGCAAAACGCGCACACCCGGATTCTCCGCCTCAAAAGCGCGGGCAATCTTCTGGAACGGGTACGACAGGCTGCCGGCGTGGAAAATGATGAGGTCGCCAGACAATCCTGTGCTTTTATCACGGGGCGGATTCGGCTGATTGTTGCAGGAAAGCAGGAATATCACAGCAAGTTGTGATATTAATATCTTGCTCCAACGACTAAAGCCGTTGGTTCCGAAGAATTTATATAAATTGGAACCGACGGCTTCAGTCGTCGGACTACTTAATAGAGGTGAATTTTTTGAATTCTTCATACGCATTCTCCACGGCATCGTCCATTTTAACATGAAGCTCGTGATAGGCCGCCAGCAGTTTAATGGCTTTGTCGGTCAATTGCGACTGCCCGCCGTCTTTTCCTCCCCGCTGTCGCACTAAGAGCTCATATCCAAGGAGCTCTTCTGCCTTCTTTAAATCCCCCCAGGCTTTCCGGTAACTGATCTTCATTTCATCAGCCGCTGCTTTCAACGATCCTCTCTCTTTAATAAGCTGTAACAGTTCATAGCGGTCCTCTTCAATGATCCCTTCTCCGGTCACCGACGACAACCACAGTTTGTAGTTGAGAAATATCTCGAATTTGCTGGGTTTTACTCTTCCCATATCTTAAAATTATCGATATGCATACAGGTGCATATCACCTGCAAAAGTAATACAATGGATTATCATGTCAAAAAAAGGCAATGGATTTAGTGACCGATTTTGCGGTAAGACAAAACTCCAGGACCTAATACAGCCGGGAACTATTCTCCCTGCTTGTCCTTTACGATTTCGATCAGTTCCGGCAAGTCCATCCCAAGCTTTTGCAGGTGCTCGATCTTTGGCACGCCGTTTTTCGTCCAGCCCCTGCGGAAATAGACGGCATCGAGCAGTTTTTCATATTGCTCTTCGCGGTGTTTCCTGAGGATCTTCATTTTCTCTTCGGTAGGCATACCGGCCGGATCGATGCCGAGCTTTTCCCTGAGCTGCTTGTCGTAACGATCGGCTCTTGATTCATATTCCTCCCGGGTAACCGGCCCTGCGGCGCGGTAGGGCTGCGCATCGAATTTTCGAATGCCGTAACCCCTCCTGATATTGAAAATGCGCTGGAAGTTGTAAACCCTTTCCGACATCCGGATCAGTTCGTGCTTGTCGAACGGCTTTCCTGTGACCGCTTTATAGATCGTGACATAGTTGTCGACATGTTCGGGCACTTTTGCCGGTTCATCGGTTTCGGCATTATTGGAAGGCTCCACGTCGTTCCAGGGCAGCTTGCAGAGGCCAACCAGGCCGAACCATGTGCGGAACATCGGGAAATAGTGCAGCGCTTCGGCTTTGTTCTCAAAAGTCGGGATCTGGTTGTTGACCATATCCATGAAGATCAGCCAGGCTTCGTCGTGCTGCGGCCCTTTGTTGGTCATGGCAAAACCGCCCTGCTGCGCCAGCGATTCTTTGGAAACATATTCAGAGTATTCCAGCCCTTTGTTCTCCATTCCGATATCCTGCAGAAACTGTGGATCGCCCCATCCGTTTTCGATAAACATCTGTTTCATCTTTCTGACCCCCATTCCGGCGATCATGCCCATTCCTTCGCCACGGGCCAGCTGGTGGAGCAATTCCATAGCCGAATCGGCATTGCCGAAATTCAGCTTCAGGCCTCCGGTACGTTGTTCATTGAGGATTCCGTTTTCATAGCATTCCATCACAAACGCCATAATCGTTCCCCAGCTGATTGTGCAGATGCCGTAAGTATCGCAATAAAAATTGGCTTCGATGATATAATCGGGGTTGAAGATACCGCAGTTGGAACCCAGTCCGCCGGCATTTTCATATTCGGGGCCATCAACAATCACCTTCTGGCCTTTGTAAGGGCCCGTGCGTAATTCGTAATTATCGACGCCTTTGGCACAGGCCATGTTGCATCCTATCCAGCAACCGTCGGGAATCCCTTGTGTGAAGCGGGCTTTCCAGACTTCCGAATGGATGGCGTTGGCATCGGGATGACTACCGTATTTGTAATTATGAGTGGGCAGCAGGTCGTAATCGTTCATGATATTGGTCAGGTGTGCGGTCCCTTTCGTCCGCATTTCTGCCTGTGAGTCATCAAGTTCGCGCATCTCGGCATTGAACCGTTTTCCGCGCTCCATAATGGCTTCCAGGTCAACAACATTATTCAGGTTGCCTTTCACACCCGGTATCTTTGCTACAATAGCCCTGATCTTTTTATTGCGTAAAACAGTCCCAATCCCGCCACGTCCTGCCTGTTTGAGCCGGACAAGCTTACGGCGGCTGTCGTAAAAGCTGAAATTCAGCATGCCGATAAGGGAATGGTCAGCAGCAGCTCCGGAAGATACAACGGCTATATTCTTCTTATCCTTTTCATCATCTGCATATATTTCGGTGAGATACTCGGCCAGTAAATGTGAATCCACGTGGTCGACATTGATTTCGCTGATGGTTACTTTATGGTGGATGCCATCAATAAAAACAATGACATCTTTTTCCGCTTTACCCTGGATCTCTATGGCATCGAAGCCGGAGAACTTCAGGTAGGGGCCAAAGAAACCGCCGACGTTGCTGTCGATCGGGATATCGGTCTGCGGAGAAATAGATACGCAAATAGATTTTCCAGTACCGGAGTACTGCGTGATACCGCCGACAGGACCGGATGAGATATTTATCTCGTTGTCAGGATCATCCCACTTTGTATCGGGTTTGGTGGCATCCCAGAGAAGCTTTAATCCGTATCCCTTACCCCCGATAAATTTTTCTTTCATCAGTGGCGGAACCGCTTTATCTTTAATTTCTCCCGAGCCGACATTCACGTAAAGGATCTTGTCGGTGTAACCTTTATCGAGCGGCGTCCAGTTGTACGACCATTCATTCAGTTTCTTCTGCGTCTGTTCGATTCTTGCGGTATCCATATAAATTGATTTGTTGTTAATTTTTTAGCAATGCAAAATTATGAATTTTTATATCCTGATTTCTATTAAATGCTTTATTTTCAATATGCAAGCGATTGCATAACGGTGTTATGGTTATACCATTTCATTCCCAAATAATTAACAGGTTGTTTGGAAAGATTATGAATTGATCCGAATAAAGAATAATCGTTATTTTTGTGAATGAAACGGCCATAAGTCAGAATTATATCAGGACAGGCACTGGAACCTTGGAACACTGGAACTTTGGAACACTGGAACCCTAAATCTTTGAACTAAACAGCGCTGTGCTTTTGCCCGATCAACATATCCGTGACCAGATAAAAACAAAAACCGTTGGTATTGCCGGTTGTGGGGGCCTGGGCTCGAATTGTGCCGTAGCGCTGGCCAGGGTAGGAGTGGGGAAGTTGATCCTGGCCGACTTCGATGTTGTCGAAACATCTAACCTGAACCGGCAGTATTTTTTCAGATCACAGGTCGGGATGCCGAAGGTATTTGCGCTGGCAGATAATATCAACAGAATCGATGAAGGTATTCAGATCGATACACATCACCTGCATCTGTCTGCAGAGAATATCCCTGTTATTTTCGGTGATTGTGATGTGATCGTGGAGGCGTTCGATAAGGCTGAGATGAAGCAGATGATCGTTGAAACGGTGCTTGATATGATGCCGGGGAAAAAGCTGGTTTGCGGCGTTGGCCTTGCCGGGTGGGGCGATAATGATATCATTAAAATGCGGGCACATGATAATCTATACATTTGCGGCGATCTGGAGAATGAGGTATCGGATGTATTTCCGCCGTTGGCGCCAAGAGTGGGCATTGTAGCCCATATGGAAGCAAACCAGGTTCTGGAGATTTTATTAGGAAATATGAAAAAATGGAAATCATTTTAAATAATAACAAAGAGACTATTCCGGGTGATAACATCTCGGTTGCCGACCTGATCCGGATCAGGAATTTCACCTTCAAATTGCTTGTGACGAAGGTTAATGGTCAGCTGGTCAGAAAAGACGACCGTGACAAGGTGTTTATCAAAGAAGGCGATGATGTGATGGTTATGCATTTGATCAGCGGGGGCTGATTTTAAAATCTAAATGACCTCCGCTACCACAAAAGTACTTCCCCCTACAAACACCAGGTCATCGGCACCAGCCGCTGACTTTGCATCCGCATAGGCCTCATTTACAGATGGATAGGCTTCTCCGTTGAGTCCGAAGCTATTCGCTTGTCGTTTCAGTTCATTTGCATCCAATCCCCTGGGGATATTTGCTTTGCAAAAATAATAGACTGCAGATGCCGGCAACAGGCCTAGGATACTGCCGGAATCTTTATCGTTTACCAGGCCGAAAACCCAGTGCAATTTGGAGAACTTCTCCGTTTGTAATTGCTCCAGGATATATTTAATGCCGGCTTCATTATGCCCAACATCACATATGGTTTTGGGTTTCCGGGAAATGATCTGCCATCGGCCCTGCAATCCTGTCTGTTTAATCACATTGCGGAAGCCGTGGCGGATCATTTCAGCGGTGATGTGGAATCCGGCTTCTTTCAGGATCTGAATTGCCTGGAAGCTTGTAATGATGTTTTTTTGCTGGTATTTGCCTTTGAGCGGGAAGTGTTCAATTGAGACTCCATCTCGAAATGGTGAGACTCCATCTCGACAGACCGGCAGAATTGAGATGGAGTCTCTTTCCTGGGCGGCAACGGTGTAAGCCTGATCGGCAAAAAATATAGGTGCCTTTAATTGCTCCGACCTTTCAGTAAATACCTGTGAAACTTCTAATTGAGTCTCTCCGATCACAACAGGAACCCCGGGCTTGATGATTCCGGCCTTTTCAGCTGCGATGGCAGGAAGGGTATTTCCCAGGTATGCCATATGGTCTTTGCTGATATTGGTGATCACACTCAGCAAAGGTGTAATAACATTGGTTGAATCCAGCCGTCCGCCCATCCCGGTTTCAATCACAGCAATATCTACTTTTTCATCCTTAAAATACTCAAAGGCCATAACGGCAGTATATTCGAAGAATGAAGGCTGCAGATCACTGAAGGTCTTTTTAGTCCGGGCAACAAACCCGGTTATGTATCTTTTGGATATCTTTTTCCCGTTTATCCTTATCCTTTCCCGGAAGTCTTTCAGATGTGGGGAAGTATAAAGTCCCGTTTTATAGCCGGCGCTTTGCAATACGGAGGCAATCAGGTGAGAGGTGGATCCTTTTCCGTTTGTGCCGGCAATATGGACTGAGCGGAAACCATTCTCGGGATGCCCGAGCAATCGGCACATTTCAAGGGTATTTCCCAGGTCGGCCTTGTAGGCTGATGCTCCGATCCGGTGAAACATCGGTAATTGTGCATATAGGTATTCCAGCGTCTGCCGGTAATTCATCGTTTTGTTTCTATGATTGCTAGTTCTGACGGATGAAGTTGTATGTAATGGTCCCAATCTGGGATTCGGGTGCATCCGGATCGGCTTCGAAGGTGGAACGGAGTGCTGCATCGCGGGCCAATTGCCACAATGACTGGTCTGAGACATTGGTACCCTTTGCGCCTGCCGTGGCGCTGATGACCTTGCCACTCCGGTCGACTTTAATAGATACGACAACTCTTCCCTGTTCCCTGGAGTCGTATGTGGGTTTATACAGGACCAACGAACCTCTGCCACCCAGGTAAGGTACAATGCCTGTTCCCGAGCCATCGCCAGGCCCGGTGCCTGTGCCGCTACCATTGCCGTCCCCTGTCCCGTTGCCGCTCTTGCCTTTGTAAATATTGGCACCGGGTGTGCCGGAGGGATCACCCTGGTCGCCTTCACCACCTGCCACCCCTTCCTGTCCGCCCTGCGCCGTTGTCGTCCCTTTGCCTTTATACATAGCCCTGGGGTCGGGTTTCGGATCAGGAACCGGTTCGGGTTCCGGATCAGGAACCGGTTTAACTACTTCTTCAACAGGTTTTTGGATTACTTTCTCAGGTTCTTTCTTTTGCTCGTCTTTTTTCTTCTTTTCAATTGCCGGAGCTTCTTCAATATCCTGGACCAGGTAATCGGTTTCCGCTTCTTCGGTTATCTGGTCAGGTTCCTTCTCGGGTTCAGCCGCAGATTGATTGACCCTCTGTTCCAATCCCAGACCGGTTTCATCATAGCCCAGGTTAACAATAACACCCTCTTCTCCGGGTAATGGAAGAGGAGTACGAAGGGCCAGCAAAAAAAGTAAAAGCAATGCCACCGCATGAACCAGGATCGTGCCCAGTATCCCTTTGATCCGGTTTTTCTTTTCGCTGATCATTTCGGTATCGTCGCCAGAATTACCTTATGTTTTGTGCCTTTCTCCTGGTTAATCGAATTAACGGCATCGATAACAGTCACAATATATTGAACATCAACTGTTTTGTCGGCTTTTAGAACTACAGTACCCTCCGTAATATCTGCAAGTCTCTGTTCCAGCTGTAATTTCAGAAGGTCTTCCGTCACCTGGTTTTCCTCCACAAAAAAACTTTGCTGATCATTGATATAGACTGTAACGGTTTGTTTGGCCATTGTTTTGCTATTACTGCTGGGCAACAATAGCTTTATAGCATTCGGAGCCACCAGCGTGGAGGTGATCATAAAAAAGATCAGCAACAGAAAAACCAGGTCAGACATGGAAGCCATGCTGAATGTGGCGCTAAGCTTATTTCTCGTTCGTATTGGCATTGAAGGGAGAATTATTTGGCGGGTTCATGCAGCAGGTCCATAAATTCAGATGCCCTCATTTCCAGGATGAAAACAAGTTTTTCTATCCTGGCCACAAGGATATTGTAAAAAACATAAGCCAGGATACCGACGATCAAGCCTCCGACGGTTGTGATCATGGCCTGGTATATTCCATTGGAAAGAAGTGCGATATCGATGTTGTTCCCTGCCATTGACATATCGTAGAATGCAATCACCATCCCAATAACTGTTCCAAGAAAACCGAGCATTGGGGCTGCCCCGGCTATTGTCGCCAAAGCGGCAATATTTTTTTCCATCCGTGCCACTTCCAGTTTGCCAACATTTTCAATTGCTATATTAATATCGCTTAAAGGCCTGCCAATCCTGACCAGGCCTTTTTCTATCATCCTGGCTATAGGGCTTTCGTTGTTCCTGCATAATGCAAGCGCCGAATCCAGTCGTCCGTTATGAATGAAATCCCTGATATTGTTCATGAAATGCTTGTCATCCAGGCTGGCTTTTTTAATAGAGAGGAACCTTTCGATAAAAATATAGACGGCGATGATTGATAAAACAGCCAGTATTGCCATAATCCATCCCCCTTTCAGGGCCAGGTCATAAACTGACAGGGAAATTTCCGAAGGATTAGCCTGGCCGGCGATCAGGTCATTGGCCGTAGTTACCTGGAGCAAAAGAAATTCATTCATATTAAATAGTTTAAACTGAATTATCAACGTAAGGCCCCCGAAATTATTATCAGGGAATTATGTGATCGTAAAAGTACGGGTAGATAAAACAAGGAAATTATCAAGTGATGACCAGTTATTCACCAAAAAATGTTAATCTGTGCAAGTCTGTCCATTTGTCCAGCTTTGCACAGATTAACTAATTTAGGATCAGGATAATATCCAATAAAGGGATTTATCCGGAGATTCTTCTACGGTAAATGAATAAGCTAAGAATGACCATTAAACCAATAGCTAGATATAATGACCAGTCAGATAATGGAATTATATATCCGCAGATGGTGGTAACACAAATCTGGCTAACCGGAAATCCCCAGGAATTCTCATCATTTGAATATTGCCAGTTGAATTGTTCAACACTCTCAAAAGTAGGAGAGGAGTCCTGAAGCCCTGAATTATCAACTACTGTTACAACAACCCCATCATCGCCCGGGAAGAAGCCATCGCCATCCTCCAATGGAGCACGATTCGGTTGTTTGAGGTCCCAGACAATGCTTGGGCAGAAGTTTTTGATATTTAAAGAATTAGGATTATCTACATGAAAGCAGATTTTGAACATCTTGATCCAGTCGGACGTCAGGTAAACGGGAACGTTATAATCCACTAACTGAAGCTGACCGTTAAACCATTCAACCGGGCCGGCAAAACCGAAAGGATTGCCGCTATTGGCCGGTCCTGTAATGATTTGCGGCGGTTCCAGTGTAATATAACCGGTCTGGATATCACTGATTCCCAAATACTCCAGTTCGCTGTCGTCGTAAAGGAAACGGATGTTAACGCCGTATACCCATTGATCCGGTACATTACATTTAAATTCGACATCCACACAATAAGTCTGTGTCGGGCAAATGTACTGCGGATTGGCAAAACGAAGAATCACAACCGGAAGATCCGGTTGAGCCATCATACTATTGCCGGTAAAAAGCGCCAGAATAATCAAGGGTTGAATGATCTTCCGTGTTAGTTTTTTTACTGTAGTGCAGCTTTTCATATGTTTAAAATTTATCATGATCGTTAGTAAAGATTATAACTTATTAATCCTGGCAAATTTGCGATAAAGATAACATTTCTTTGCATTGTCTGAAGATTATCTTGGTACGATCGTAAATTTCCCATTGTTGAATTCCCATGTCGTACGGTCATTGTAGTTACAGTCACCGTTCAGGTTGAAGTCCCCGTTACGGTACTGGCCGGTAATACCGTTCTGGCCTCCCCAGAAGATATTGTCGTCAAAATTGATATCCGTATCAGAGAATACTTCAAGCGTTTGATCTCCGTTACCCGCATACATGGCATATATGCCCGGTAGGATCATCTTTTGGCCATTGCCATAACCCTGGTTATAACGGAAATCATAGGTAATGGTGCCGTTCACGATTGGTAAAGCTGTCTTTGACATAATAATCAGGTGATTACGATGCTCGATCACCACATAATACGGCATGTTGAAGTTCAGATCACAGCAGTCAAATCCACCGTCAACAAACTCAATATGACCGTCATTATGTAACAGAGCTGCTTTCATGCAAGTCGGAGCTGCATTTGGTGCTGTTCTGAGAGATACCAGGATCCAGTCGACCACCGTAGCGGCATAGCCGGCATTGCCCGGATTCGGGTTGCCACCGGAGTTGAATCCACTGCCTTCACTGCCATTGTAATTCCAGGGAGCTCCACTGTATGGTTGCCCGGCAGGAGTATACACATTGCCGAACAATGGGTGCTGGTAGGTTTGTCCGGGAAGTACCCTTACCTTGTCGATACTGGTCTGAACATTCAGGCTGGTTCGCATCGGTAAAGTGTATGTCTGGATTCCATTCGGATTGATGGCAGCGCCGTCAAGGTAAACGTACACATTCATATTGAGATCTGTTACTGTGAACACCTGCTGACACGTCGCGGGGTTTTCGCAGTTATCCACTATGCGATATGTACGGATAAGTGTGCTACCTGAAGGTACGTCGCTGATCCACTGGAATGAACTCTGGTCGATGCCGCAGTTATCCGTTGCTGTTCCACCACCCGTTGTGAATTCGGAATAGGTTGTGAATGGCTCCGGAATGCTGCTCTGGCAAGGTACTGTCATATCTCCCGGACAGGTAAGTGTCGGAGGCTCCGTATCTACAGTTCTGAACAGGTTCTGTGTCACATAAGTCGTGTTGCCACAGGCATCCGTTACAGAGTAGACCCTGACGACGATTTGCATACATCCGACCATTTGCGGAGGTTCATCACCGTAATAAGCCACTACAGGCGTACTGCAATTATCATCTTCATCCGTAATGACTTCAGGATCCGGTGCCGGGAAGGTACCATTGCATTCCACCACCACATCTTCCGCATTGGAGGCGGTCGGGTATTCGGTATCAACGGTCCGTTTGAGGTTCTGGTATACGTCGATGTCGTTGCCGCAGGCGTCGGTGACGCGGTAGGTCCGGACGGTGGTCTCGATACAACCGTTCATCGCCGGGGTCCCGTCGGAGATCCAGGTGACGGTGGGTGTTCCGCAGTTGTCGTCTTCGTCGGTCACGACGGTGATGTCGGGATCGGGGAAGGAGCCGTTGCAGCCGGTGAGCACGATGTCAGCCGGGTTGGAAGCCGTCGGGTCGGTCTTATCAGCCGCAACACCAAAATATCGGGTGATAGAAGCTGTCGAACAACCGTCAGTAACACTGTAGATAATTTCCACTGTATCTCCCGTGCAGATTGGCGGTGCTGTATATCCGCTGAGATCTGGTGTAACCACTCCGCAACCGTCTTCCGTTACGGCAAACTGGCTCTTCCAGGTGGCAAAAGCATCATTAATTTCAGTCTGATCAGCATAATCACAGGTGTGTGAATACGAGTCGGGTGGACCCGTTACAGCAACATCAATTCCAAGTCCTGAAACCGAACCATCCCTGAAGTAATAACTTTCGGGAGTCCTGCAATATGTTAATGTAAATCCTTCAGAATAAGGCAAATATTCACTGGTAACCAAATCCCATGTTAGATCAGTGGGACCATCACAACCATTATAAATAAAGCTAACAGTAAATAGTACGGTATTATCCGGCAAAGTAAGACCTTCAGTATCCGCATAACCAGAAGCAACTACCTGTCCAGGCTCCGGATTTCCAATCAAAAAACTTGTCCATGTCATCAGCGGATTAACCGTATATGAATTATAAGTCAGTGAATCGGGATCATATAACATTGTCAATGAAATGATTCCAACTTTCATAAACTGCGATACGGTCACATCAATGTCTACCTGGTCTCCGGCACAGTAACCTGTCAAATCGGGCAGAGTGGTGATAGGCCCGCCAACCCAGATAGTATCTTTGCATTGAATGGAATTATTACATTCATCAGTTGCAGTCCAGGTGATGATCGTCTCTCCTAAGGGCAGTACTTTCCCTGACAGGGAGGATCCTCCGCCGGAATAATTATGAGAAACTGAAATTACACTACTGCAATTATCTGTGATATTGGTCGGGTCGAATTCTGTTCCAATTATTGTGTAAGTAGTGCCACCCAAAACGCTCGGACAGCGGCTTCCGCTTGGAGCACAGGTTAATGTCGGAGGTTCATCATCACCTCCTGTATAGGAAACAACAGCATTCGGTGCGAAATTATTACACGCATCCTTAATCGAATAGGTATAGGTGGCTGACCATGAGCAGTCATCTCCTGTAATTGAAGTGTTGACAAGAGTAGCAATAACAGTGCCGCAATTGTCTGTATATTGTGCTTCGATATCTCCTGTGATGGGAGGATCTTGGGCATCGTCATAACAAACATTGCCCATATCTCCTCCCGGCAAAGTGCCGGTCAGTTGGGGCGGGGTATTATCGACAGTTCGCTTCAGGTTTTGGTAAACATAAATAAAATTACCGCATTTGTCGGTAACTTTATATGTCCTGACCATCGTTTCCAGGCAACCATTCATTGTGGGTGTACCGTCAGAAAAATGTGTTACGACTGGTGTTCCGCAATTATCCGCTTCATCGGTTACTACATGTATGTCAGGACTCGGATAAGTTTCATTACAGGTTGTAAGGACGATATCAGGTGGGTTGGATGCAGTCGGATTGATATTATCATCAATAAATACAACCCTGGTCGCGGTATCTTTACATAATTCCGGAGAATTTGTTACAATCAGTTTTAAAGTATAAGAAGAATCACATAAGGCGCCTGTATTGACAGTGACAGATTGGGAAGTTGTTGAACCTGATATGGATCCGTTTCCGGTGATCGACCAGTTATATTGAAGCCCAGCCGGACCGGAATAGGTGTTCGTTGTTAATGGACACAACGATTCAGTGCCTGTTACCGTTATGGATGATACAGGTGTGGGTTTGACAGTAAGGATCACTTCATCATCCGCGGTGCAATACGAGGTGCCATTATAGGTTACTACTGTCAATTTCATGGTGGCTGTTGTACCATAAACTTTAACTGTCGTGGTATCGGAAGAAGCATCTGTGATTACCGGCGCTGTTCCCCCATCATAAGAAACGGTTGACCATGTGGTTGAAAAGACGTTATAACCCGGAGATGGATTTGCAACGCCTTTAAGTGTAAATTCGGTATAAGCGCCTTCGTCACATTCAGATTGAGCTGCTCCGGCTTCAGCCGTTCCAAATTGGAGTTCGGTAACCTGGATGGGAGCAATAAAGTCGCCCAGGTTTGCTGTTGCCGAATTTGACATCTTCCCTTTGACGAATATGGTAGTAATCCTGATGTCGTTGCATGCGCTGATGTTTCCGATCAAGCTGGTTAGATCGACCGCCACTTCAATAAATGTGTTAGTCTGATAAGTATTGCTTCCAAATGACAACCAGGGTGAAGGTACGGTTGTAAGATAATTTGATGATGCATACACAGAGCCCGCGGGGAAAGTAGTATAAAGCACATAATTATAGGTGCTTCCAACAAGCTGCCATCTCCAGACTTCAAATGTGGCAGGCCCGTTATTGGCAAAATGGGCCGATAAAACAAAGTCCCCAACAGTTCTGCCTCCAGTCGAAGCCGGGGCATCACTGACGAAAAGGTTCGTATTAAAATTTTGATATACACTATCCTGGAAAAATTCAAAGTCGATCCATGATTCTCCGGTATTGGAAAACCGGTCCGCACCAAGGATGGCCCAAACATGTCCCGTGGTAGTATCGGTAGTGAGATGGATCATGACATGATTCATGTCATTTTTTCCATTTGTGGATGTATTTGTAAATCCCCAGGTGTTTGGATTGCCATTGAATTTATCCCCGCCATCGAAGGCATTGTCCTGGTTTGTATTCCATACATCTGTACTGAAATAAGTCGTACTGGCATTCACAGGAACACCAGTATTCGATAAGACAAAACCGCCGGTTCCAGTACCTCCTGCCGCCCAGTCACCTATTCCACTTGTTGGCACATTGGCCTGAAGATTCCCTTCAATTCTAAATCCTCCGGTAGGGGGGGTAAACAGGACCTGTTCCATCCATTTGAGCAAGGCTCGGCAGGCTCGAAAAACTAAAGAAGATGAGAATTATAAAGACAAATGCCAATCTAACAAACAGAGGCAAAGTGCTTATGCTTTTAAAACAACAAACCTTCCTGTTATTTGACTCAATAGGTAGAAAATTTTTCATGATTTTGGGTTGTTTGATTTAATTTATTTGGACTTGGGATGATGGAGGGGGTATAACGATTTGGTTAAGAGGTATTATGGCGGTGATGTTGATCCGCTGAAATAGCAGATCAATAAAGCAAAAGAACAATCCCGGGGGTGGAAACTGTTACAATTCATGATCTTGGGTTTGCAAAAGTCTGCAAAGTTAAGCTTGGCAGCCAATTGATAGGTAAATATACGTATTATTTTTATGATTTTGTTAAAAATACTTCAAAATTTAGAACAAATCTAAATAGTTTCTTGAACCTGCCAATATAGAATAGTCAATTTTAGGAAAATATTAACAAAAAAGAGGCTGCGCGGATAAACCAAACAGCCTCTTGTATTTTTATGATTAAGATTATCTCCTTTAAAGGAAACTAATAGATCATTATTTTA
>JAKQJH010000282.1 GCA_029561255.1 Bacteroidota bacterium | reverse complement strand
CATTGCCAACAGTTATACCGATACCCTGGAACTGACGGTGGAAGATAACGGACCGGGCTTTCCACCGGAGGAAGTGAATTACATATTTCAGAAATTTTACCGGCTGAAAGATACCTCCGTCAGTGGAACCGGACTGGGACTTTCCATCGTAAAAGGATTTACCGAAGCCATGGGTGGTACAGTGGAACTCGAAACCCCGGTGGGTGGTGGTGCCCGTTTTATATTACGGTTTCCGGTGGAACGTTCCACCATTAAAATGAATTAAATGAACAAGCCCGGTATATTGGTGATTGATGATGAAGCGCAGATGCGTAAGTTGCTGGAGATCACACTGCAGACCAACGGATATGCGGTGACGACCGCGGGCACTGCCAAAGAGGGACTCATCATGGCATCCAATCATCCGCCGGATCTGGTATTGCTGGACCTGGGTTTACCGGATAAGAGCGGACATGAAGTGCTGAAAGCCTTACGCCAATGGTATACCAATCCGGTGATTATTCTTTCCGTACAGAAAGATGAGGAAGATATTGTAATGGCGCTGGATAATGGAGCGAATGATTATCTCAGTAAACCTTTCCGTACCGGGGAACTCCTGGCCCGTATGCGTTCGGCGCTCCGTACGGCCCTTGCAGAAGACAGTATTTCGTTGATTGGCGGCACTGATCTTGAAATTGATCTGACAGCCCGTACCGTTAAAAAGAATAAGGAATTGCTGAAACTCACGTTGACCGAATACAGTCTGCTCGCCCTGCTGGCCCGTAATGAAGGAAAAGTGCTGACCCACCAATATTTACTCCGGGCTATCTGGGGACCGGGCTTTATTAGCCAGTCACAGTACCTGCGGGTCTTTATCGCCCAGCTCCGCAAGAAGATCGAAATCGATCCCAACCGTCCGGAGTATATCCTGACCGAATCGGGAGTGGGGTATCGGTTTGTGGTGAAATAGCCTGTTCTTTAATTGTAATTGTTGTGATCAATCACCCACCCCCAACCCAATCATACTCAATATATCGGATCCCTGGAAAGAAAAACTCACATAGCCGGCGGGTCTCTCCTCCATTTTAATACCGGGTACTTCGGGCAGGGTGGACAGTCCGGAAACGGGTTTACTTACAAAACCAGCTGAGGCTGCGAGGCTGATCCATTCGCTGCCCCGGATATATTTCTCAAACCGGTGGGTATCGGCCAGCACCAGGGTATCGTAAAGTTCATTCCGGAAAAACTGTTTCAATCCCTTTCGTTCTGACGCATTCACCGGAAGGGTGCTGATATATGTATACAAGCTGCCGAAATGTTCGTAAGCATTCAGGATGCGCTGATCCGCATCATCGGTAAAACAATCCGTATCTGGTTCCACCATAGTCAGCAGGACCGGTTGAAGGGAATAGAGTAATTCAAAAATGGCCCGGCGCTTTTCTACCTGCTGCACATGATGCATCAGCAAGGAAGCATTGATCAGCAGGGCCCCGGATTGTTCAGGTATCAAATCATCAACAGATTCACGGGTCATATTCTCCACAGGTCCGGACAGGGCATGAAACTCCAGGTTAAAACGAAAGCGGTGACTCACCGAAACCAAATAGCTGGCGCAGAACTCAAGTGAACTGTTCAGTATCTCCGTCCCGATCACCGTCACTTTTCTTAATTCAGGTAATTCATTCAGTGCATGGAGGATGCGGACCAGTTGCTCACCGCGACCACAACCAAGATCGAGCAGGGTGATCTGCTTATGATCGGCGGCGGCTGTACAGATAGTACTGATCAGCAGTGTTTGTGAGGATAATACTAATGGAAAACGATTCGCCAGAATATCAAACAAGAAAGCCTGCGGAATTTCAAACTCCTTCAGGTACGTATTCATCGCCTCCTCAGAAGGATGCCCTTCATACCGCCAGTGCAGGCATTGGGTAAAGTCGGCCACAAAATCAGTATCTGTCAGATGCGGAAATTGCTTCCAGCAGTCCGCCGTCTGTTCCAACGATCTTCTAAGAACTTCTTCTTTATGGTTTAAATCAGGCAAGAATGTGTTTTGACTAAGTTATTATCCGGGTTAACGACAAGAATAATCAAATAGTTCAGCTATTTATAATGATTTGAGGATATGCCAATTAAAATACGTGAATAGGCTTATGTATAACTAGCAGGAAGTGACATCAAAGGTCGAAATTGTCAAACTTCAAAAAAACAGTTATCCCGCCGGCATATTAATTTCCAATTCAAAACCCTCTCCGGATTTCGTATTAATCTGTACCGTACCACCAAAAACAGCTACCCGGTTTCTGATATTCTGCAGGCCGATTCCATCGTTTGTTTTACCGGGTACTGCACCCACCCCATCGTCCGTAATCCGGAGGACAAACTGGCTTTCCGGTGTGGACAAAGCAAATATTACTGATTTAGCCCTGGCATATTTTACTATGTTGGTACACTGTTCCTGCGCAATCCGGTACACCGCCAGTTTTTGCTGGCTGGTCAGTTTGTCTTCACTAAAATCAGATTTTTGAATAAATGGATCGATACCTGCCGGGCGTAACATTGTATCACATAAACGCCCGAGCTGCTCGAGCAGGTTTTCTGTTGCCAGGTCAGGGGTGATGAGTTCATGCGCTATTTTACGATTTTCAAGAATAGCCATCCCCAGGTTATTCATACATGTATCCAGTACCTGATCCAATTTTCCCGGACTATCTTTCAACACCGATAACATCACCCGGGTACCCACCAGGATCTGGTTGAGATTATCATGCAGTTCACCTGCAATGGCATTTCTTTCTTTCTCCTGTGCCTCAATCGCCACGGCAATCATTTTCTGTTGTTCTTTTTTCTGCTGGTCACTTAACTCGAGTTCCAGTTTTTTCTTTTCTGAAATATTCCGTATAAAAACAGATATGCCATCGGGGGAAGGATAAATATGATTTTCCTGCCAGAGGTCCAGTGGCGCATAATAATCCACATTGGTTACATACCGCTGTTCTTCCATCGCCAGACTGAAGGCTTTGAACGTACCTGTATGGACCGCATCCGGAAACACCGCCCAAACATTTTTTCCAATCAGTTCTTCCGGTTTACGCCTGATC
>JAKQJH010000239.1 GCA_029561255.1 Bacteroidota bacterium | reverse complement strand
GTACCGTCACTCCCGGCTAACAATTTCAGTTTTACGACCCGTATTCCTGACCGTTTGCCCCACCTGACCGCCCGGACTTTCCTGATAAATACCTGAATATTCCTCAATATGAATCTGACAGCACAACAATCGAATGAGTTTACCGGAAGGCATATCGGCCCCCGTGATGCGGACACCCGTTCCATGCTCAAAACCATCGGCGAAGACAGCCTGGCCGCCCTGATCAATAAAACCGTACCTCCCGGCATCCGGATGGCGGGTGCCCTGAATATCCCGGCGGCCATGAGTGAACATGAGTACCTGAAGCATATTCAGGAAGTATCCCTGAAGAATAAGTTATTCAAGAATTATATCGGGCAAGGGTATTATGATACGATCACCCCCTCGGTGATCCTCCGGAATATTTTTGAAAATCCGGGATGGTATACCCAGTATACCCCTTACCAGGCCGAGATCAGCCAGGGCCGCCTCGAAAGCCTGCTGAATTACCAGACCATGGTCAGCGACCTGACCGCTTTACCTATTGCCAATGCTTCCCTGCTGGATGAAGCCACCGCAGCAGCAGAAGCCATGACCATGTTCTTTAATGCCCTGAACAAACAGGATCATATCGAACGTCCGCGATTCTTTGTAGATGCTGAACTATTTCCGCAGACCATCGATGTACTGAAAACCCGGGCGGTGCCGGTGGGTATTGAAGTGGTGACCGGAGATTACAAAACCGCTTCAATTGATGCCACTTACTTTGGTGCCATCGTCCAATACCCGAATGATAAAGGTTCGGTGGAAGACTACCGTGGTTTTATCAGCCAGGTACATGCTGCCGGCGCCTTTGTGGTCATGGCCACCGACCTGCTGGCCCTGACCCTGCTCACTCCTCCCGGCGAACTGGGTGCAGATGCAGCTGTTGGTTCTGCCCAACGTTTTGGTGTTCCCCTGGGATTTGGCGGACCACATGCCGCGTTCTTTGCCACCAAAGATGAATTCAAACGCAATATGCCCGGCCGGATCATTGGTATCAGTATCGATGCCCAGGGCAATCGTGCCTTACGTATGGCTTTGCAGACCCGCGAACAACATATCAAACGCGAAAAAGCAACTTCGAATATCTGTACCGCACAGGCCCTCCTGGCCAATATGGCGGCCATGTATGCCGTATATCACGGACCGGATGGATTAAAGAATATCGCTAAACGCATCGCCCTTTATACCCAGACCGTAGCGGAAGCCATCCAGGAAAGAGGATTTGACCTGGTTTCCGATGCTTTCTTTGATACGCTTGTGGTAAAAACCAATGATCTGACTATCATCCGTGAAAAAGCGGAGCGCCAGCAAATCAATCTCCGCTATATCGATGCACATCATATCGGTATCTCCGTGGACGAAACCACCGATGTGGCGGACCTGTTTGACCTGATCAATTGCTTCGAAAACGATAAAGACCCCGTTGCCTTTACCATCGACCAGGAAGGTGAACTGGATCATATCCCGACTTCCTTAACCCGTACGTCGAATTTCCTGACTCATCCGGTTTTTAATACGCATAAGAGCGAAAGCCAGATGATGCGGTATATCAAATACCTGGAGAACAAGGATCTTTCATTGAACACATCGATGATCTCACTCGGCAGTTGTACGATGAAACTGAATGCCGCCAGTGAAATGATGCCCCTGAGCTGGGCCCATTGGAGCAAAGTGCATCCGTTTGCCCCGTCTGCTCAGACAGAAGGTTACATGTACATGGCCAATGAACTGAGCAAATATCTCTGCGAGATCACTGCGTTTGACGCCTGCAGTCTGCAACCCAACAGTGGTGCCCAGGGTGAATATGCGGGATTGCTCACCATCCGTTCTTTCCATGAAGCCAATGGCGATCATCACCGCAATGTGATGCTGATCCCGATCTCTGCACACGGCACCAATCCTGCTTCTGCGGTAATGGCCGGAATGAAAGTGGTGGTGGTGAAAGCCCTGGAGAATGGATACATTGATGTAGATGACCTGAAAGCCAAAGCCGATCAGTACAGTAAGGAACTGGCAGGTATCATGATCACGTACCCCAGTACCTATGGCGTGTACGAAGAAACAGTAAAAGACATCACCGATATTATCCACCAGCATGGCGGACAAGTATATATGGATGGCGCAAATATGAATGCACAGGTAGGCTTAACAGCACCGGGTCTGATCGGAGCGGATGTATGTCACCTCAACCTGCACAAGACCTTCGCCATTCCACATGGCGGTGGCGGTCCCGGCATGGGCCCCATTTGTGTAAAAGCGCACCTGGCTAAACACCTGCCCGGTCACGTACACGAAGGAACGGCTCATGCGGTATCTGCAGCACCAATTGGTTCTGCTTCTATCCTGCTCATCTCCTACGGTTATATCCGTATGCTTGGCGCTGAAGGTGTAAGAGCGGCTACTGAATATGCAATCCTGAATGCAAACTATATGCGGGCAAGACTGGCCGGCAATTATGATATCCTGTATACAAATAATAACGGTCAGTGTGCACACGAGTTCATCGTTGATCTTCGTCCCTTCAAAAAGTCAGCCGAGATCGAAGCAGAAGATGTGGCCAAGCGCCTGATCGATTATGGCTTCCATGCGCCCACCATGAGTTTCCCTGTGGCTGGCACTATCATGATTGAGCCCACAGAAAGTGAGGACAAAGCCGAACTGGATCGTTTTTGCGACGCCTTATTATCTATCCGTGAAGAAATCAGGGCAGTGGAAGAAGCCAAAGCGGATAAAAAAGACAACCCGCTGAAAAATGCACCGCATACGCAGTTTGTACTCACGGCGGATGAATGGAAGCATGGGTACACACGCCAGGAAGCAGCCTTCCCGCTGCCCTATGTGTCAGCCAATAAATTCTGGCCATCTGTAGCCCGGGTGAACAACACACATGGCGACCGGAATCTGATTTGTACCTGTGAGCCGGTGGAGAGTTATATGATTGCTGAAGCTTAGGAGAAAGTAGGCAGTAGGCAGTAGGCAGTTGGCAGTTGGCAGAATGTCCTTGTCATCCTGCCTGTCCCGCCAAATGCGGTAAGCCTGCCTACCGGACAGGCAGGTTTTTAGAAGATTAATAGCCTAAAAAGCAAATTACCAGCATAAAATAGAAAGCCCCTTCTGTATCAAGTTAACAGAAGGGGCTTTTTATTTCTGTGTATAAAAAAACGTTTAAAAGGGCATTTCCGGCGGCAATAAATAACAGCTTGTATCAACCCAAATACTGTTCAGCTAAACCCAAAAAAAGTTCGGTTTTTGCTTGATTTTTTACACAGTTCATGTTTGGCGCTGGCCAATTCATTCACCGTGACGGAAAGTTCAGTCCTTACTATTTTTCCATATCTATCCGCGACCACGAGTCGAAGTCGATGTAGACAAAATTTGTCACCGTATTGTTTTTGAACTTAGTTTTTTTGTATCTTTTATCAACCAATACGCATTGAACAACAACAATGGAACCAACCACACAAATAGGTCTGAAGCCAGAAATGCCGTTGCTTCATTTGGAGATATATAATAAAATACGTCCATAGCGAAAGTGTCAATTACCCTTATAGAAACAAAGTAGGCCGCGCAGATAAAACTGCTTACCATCATTCGTTTATGCATCACAACTTTTCTTTGCTTTATAAAATAATAAGCAAGCATTGTAAATAGCAACCATAAACTTGTTACGGTAAATTGTGAAGGCCGACACGCAATGCACCAAGTTCGGGGTATCATAATATACAACGTTGTAATACATAACAAGGACGAAAGAATATAAAGCTTGCCCGTAGTTCGATGAAAGGAAGTGTATTTGTTGCGTATTGCAGGTGTGAATTGCAATACAGCGGTGCTATAAACAATGATGCCGGCAAAAATATGTAATGCAAAAATACTGTTGTCAAGCGTAGTGTTACTTCCCCAATGTTCTAAAGTGTCATTGCTGAGGTACTTGTACTTAGGAATCAATTTGTATAAAAAGAAACCGAAGAAGACAAGCCAAAAAAAGGCAATTGAAAATATTTTCAACATTTATTGATATTCAGTTTTGGGATTAGTTTAGTATTTCATTTCGAGCGTCCAACGTATGGGGCTTTGTGCAGTGGCCGATCCGATCCTGCCTGCCGTCAGGCATGGATCCTGGCAGCGGGGCTGCAAAAAGCCGTTCCTGGGTTAAATTCTTTTTTAGATCAAATTTCTATGAAACCATGCCAGCCCAGTATGTCGCTGGGTATTATTCTGTCGATGAGAATTTATTCTGACGGCCATTGCACAAAATCCGGTGTTGAGCGTTCGTGCTTCTATTCTGATTTGTCATCGGGGTTTGTTTCTAACTCCTGAATGGTTTTTTTTGCTTCTGCCAATCTTATTTTTTTATTCTTTTCAACCAGTTTTGTCGTAGCCCAATGTTCCAATTTATGATGCAGGGGCACAAGCAACGCAGCAATACATACCAATGCCAGCAACATGAGTGCCGGAGAATGATGGGTGGTGCGTTCTAAAAAGGGATGAAGTAATAAATTCAGAAATTCAAATACCAATAACAGCGCGACCACGCCGAGAAATTGAATGAGCTTTGTATTGGTGATTAATTTCCGGCTAAGCAGTAAGAATGCAATGATGAAAGTGATGATGCCAAGGGCTAACAAAGCGTACTGGATGTTTTGTTTTCGTTGTTGTTGCTCCTTTATTTTTTCTGTAACCAGTTCCTGTTGCCGTAAATCCTCTTCAAACGTCATTAATAAAATTTGCTGATTCGTTTTGTTACTGCTTAACGAATCGTTGGCTGTTTTTATAAGCTTTGCATATTTTAATGTGCTGTCGCAATTTGTTTTTTCATAGATATCAGAAAGTAGTTTTGCCGGTTTACTGCTCAGGTAAAAAAAGGTAGTATTGCTTACCGTTTCAATCGCTTTTCTGGCATAGAAGACGCAGGAGTCGGTTTGATTATTTCGTTGGAAATGTTCTGCTAAAGCTGTGCAAGTTAAATTGCGATACCTGATATTAGAGGTGCCTTCACTTCGATTGAGCGCCATATTAAAATAGCCCATAGCTACGGGGGTATTGCCCATTTTACTATGAACACCACCCAGGTTTACAAATACAAAAGGATTATTGGAAATTACTTTTAACCGGGTAAAAATTTCATAAGCCCTTTGTGAATACATCAGCGAAGAATCAAGGTTATTGGTAGCAAGAAATACGGCACCCAGGTTCGAAGGAGCCCAGCCTTTCATTTTTTCATTGTGTCCTTTATCCGCATGTGCTGTGGATGACAGATAAATTTTAGCAGCCTTATCGTATTCCTCCCTGTCTCTGTAAATATGCCCTGTTTGATTTTTTGCGGAAGCTAATAAAGATTGATTACTGGTTTTTTCTGCGATGGCAATTGCTTTATGATGAAAATCAAGGGCTTTAATAGAGTTTCCCAGTAGCCGGTATCCCTGCCCCAAAAAGGAATAGGCCATTGTCTGTCCAATTTTATCATTGCCTCTTTGTGCCTGGTTTAATATCTTTAGTCCGGTCTCAATGCACCATTTCGGGTCATTGTTAATTTCTGCTCCCACCATGCTTATGTATAAGTCAAATCTTTTGTTTTCGTCTTTTTCTAACGCGACTTTTTGAAGTATGGTGTCTACGTTTGATTTTTGTGCAAAAACTATTTGCACAGTTGCAATAAAAGAAAAGAGGAGTATCGTTTTTTTCATTTTCAGTTGAAGTAGCTAAATATTGAATCTAGCAATTTAGGCAATATCTCGCCAAAATATATTAATAAATTATGTGTTGAGTATATCTACTGATGGCCATTGCACAAAACCAAATGTTGTACGCAATTGCTAGTTCAAATAATGGTCAATCACTGTCCATTTAATTTTTAAATCTTTCGTAATGGTGTATCGTAATATCATTTCTCCATCAATATGGCCATCGGCAAAGTATGCAACTACCCATCGATCTCCCAAAAGTTTTATATCACCAAATCTCATAGTTCCACCTAATACCCCAAGATAGGGGATAAGATTGGGTTTATTGAGCAAATCAATTGTAATTTCCTGTTCCGGATGCTGAATACCTTTAGCGCGGAGTTTATCAATTTCTATTTCTGTAAACCATTCATTCAATTCTTCTTTAAGTTCAATTGACTCATTGCGTAATGAATCTATTTTATTCTGCAATATTTTTAGGGAATTGGTTTTTTGTGATACTAACTGATTTAAAGAATTTGTCTCCTTGTTGCCTGTACATGCAGACATAACGAAGAAAAAGAAAAGTACTATAGTAGTTTGTGGCAGCATTTAATAATTGTGTAAAACTCCCTGATGGATGCACTTCGTGAATCTCAGTCACATAGACTTTTTTCAAACCCGGTCTTGAAAAGGCTGAAACAAGCTTCAGGACCTGAAACCCATACTACCAGAATCAGGCAGTGACAGACGAATTTCCAGGACGGTTTGATGCTGAAATTACTAAAAAAAAAGAAAAAAAAGCAACTGATTCAGATCTGTTTTTTAAACGCATTTGCGGGCTTAACGAGGAAATAACAGCTATAAATGAATCTCCGTTTTATTTTAACCTATCCCTGTATATAACAGTCAGTATTAAAGCCAGTACCCCTACTGCCACCTGACAAATCATTCCAACCGTATTGGCTGGGATGAATGCCGCGGATGGCAGTTCCTGCATGATAAAGATATTGCCCCCGTTATCTTCTTTCATCCCCACAACCTGCTGGGAAAAATTCAATGCCACATGGATACCGGTGGGCAGGGCAATGCCTTTTGACCAGGCAGCACCGAGACCAAATACCAGGGCCCAGATACCCGGACCTAAAATGGCCACGGTGGTGTCCCAGCCCATGATCATGTGATATACGGCGAAAGCAACTGCAACAATCAGCTGGGTGATCAGAAACGAAAACTTTTTCTTGAGCAAAATGAAGGGATAGGACCGGAAGGCCAGTTCCTCAAAGAGGGCCAGTGGAATAATCGACAAATACCAGAAGGCTGCGGAAGTATCCCAACTATTGGAAAAACGGATACGGATACCGCCGGCTGCCACAAGCACCAACATGATGCATGAGAAGATGATTGCCCCGTATAAGAATCCTTTGAAAAACCGGGGCAAGGTACCCGATTGCCAAAACAGCTCATAATTACGGAATGTTCCCTTTTCAGCTTTGATAAAACCCCAGAGGAGTAAAAAAGTGCCGATCGTTCCGCCAATCCCATATACAAACTGTTCCCAACTGGCCGGGAATGCCGGTTTGATAAACCGACCCACTATAAAAAGCAGGAAAATAAACAGGATCCAGAATCCAGGCACTTTCAATAAACCGGATGATCGGAAATCATGCATGAGCAGTTGGTTTTGCGGATGGGAAAGGAGACTTGTCCGGACCCATCTATACTGCTAACTTACTATTCTTTCTAATAATAAAGAGATTCCTCTATTCAGCACAGTGAATGACAGGTATTATCAGAACTGTCCTATCTTGGGAAAGAAAAACAGCCTCACAAGGGCATCACAGTATGCGGCAAACAGATTCAGATATCATCATTATTGGCGCGGGCGGTATTGTTCAGCATGCCCACCTGCCAGCGTATAAAAAAGCAGGATATACGGTCCGGGGTATCTATGATAAGGATATTGCCAAAGCAAAAATTGTGGCTGCCGACTTCGGATTACCGGTAGCTTTCGCCTCATTGGAACAGGCCATTGATGCCGCGGGCCGCTCAACGGTTTTTGACCTGGCCATTCCGGCAGCTGCTTTATTATCAGTATTGGAAAAAATACCACCCGGCTCCTCCGTATTACTGCAGAAACCGATGGGTGAAAACCTGGAACAGGCCAAAAATATACTGAAAGTCTGCAATGAGAAAAAACTATCAGCCGGTATCAACTTCCAGTTACGTTATGCGCCATTTATCCTGAAAGCAAAAGAACTGCTGAATAGCGGACAAATCGGAACGCTTTGTGATATTGAAATAAATATCAACGTACTCACTCCCTGGCAGCTCTGGGATTTCCTGTTTACTTTGCCACGGATGGAGATACTCTATCACAGTATACATTATATGGACCTGGTACGACAACTGGCCGGAGAACCTGAATCAGTTTTTGCAAGAACGATCAAACACCCGGATATGCCTCAACTCGCCTCAGTGAAATCCATGATCTATATGGATTATGGAGAAAACCTGCGGGCCAGTATTCTCACCAACCACTGTCATAAATTCGGTCCCCGTCATCAACATTCCTATATACGGATCGAAGGCACCCGGGGAGCAATCTATATCCGGCTGGGGCTGCTCATGGATTATCCGCAAGGCGTGCCGGACGAGTTTGAATACATTACGCTCGATGAAAACGGGGAGGGAAAGTGGAAATCCATTTCTATTGAAGGTTCCTGGTTCCCGGATGCTTTTGCAGGAAGTATGGGTGAAATGATGAAAGCACAGTCGGATAAAAAATATAAACCCGACAATAACCTGGAAGACGGGCTGAAGACCATGCGGTGGGTGGAACGGGCCTATCAATCTACAGAAAATGGTAAATCAGTTAAAAAATAATGCACCCTTTTTACAGGATGCATTACTGTTTCAGTAACTACTTTTCTTCAAAAACTTTTGCTTAAAAAAGCTCTTTCCCGAATTCCGGACTGCTGCCGGAACTGGCTAAGTTATCCAACAGCTTTCTGGCAATCCTCTCGGCGGCCTCAGCCGGATCGTTGAATTCAAATTCATAACTGAGGTTATAGTCGTTATCCATATAAGTAACATTGGTCTTCATGGTCACCGATCCTCCGGAAACGACATTAAGTTTCCCTTTGAATTCAGCGGACTTTACATCCACCATGTTTTCCAGACCATTGTCCACCACCCAGCGGGCCGCTGCCTTGGTACCGGTGGTAAACGTTTCAAAACCATTGATTACGGACAGCGACGAATTAACTAAGTCCTTATAGGCGTTTTGTTTGGTCCAGTTAATCGCTTCACTTAATTTTTCCAGCGTTTTCACATACCCTTTAAGAATTCCGTTTGCTGTTTCATATGCAGCCCACAATGCCGCTTTTTCCGGCCCTCTCCACGGCTCATTATTCAGATTTATATCCTCCGCTTCATTTTTCAGCCTACGTACTTTCTTCCGTTGCTTTTCAACTCTTTCCTTCTCATTTTCAAATGCCTCAACATCTGCTTTTGTTCTGGCAAGGTAATCGCGGCTTTCTTTCAGATCATCCTTTGCCTTTTTGTATCTATCCTGATCCGTCTTTGTTTCCTTATTAATAAAACTGAGTATTTCCGTATTCAATATTTCAAACAAATCGCTTTTCATGGCCGCCCTGATTTCCATACCCGGAGAATGGTCAATACTTCCACTACCGCTGCCATCCAGATCAGCACTGAACTTATTAAACAGTTTGCCGGTAGTAGTAAATTTAAAACCGGTTCCAGATATTTTCACATTTACACCGGCAGTCATACCCAGTAAACTTGCAGTAGCATCAAAAAACATAAACGGGTTTCCTCCTGCCAGTGTGGTTTTTGTCAGATCCACCATGATCCGGCTGGAGTCTTTGCCATTGGCCCCGGTTAACTTGAAGATCTCCGTACTTCCGTTTTTCACAATTACAGGTGCGGCCACTGCTTCCCCGAAAAGGCCGTTGGAATTAGAACCACCCATATTCAGTCTGGCCCTGAAGCCTGATATATATCCCGTACCAGAAAGCTGGAATCCCTGGTCCAGGGTCTTTCCGGCAATCGTTGTGGTTTTGGGCACCAGGGAAAGTACGGCATTGGTGATCTTGAAATCGCGGGCACCAACAGGCAATTTGTTGATCTCCGCTTTCACGGCATCCGACATCAGTTCATTAACCACTTGCTGAAAACTGATCTCATTAACTGATAATGAGACCGCGCTTTCCAGCGGATTTGCCGTATTCAGGGAGCCTGACCCGGTTCCGGAGAATGAGCCGATTTTGATCGTACCGGCAATGCCGATAACCGGCCTTGGCACCGGGGATAACACATCGGCACCAATATCGAGTCCAAGTTCCCCGATCCGGAGTCCTTTTATGCCAAAAGGTTCATTCCAGAAACTGCCCTTATTCATATACGTGATCAAATTGAAAGTGGCAGGGGGTGATACCTCACCCATACCAGTAAAATCCAATGATTTCTGATTATCCGGTTTATAGGAAAAACGCAGCCCGGCACCGAATTTCATATCGGCAGGATTCAACTGCAGGAATGACTCCAACAGATTAAACCTTTTACCAAACTCCATATTCTTAAAAGTAGTGGCCGCTTTAACAGTGGGTAATGCCAGGGGTACAGGGAATAAGCCGGATAAAGTCAGTGTCGTTTTGGCTCTAAAGCCGGGCAGGTCGGAGGGAACCCTGAATTCGCCCATTACCTGTACACCAGCGGGTATATTGGATCCATCCAGATTTAATTTATGTAACACTCCGGTCATTTTCTTTACCACAATTTCTTTATTTGCCACAATAATAGCCATATCCTTAAACCCGATCTGATCCATCGGTGCTAATATTTCACTGACTTTAGCAAAACTGAATGAATTGTCCGGTGACAAAGCCAGCACCATTTGTCCTTTTGGCTGATCAAAAAAAGCTTCCATACTTCCCATATTCCATGCTCCGGCGAGGTTGATCTGGTTATCGCTGTTAAAGGAAAGAAATGCTTTATTCAATGTAAAATTTTCAAAAGGGGCCGGCAGTACAGGCACACTGACCGAAACAGCCGACGCCATCGATGACAACATATCCTTTAATGACAAGGAACCAATATTTGCGGTAAATGACCATTTAGCATCCGATGCGGCCGTACCGGAGAGTGACAGGTTAAGCAGGCCAAACTTCAGCGCGGAGGAAAAGTTTGCCTGGGTAATGGTATTTGTCCCTGTTTTATCTAAAATCAGTGTAAATGACGGTTGACTCAGTTGCATGCCCTGAAAAATGATCGGGGTGGCTGCCGCAGGTGGCCCGAGTTCCACCATCATCTTTGCCTCACTGGCTCCGGCATCCTGATAACTTAAACTGAGTTTAAGCAGATCCATCTTTCCATTTAGCCAGGAGGGCAACCAACTACTCAGTTTTTTCCCATCAACGGTCAGCTGACTAGTAACCCCATTGCTGAAACCTGCGGTAAAGGTGGCTGAATTACTGGTAGCTGAGATATCCGCTTTAACATTGCTCAGCGAAAAAACGGATAGTGTACCGGTGAGCCTGAGCCCTTTTTCATCTTCTGAGAGAATGGTAAAATCCGCATCATTCAGCGATACCGCACCAGTAAAGGAAACGAGCCTGGAGCGGATATTGCTCAGCACTGTTTCTTTGCTGCCCCCCTGTGCCCTGCTGTACTGTGATACGATGCACAAAAAAAAGAGTGAGAAGAATAAGTTCTTTTTCATATTGAAGATATTAATACCTCAAATATCTTCAATCATTATTCTTTTAAAATACCCTGTTAGGGTGAGAAATCAGCCGCGAAGATTACATTTTATTATGCATCGCGATACGAATTGCCTCTGCCTTGCTGTTGACGTGTAATTTTTTATAAATACTTTTCACCTGTGTACGAACTGTTTCCAGGCTGGTATCCAGGCGGGCCGCAATCATTTTATAGCTTAAGCCTTCCACCATATTCTGCAATACCTGTTTCTCACGCGCTGTCAGTTCATCCATCTTCACACCATAGGTACGGTTGGGCTTAAAATGTTCCAACACTTTACGGGCAACGGCTTTACTCATCGGTACTTCACCTACTGTAATATCCAGTATACTTTCCCGGATGCGGGGAAGGGGCGTGCTTTTCAGAAGGTACCCTGTGGCCCCGGCACAAAGCGCTTTGAAAATATGCTCTTCATCCTGGAACACGGTCAGCATAATGATCTCCGCATCCGGAAATTTTTTCTGGAAAAGCCGGATTCCTTCAATACCATTCATTCCTGGCAGGCCAATATCGGAAAGAATCACATCCGGTTTTATCTCGGCCGGATCCAAAGCCAGGAACGCTTCCACTGAATTACTGGAAGCTGTTACGGCAAATTCTTCCTGGGCATCCAGGTAAGCCGTAATACTCTTACGTATCGCTTCCACATCTTCAATGATTGCAACCTCTATCATACTACAAATTTAACGGGGAATAACCCGGGCCACCTACCCTTTTAGGGTGAAAATCATAATCAAATCCACTCTCTGCGAACGGTCAGCGTAAACCGGTTCTCTTCCTTCTTTATTTCAAGCCGGGCCCGGATACCCAAGGCCCTTTCCTGCATGTTTTTCAACCCATTACCACCCAGTACCCCATACGATTGCAACTGGTTTATATCATTCGTAATTTCCATTTCAAACCCTTCTTTCCCGTTTTCCAATCGGATTTGCACCCCGGAGGGCTGGCTGTGCTTCACTATATTATGGATGGCTTCCTTGTAAATCAGGAAAAGTTCCTGCCGGACCGTATTATCCATCTCCTTTTGTTCATCAATACCAGTCACCGTAAAGTCCACTTCCGTATTCAACGGCTGTAACATTAAATCGGCGTGGTCACGCATCCGGTCCAGGAGGCTGGATGTTTTATCATGACCCGCTTTTATACTCCACACAATATCGCTCATAGCATGAATGGCCCGGCGGCTGGTGTTGCTGATATTCTTCAGTTCGTTTTTCTTTTCCTCTTCATCATAAATATTACTGCTCACCATTTCACTCTGCAGGGATATCTGGGTAAGAACGCTGCCGAGTTCATCGTGCAGGTCGGCGGATATTTTATTCCGGATCTTCTCGAGTTTCAGCACCTGGTTGATCCGGTAGCGGTAAAACGTATAAACCAGTAAACCAAGGACTGCAGCCAGTAAGACATAAAACCACCAGGTCTTGTACCAGGCTACCAGTACCTTTATTTTCAACCGGTACTCATTCCTGGCCCAGGTATCCCCGGCAGAAGCTCCTTTCACCACAAGTTCATAATCCCCTGCGGGAAGAAAACTATAACTGATCATATTGGTATTGGGTGCTGATTGCCATTCTTTATCCCAGCCCTGCAGTTTGTATAAAAACCGGTTTTTTGATGTATTGCGGTAAGCGGGTAACATCACCCTGAAATTAAATAAGCGGTCATTATGACTAAAGATGATCCTGTTCTCCGATACTTCCGATGCCTGGAAAATGAATACAGAATCCCTTTTACCATCATACTTACTGTAACTGACTAATTGCGGTTGCAGGTTACTCAGACTGGTATCCACATCCCGGGGGTAAACAGCCGTCACCCCATTTAGCCCGCCGAAATAAATACGGCCGTCCGAGGCTTTCAGACTGGCCATCCGGTTAAATTCATTGTGCGGCAGTTCATCATTCACATCATAATTGATAAATATTTCCTGGGCCGGATTGAAACGGCTGAGTCCGTTATCAGTACTCAGCCACAAAAAACCGAATTCATCCGGTATAATACTCATGATATTATTATTGGGCAATCCATCGTTGGTGGTATACACACGGCTGTTTTTTTTCAATGTATCCAGCCGTATCATACCATGCCGGGTACCCAGCCAAAACAGGTGTGCATCCTCCCGGTACAGGTAATTTATATCCAGTACGGGCAATAACAGGGAGGGCACATTCCCCATGGAGAATGAACGCAACAAGACACCCTCGTCATTCAACAGGTACAATCCATCATTGCCTACCGCCCAGCATTTCCCATTACCGGCATCAAAAAAATTATTCACCCCGTCGAACGGGTCTCCCTCCTTATTCTTATACAATAATCTGAAACGGGCTTTCTGTCCAGGCCGTTTCCGGTATATTCCGATGGCAGTACCAGATGTTACAAAAACGGTCGAATCATTCCGGTAAATAAACGCTTTTATAGGTGCCAGCACTTCAAAAGGACAGGTATCTTTACTCACCCTGCCCGTCCTTTTTTCAATATGCAACATATAATTGGCTTCCGAACTGGCCAGCAGGTACTCCTCTTCATCGTGCATCCGGTAAACAGGGGAACCTCCTACATCATAAGCCCCTCCATCGGGTTGGTAAAACAAAAATGGTTTCGCTGTATTTTTATTACTGGCCCTTATCACAGACAAAACGGTATTATTTACTGTACTGTTTGCAGCATATGGATAAGAACCGATCCAGATATCCCCGGACTTATCTTCGGTTATTCCCCGGATACTGATGCCCGCTTTCTGCGGGGAAGGCGTGCTGTAAAGAAAATTGACAAAAGGACTGCGCCTGTAATGAATTTTAAAAATACCCTTCCGGCTGCAGGTCCATATAATACCGTCAGATCCCTGGTAAACATTCAGCCATGGGTAATCATAAAAAAAATCATTGGAATAACTGAGGGTGAATTCCAGTTCCTTCTTTGCTACCGGGTCAGTCAGATGAACAGTATTCCATTTGATATTCCATTCGTTTCCAGCCTGGTCAAGAATTCCTGAAGGACTTGCATAGGGACGTAACAATACATGTTGGGCGGCATTCACAACCAGTGCCGGATGCTGAATGACTTTATCAAATCGCGGGCCCAACGCAAACTTGTATTCAATACCATAAGGATCCATCAGTACTTTTACGGGCCAGTTTTTCCCGGCGTCTTTAACCTGTCGGAAATGCTCAAGGAACCTGCCCTCTGCACTAATATGGTCGATCCCGTTAAAAAAAGTAGGCAACCAGAAACTATGATCTGCATCCTCCAGAATTACCGGATGATCCAATCCATCCTCTCTGACCCGGATCGAAAAATGATAAATAAACCGGAGTTTGAAATGGCTGTCATAACAGAGTAGCGTGTTGTCGGCCAAGTAGATCAGAATACGGTTCTGGCTATCGAGCATAATTCTTTTTACACGTTGCTCAGTACCGGTATATCCTGTTAAGGGAATCCTGCTGGTCTTTCCGGTAACCGGATCCATTTTCGAAAGTCCATCATTATACCCAATCCAGATATTACCTTCCTTGTCTTTCAGCAGACTGCCGATATTCAGTCCTTTCAACTGATCCGAGCCGGAAACATGCTTTGTATAATCATAAAAAGAATAGCCATCATAGCGGAAAAGACCATTGGCCGTACCCACCCACATAAAACCGCGGTTGTCCTGGGTGATGCAATTGACGAGTTTATGCGGCAATCCCTGTTCCGTGGAAATAAAATCAACGGTAAGTCCGGGCGCCTGTGCGACTGCCAGATTACTGGTAAAATACAACCACAAGAACAATATCCTTCCTTTCAAAGCAATGAGTTTGGTGTCATGGACAACAAAAGAATCTGGCTGGATATTCCTGTTGAACTATATTAAAACAATCCTTTCTTGTCCGTGATAAATATAAGTAAAACCAACAGACATCCGGCATGGTACGCTGACCAGATACGGGCAAAAAAAGGGAAGAGGCGCCGATGGCTAACCTCTTCCCTTTTTCCCTTCTCGCTTCTAGCTTCTTGCTTCTAGCCTCTCTACACCTCACCCCAACCCCTCTCCTTTAGGAGAGGGGCTAAGGACATCCCGTAAACCCCTGCTCAAAAAACCGATCAATGTTCAGGGATACAGGAAACTGTTCTTCCCTTCTCGCTTCTAGCTTCTTGCTTCTAGCTTCCCTCTAAAATCTTCTTCTTCCATTCCCGCCACTGTTTCCGCCACCATTCCCTCCACTGTTTTCACTGCGGCGTTCAACCTGACGTTGTGCAGGCTGAGATTGCGGAGCGGTCCGGCGTTCCATCCGTTGCTGTCCGTTACTTCCACTTGATACAGGACGACGCTCTATTGACCGGTTATTATTCCCCTGAACGGCCCCACCTCCATTATCATTACGTCTTTCAAAACGACGGGGTTCTGTATTCCCTGAATTGCCATTATCGGGTCTGCGTTGCGGACGATCAGCACCAGGTCCGGTGCGTGGAGTATTACTTCCGCCCATACGTGGATTGTTTCCTCCATTGTTGCTATTATTATCATTCCGTTCAAAACGACGGCCACCGGTATTGTTGTTGGGTGTACCACCGCTTTGAGGTTGTCTGTCCCCGTTGCCATTGGTACGGAAGTCGCGATTTACCGGACGACCACCACGTGTATCATTGATACGACCATTATCCCGGTTACCATTTTCATTTCTTCCAAAACCATTGTTGCGGTTTCCGTTTTCAGGACGGCCATTAGCACCTCCATTATTAATACGGCCATTGCCATTGTTGCGGGGGGCAGTTCTGAAATCTCTGTTGCGGTCGTAGCGCTCAAAACGCTGTGGCGCATAACCACGGCCTTCATCACGACGCACATTGGGACGGTAAATTCTTACTTCATTATTCCGGAAATACGTACGGCCAGGTGAATAACTGTCCCGGAAACGAACCGGAGTGATACGGCCGCAATAGCGTTCTGCTTCCCAACGGCTCGGCCCTGAACGATAACCCCAACGTCCACCGATATTAAAGTTGATCACGGTAGTGACACTGAAAATGGAAGAATTGCGGCGATAGTCCACACAATAATCTCTCACCCTTGGGTAAAGAATATACCGTCGTGGCGTAAAGGACCAGAAATCATAGGGCGGTGCATAGCTGCCCATATTGTAGTTGACATTGATGCTGATACCCGGACGTATCGGTGCCCAGCCATAATAATCACCTCCATCGCGCCAGGCTACCCAGGCCGGAGACCATTCATATCCCGGTACCCAATACCATCCGTAATGCTGATCCTGGTCCCAGCGACCATAGTGGAACGGAGCCCAGCCCCAGTCATAATCGGATACCCACATCCATTCGGCATCCTCCGTCCAGACCCAATGTCCTTCAGTACTGTAAGGCCGGAAATCCGGGCCCGCATCGGGAATCCAGATATAACCATGGTCCGGGTGATCCACCCACTCACCATAAGGACTCAGCTGATCATAGAAGTCCTGGTAAGAAACCTCCCGGTTCCGGTCATTGGGACTGTACTGATCATCCTGGGTGTAGGAATCATTCTGATTGTACTGGGCCACCGCTGACTGGAGCCAGGAACTGCCCAGCACCATGAACAGTACCAGAGCAGGCAATGTAAATGTTCGTTTCATGTCTTGAAGTTTTAGCTTGTTGGTGAAATCACCAACAAGATGAGTGATGATGTCCTGTTGGTGTTTT
The DNA here is from genome assembly GCA_029561255.1 of Bacteroidota bacterium. Taxonomy (GTDB): domain Bacteria; phylum Bacteroidota; class Bacteroidia; order Chitinophagales; family Chitinophagaceae; genus JJ008. Next base: position 11,396 of record JAKQJH010000239.1, on the reverse strand, counting down.
CACCGACAGGTTCTTGTTGGCGTTCTCACCAACAATATCTACTAGCACAGACGCGATTACTGTGCCACCGGATAACAATTGTTAGCCGGAAGGGGTCTTTTAAGAAAACATTTGGTGAAAAATTTTCACAATTGGCGGCGTCACCCTTCGATACGTCCCGCATGACTTTATTCAACTTCCCTGTATGTTAACTTTAGCGGGACTACTCCCCGCATTAGGCGGGACAGGCAGGATGACACGATCATTTCGCACCGTGATGGGAAAAGTAGAAGGACTCCAGCCCCGAAGGGGTGACACAATTATAGCCCGGCAATAACGAAGATGCCCGCAAAGCCCCGAAGGGGTGACACAATTGTAATTTGTAACATTAAACATCTTTCACTCCTTAACGCAGTCTATAGAGCAATCAGAACCATCCTACCAAAACAAATGCAACGCAAACGAGGCTACAAGCCTCGTTGAGCGGGCACATGTACATTTTCTCAGGTCGCTAAAAGCGACAAAATAATGCCCCGCAGCTGGAAACTACGGGGCCAGTCAAGAACATTACTTCATTGCCTGTCTTCTTCAATCATTATTATTTCTTAGTAGGGGCTGTTTCCCGACACCTGACACCTAACACCTTTACCAATACTCCGGAAAAAAAGGTGTAGATTTAGTAAACAAGAATCAACAACTACAACAACCATGGAACAACGCTTCATCAACCTCTACGACGAGTACACCCACAAGCCACTTCCCCGGCAGGAATTTATCAAACGATTGACGATGATGGCCGGGAGTACTGCAGCCGCTTTAGCCCTTCTGCCCTTGCTGGAAGTAAATGGTGCCCATTCGGCGATAACCCCACAAGATGATTTGTTTACCGAACGAATCAGTTATGCAGGCGTGAACGGAGATATGCAGGCCTATGTGGCCCGGCCGAAAGACGATAAAAAATACCCGGCCGTGGTGGTGATTCACGAAAACCGCGGACTGAATGCACATATTGAAGATGTAGCCCGCCGGGCAGCCAAGGCCGGCTTCCTCGCTATTGCCCCGAATGCCCTGTCCTCCCTGGGCGGCACACCGGAAAATGCAGATGAAGCAAGGACAAAATTCCAGCAACTGAAGCCGGAAGACAACCTGCAGAATTTTATTAAAGTCTTTGATTACCTCGGCACCCGTAAAGATGCCAATGGAAGTTACGGTTGTGTGGGATTCTGCTGGGGTGGTGCCATGAGCAATAACCTGGCAGTAAATGTGCCTTCATTAAAAGCAGCAGTGGCTTTTTACGGCAGACAACCTGCTACCGAAGATGTGGCAAAAATAAAAGCGGCCGTACAGCTGCACTATGGCTCAATGGATGAGGGCGTCAACAAAGGCATAGCTGCCTATGAAGAAGCCCTGAAGACGAATAAGATCGCTTACGAATTATACATGTACGAAGGCGCCCAGCATGCTTTCCACAACGATACCGCTCCCACCCGTTACAATGAAGCCGCCGCTAAGCTCGCCTGGGAACGCACGATGTCCTTTTTTCAGAAACAGCTTAAGTAGGGATTATTAATTATTGGATTATTGATTATTATAAAGCAGAAAGAGTATTATAGAAATAGCCGGCACTCATAGTACCGGCTATTTATATAATACACCCCTACTCCTTACTTATAACTTAATACTTATAACTTAATACTTATAACTTACAACTTCCCTTTACCTCCTCACCCTGAAATTACACACTACCGTCCTTGGAGTTCCTCCAAGATTCATTTGCACCGTAAAGTTGCCTTCCACAAAGCCGCCAGGGGCTGCACCAAATACCGTTGTATTAACGGAAGCTGCGCCTGCTGCAAAACTCTGCGAGTTGGTCATCCCTGGTCCGGCACTCACATATACAAAATCAAGAGGAAGACCAGTCGCTACTGATTGATTATGACGGAACGAAAACTGAATACCCCCGCTTGTTGTTCCTGAATTCTGACGGGCACCTGAAATCCAGGTATTAAACAGATAAGGAGCAGCACCGGTTGAGTCATTATAATTAATGTAATCTGCCGGGGTAGCAAGGGTAAACGGCGTTCCATCAATCATTACTTCTATATACTCCAGCGAAGATGTGCCACAGGCCTGCAGGGTACCCACGTTCACCGTACCGGTTGTACCAGTACCGGAAACCGGGATCGATTGTTGCAGGGTGGCATAATCAACTCCCAGAACTGTATAATTGATGGCCGTATTCGTGCAACGGGGAATAGTAACCGAAAATACCCCGTTGGTCACGGCTACGGTGTACTGGTGTCCGCCTTCAATATAGATCGCTGCGGCACCATTGACCACATTGGTAGTGGCACAGGTGGTAAGGGTGCCGGAAATTGTGAGACTGGTGGCTGCCGGAAGTGTAACGGTGATAACCGGCAATGTACTATTTGTTGTAAACGGACCGATTGCCTGTGTATAGAACGGATTGCCGCAGATATCCAGCAGTTGTAATTCGAGGTTCTCATTCTTCGGCACTTTACCACAAAGACTACCGGTTGAATCCGTACGTCCATAGCCATAGCTGCCGTTTACGATCCGCTTGATGCGTACCTGTACATTGTTCAGCGGGGCCCCATGATCATCTTTGAATGACATACAAAGATCAATCAGCGGAAATGGTGCATCGCAGTTCCAGAAAGAGAAATGACTGACTTTGGCTACATACATGGCTCCGGTCTTACCGGCCTTTCCCTCCTGTTTCCAGCGGGCGGTGGCTTCATCAAAATGCCAGAGATCGATGGAATCAGGAGCAGCAGCCTGTAAGGAGGCCGGGATCGGGAAACTCAGCTCAGCAGTCTTGCCCGGAGCTACTTTAAGCGCCTGACCGGTACCGCCGGTCATTTCCACGCCAATCATACCAAAAGTAGATAACCCTCTTTCGGCACCATTGGTCAGTACCCCCCGGAGGTCACCCATCATATTAAAAGGAAGATCCACAGATGATGGATCAATCCAGGTCATCGCCACATTTACATTACCAGTATAGGCTGTACCCGCTGCATCCGTCACGGAATTAGCCGGCATTTGTAGTTTGGCACCTGAACCCAGACTCACCATTCCACCGGCAGCCGCATCAAAACTGCCACTGTTGGATTTGGGCAGCATTTTAATCCGCACATTATTGATAAGTCCTTCAACCGCTACAAAACTCCGGTACCCCGTGAAATAACCGTTTTTCTCCACACTGACGGTGCCGTTGGCTTTTGACAACTGGATATTTCTGAATTGAAACACACCATAACGGTCCGTAGTCGTGGTATTGGTTCCACTCCTGACCGTTACACCAGCCATGGGCTGGTTGTTTTCGTTTATTACAATTCCATTGACCCCTCCAGTCACGCGTTCTGCATCATTGACGGCTGTCTCATTGGGCAGCGCCGGCTGTTCGGGCCACTTGATTTCACGCTGACAGGAATAGAAGAAGAGTCCTGCTGACAAAACCAGCAGGAGCAGTCGGTTGATTTTGGTACTTAGCATATATCAGACAAAATAATAAAATAAGTCAAATCAGGCAATGACAGTGATTAATCCGCTTATTTGCCAAAACGCTTGCTCACCACCTCCCAATTCACCAGTTTCCACCAGGCCGCAATATAATCCGGACGACGGTTCTGGTACTTCAGGTAATAAGCATGTTCCCATACATCCAGTCCTAATAGCGGTGTACCTTTTAAATCACTGATATCCATCAACGGATTATCCTGATTGGCCGTAGAACCAACGACCAGTTTGCCTTCCTTATTCAGCACCAGCCAGGCCCATCCACTGCCAAAACGGTTCTTACCGGCATCGCTGAACTGGGTCTTGAATGCTTCGAATGACCCGAAGTCACGGGTAATCGTTGCAGCCAGTTCCCCGGAAGGCTGATTATTTTCACTGGCTGCCCGCATGGACTTCCAGAAAAATTCATGGTTATAATGACCGCCACCATTGTTGCGCATTTTGGGAGAGAACTTAGAGATCCTTCCCAATAATGAAACCAGTTTCTCTTTTGACACATCCACGCCTTCTGCCTTCACGGCATCCGCCAGGTTCTTGGCATACGCAGCGGCGTGTTTACTGTAATGGATCTCCATGGTCATGGCATCTATCACGGGTTCCAACGCCGGAAAGGCATAGCCCAGCGGCTGCTGCTCATAAGGCACATCTTCCACCCAGCCATACGCGGTTTTCTGTCCTGCATACTGTTTGGCCAATGCCGGTATTACGGTCATCGACAATCCGGCAGCCAGGCCGGCTTTGCCGGTGGATTTGATAAAATCGCGGCGGGTGTTGGTAGTTGTTTTTTTCATTGTGCATTTACTTTAAAAGGTGTCAGGTGTCTGCTGTCAGGTGTCAGGAAACAGCCCCTCCCAAATCAGTCGGGAGTTAGTAGTCGGTAGTCGGTAGTCGGTAGTCAACAGCCCCTCTTTAGAAGGTCTATCTTAAGCAACAAACATTTCCTCGTTTTACGACATCCCTTTCGTACTTCGTACCTCGTACCTCGTACTTAGAAAGCCTTACTCCGGGCCTCCACAACGCTCTAAGTTACCTTTAATTCCACTTTCTCTGACTTAAAACCGGGTAAAGAGGTTGCAATTTCTGTTAAATTACCACCCCTCCTGCCCGTATCTTCGCGCCCGATGCAGATTAAAGATTATTTCGCCTTACTGGAACTGGAAGCTTCTGCCCCGGTGACTGAAATAAAAAAAGCCTACCGCAGGCTGGCTTTACAGCTGCATCCGGATAAATCGGGCAATGATCCCTATGCCGCGGCCCGCTTTGCGGAGATCAAGGAAGCCTATGAAGTGCTGACGGATCCCTCCAAAAAAGAGTATTACCTGCAGCAACGCTGGTACAACCAGACGGCCGGTATCCGTCGTACAGAACAAATCGTAACGCCGGTCACAATGATTCAGCAATCCCTTGAACTGGAACGCTATGTGGCGCGGCTGGACGAATTCCGGATGGACCGGGAAGGGTTACTGTCATTTATGCTGGACCTCTATTCCGATGAACGCCTGGAAAAACTACGGGCGTTCCAGGATACGGAAAGCATGCATACCATTGTACAATCGGTGATCAGGTCCGCAAAATACCTGCAGCCCGGACAGGCAGAAAAGATAGCTGAACAAATCCGGAAACTCGCACCGGGCGATACGGTGATTGCCCGTGAACTGGCTGATTTTCTGCAACATTCAAGGAAGAAAAGTAACCGTGAAAAATATTCAGTGTGGCTGGCCCTGCTGCTGACCGCCCTGATCTGTTTACTCATATATCTTACCAGCAGGTAAACTTATCTTTACCCCATGCATTATGTTTCAGTAGAAGGATTGACGAAGAGTTATGGCATACAGCCCCTTTTTTCGGGCATTTCCTTTCATATAGAAGAAGGTGATAAAATTGCCCTGGTGGCCCGGAATGGCACGGGTAAATCCACCCTGCTCCGCATACTGGCCGGACAGGAAACCGCGGACTCCGGTAAACTCTGGATCAATAAAGAAGTAGATGTCGTATTGTTTGAACAGGATCCGGTATTCGTCGAGGAAAAATCCGTTTCAGATAATATTTTCTTTCACGATCACCCCGTGATCAACGCGATCAAGGAGTTTGAAGCCGCCAGTGAAACCGAAGATCACGAACGCATGAGTACCTCCATTGTGAATATGGATGAACTCAATGCCTGGGATTTTGACACCAAAGTAAAACAGGTATTGGGCAAACTGAATATTCATCACCTCGAGCAGCCCGTAAATACCTTAAGTGGCGGACAACGTAAACGGGTAGCCCTGGCCAAAACCCTGATCGATATCGGTTTTGAACATAAGCATGTGTTGCTGATCATGGACGAACCGACCAACCACCTCGATGTGGAAATGGTGGAATGGCTGGAACATTATCTCGATAAAGAAAATGTGACGCTGTTACTGGTGACCCACGACCGTTATTTCCTGGATAATGTATGTAATGAGATCTGGGAACTGGACGGCAACAGTAACATGTATGTGTACAAAGGCGACTATGCCAATTTCCTGGAGAAAAAGGCAGCCCGTATCGAAAGCGAGGCCTCCAGTGTGGACAAGGCCCGCAACCTGTACCGCAAGGAACTGGAATGGATGCGGAAACAACCCAAGGCCCGTACCACCAAGAGCAAGAGCCGTCAGGATAATTTTTATGAAGTAGAGAAAAAGGCCAAACAACAGGTGGCGGATGAGCAGTTACAGCTGGAGATGAAAATGAGCCGGATGGGAGGCAAAATCATCGAACTGAAAAAAGTATATAAAAGTTATGGCGAGAAGTTAATCCTGAAAGGGTTTGATTACACTTTCAAAAAAGGAGAACGCATCGGGATTGTCGGTAAGAACGGCGTGGGGAAATCGACTTTCATTAACATGTTACAGGGACTTGAACAACCCGACAGCGGGAAGATCAATGTAGGCGACACGGTTATTTTCGGCAACTATTCACAACAGGGATTAATCGTGAAGGAAGATATGCGGGTGATTGAGTTTGTAAAAAACATCGCCGAACATTTCCCCCTGGCCAGCGGCGGCTCATTAAGCGCCGCCCAGTTTTTACAATTGTTTTTATTTGATCCCGATAAGCAGTATACCTATATCAGTAAACTCAGCGGAGGTGAACGGAGAAGACTGCATTTATTATCGATATTGTTCCGTAATCCCAATTTCCTGGTTCTGGATGAACCGACCAATGACCTGGACCTCCCCACCCTCGGCGTGCTGGAAAATTTCTTAAGTGAATTCCCCGGCTGTTTACTGATTGTATCGCATGACCGGTATTTTATGGACCGGCTCGTGGATCACTTATTTGTCTTTGAAGGCGATGGCGTGATCCGTGACTTCCCCGGAAACTACACCCTTTATCGCAATGAGATACGCGACGCGGTGACGGTAGTGGAAAAGAAGGAAGTGAAAACCGTCCCCGCCCCTGCCCCGGTAACTGTAGCAACCGCCCCGAAAAGGCAACCCAGTTTTAAGGAAAAAAGAGAATTTGAATTACTGGAAAAAGAAATCAGTGACCTGACGAAAGAAAGAACTACGGTGACTGAAAAACTGAACAGTGGTGATACACCTTTTGATGAATTACAAAAACTATCCGTGCGGATTGGGGAAATAGCGGTGTTGCTGGATGAGAAGGAGATCAGGTGGTTGGAGCTAAGCGAATTAATGTAAGTACGAAATACAAAGTACGAGGTACGAAGTACGAAGTACGGCTGACGTGCCTTGAAGTTTATGTTGTTAGAAGGGGCTGTTTCCTGACACCTGACAGCAGACACCTGACACCTTTTAATGTATTTTTCAATGAAAAAAGCAACCTTCATTTTTTCCCTGCTGTTGATCAGCTGCCTGACCAGTTACGGCCAAATCATCAACGTCGAAAACTCCCGCCTCCATTCGGATACTACCGGTTGGATGGGCGGGGCCGGTGCTTCTATTAATCTTAATAAAAATGCGGTGCAGGTACTGGGAGTCAACCTGGAATCGCAACTGCAATATAAAGCCCCTTCCCAAAAAAGTATCTGGCTCTTATTGGGCAACTACAGTTTCCTCAAAGCGGGGGAAAACAAGCTCGTTTCACAGGGTTTTATCCATCTCCGCTATAATTACAAAGTCAATAACTGGCTGCGTTGGGAGTTTTTTGGCCAGTATCAGAATAACCCGGTGCTTTTTATTGATCACCGTTTTTTACTGGGAACAGGACCGAGATTCAGGGTTTTCCGCCACAATAAAAACCGTATCTATGCCGCGTCACTACTCATGCTGGAAGATGAGAAAGAACTAACCAATCCGGTAATCAGTCACACTGAACTGCGCAACAGCAGTTATGTGTCCGTATCCATTATTCCAAACGGACAACTGGAACTGGTAAACACTTTTTTTTACCAGCCCTTATTGAAGAAATTTGAGGACTACCGGTTCCTGAATCAGCTCTCTGTAAAAGTAAAAGCCGGCAGACATACCTCGCTTGGCGTAAAATTTAATTATCTCTATGATTCAAAGCCGGCCGGAACGGCGCCGGCTACTACATATAATTTTGCAACGGGAATTGATTTTGATTTCTGAGGAGGGGATGGTGAATGGGGAATGGGGAGTGGGGAATGGTGAGTGGCCGAGTTCATTCTTCGATACTTCCCGAGAGACTGTTATCACCAGCCCGGTGATGTTTGTTTGCGGGACTACTCCCATCTTCGCTACGCTTCGGTCGGCGGGCAGGATTACACGAACATTCCTCTCTTGATGATTAAAAGTACCGCGATACAAATAATATACTACCAACCCCAAAGGGGTTGAACGATTCATAGCCCCGGGTGCCAACCCGGGGTAAGGTGCCCCCCACGGAACTCTATAACCCCGAAGGGGTGAAATTTCTATAGCAGAAGAATAGTTGGATATATTCGAGACAGACTCACCCCGAAGGGGTGACATGATTATCTTACGCCATACTATTATCTGTCCCCTCCCCCAGCCCCGTAGGGGTGTCACAATTATAGCCTGGATCAAATGAAGATGCCCGAAAGCCCCGTAGGGGTGACACAATTGCAATTTGCAATTATCAAGCAATCTCCCTCTGTAGCGGTCGCTGTCTGATCAATAGGCCTATTCATCATATCAAAACAAATACAACGAGAACGAGGCTACAAGCCTCGTTGAGCAGGCACCTGTACATTTTCTCAGGTCGCTAAAAGCGACAACATAAAACCCCGCAGCTAAAAGCTACGGGGCCAGTCAAGAACATTACTTCATTGCCTGTCTTCTTCTATACTAATATTTCTTAGCAGGGGCTGTTTCCTAACAGCTAACAGCTAACACCTTCTCATACGGGCTGTTTCCTGACACCTGACACCCGACACCCGACAACTACTCAATCAACCTCCCGTACGCCCTCTTCCCATAATACTCATACCTCTTCCCCTCTTTCCGCGTGCCACAAAGCACGGAATGTATAAAGCCATTCAACTCCACCTGTTGCGTATGATAAATGCCCTGATTGTAATTAGGCTTGAGGTAAAACTGAATTCGGTTGTTTTCACTTTTATAAATAAGAAGACTGTCTGTACGGGACTCGCTGAATTGGAAATCCCTTTGCAGGTGTCTCAACATCAGCCGGCTCCGGTACCAGGTACCGCCGGAATCGGATACCACTCTTTTCCCCTTGTATAAAGCCACGCTGTCGTTGTATGCAAATACATTCAGGTGACTGTCTTTTACCCGGACCAGCCATTCCTTCAGTTTGGGATAATAGCTGCTGTCATAATTATAATCACTGTCCAGGAAACTGATCCGTTTGATCCTTGCCGGAATTTTTTCCACGCCGGCCAGGTAGCCAAAAATAAAACTGCCACCCCCGCTATGTCCGTTCAGGTAAATGTGCTGATGCTTTTCAGGAAACAAGCCAGCCAGTGTGTCCAGAATATGAGCATACATTGTTTTATAATCCGGAAACTTCGTTTTCATCGCCGGCCAGCTTTTGAAATCATTCTCGAGATAGATTACCACAAAATTCTGCCGGGGCATTGCCTGCCGGATAAAGGCCGTTTGCGCCCGGATATGCTGAATATCGTAATGCCAGTCATCTCCTTCCTTTTTCAGCTTTCCCATGGTCCATTCCGTGGAATTTCCGTTGGGAAGGGCATAAAAAATCAGGGCTAAGGGACGGCCATTTTTCAGCACAACCGGACGGTCAATGGTCACTTTCACCTGTTTGTACAACCGAAAAGAGTCAATCCGGGCAGCCGGCAACTGGGCAGAAAGCAGTCCACCGGAAAGGCATAGTAGTATAATTACCAGTCGCATAGCACTCTAAAGGTAAGTCCTTCAAGGGAATAGCAGCTATCGTAGATTTCCTAATCAAAAAATCCGGCCCCATTCTTGCAGGATATAAAAAGGTAGTCTACTTTTGCATTACCCCACTTAATTCGTTATCCTAACGATTGACTTGTCCAGTCCCCTGAAAACCTGGTAGTATTTCTATTTGAAAACTTTTAAAAAATCAGGTTATGAAGAAAATTAAACTCTTAATGAAGAATGAAGATGTGCAGGCCCGTTTAGTAATCGGTGGATTCCTCGTTACTTTCGCGCTGCTGGCATTATTCTTTTTGAACAGTTAACACTGCTGCAGACTCTTGTAAAGTATTGTAAGAGCCAGGCAAAAGTCTTCTCAATTTGAGGAGGAGCTATATCTTTTGCCTGACTCTTTTAAGTATCTCCTCCACTTCAATTTTTTCCATGCATTTGAAATGTCCCAGCGGGCATTTGTCGTACCCGATTTTAGAACAGGGTCGGCACCAAACTTTCGTTTGCATTTGTAAAGAGGTCATGGAAAAATCCCCGTAATAAGGTGTCATGCCAAAAGAAGGCACGGTATTCCCCCAAAGAGAGATGATTATTTTTTGATACGCGGCCGCTATATGCATCAGCCCGGTATCATTACTGATCACCAGTTTGGCCTTGCGTACCAGGTCGGCGCTTTCATTCAGTTTGAATTTGCCACAGGCATTGTAAATCTTGATATCATCTACCGAAGCGATCTCATTCCCGTTGGCCGCATCCTCGGGTCCGCCCAGCAGGATGATGGGATGATTCAGCTGTGCACAGAATTCCTTCCATTTATGCACCGGCCAGCGCTTGGTGCCATGGGCCGCGCCGATCACACAAGCGATATACCCCGCCGTATGGGAGACGGGAATATCATGCATCTGCGTTTCTTCCTCTTTGCTGATAAAATAATCCAGCCCCTTCCCGTCATTCTTTACTCCGAAAGATTCCACCGTCTTCATATACCGGTCCACAATATGCAACTTGGGCAGCAGATTAATCTTAAAGGCCGTCAGGATATACTTCTGAATATTGAGCTTGTAAAAAGAGAAGGATTTTTTCTTCAACGCGTTTTTTAACCGCAGTGTTTTGCTGTTGTGGTGCAGATCGATAATGTAATCATAGTCTTCCGTCTTCAGTTCTTCGATCATCAGTTCCCAGCTATGGGCCAACTGGTGGACTTTATCAATATAGGGATTGTGCTCTACCACGGAATGAAACCGATCCCGGGTAAGAAAATGTACTTCCGCATCCGGCACCTGTTGTTTAAGGCAACGGATCACCGGGGTGGTGAGCACGATATCACCAATGGAAGAGAAGCGTACAATGAGGAATTTCTTTCCGGCTTTTTTTTCTATTTGATCGGCTGGTTCCATTTCGGAATGATCTCCTTTAAAACGATAATTATTTAATGCTCCACATAATCCATATCCTTATGGAAGGTCTCTTTGCTGAGCAGGGCCGCCACGATGGTAATCGTCATTACAATAATACCCGCATAAATACCACCCTTCACATAGCCCATCCCTTCCATTCCTCTTAATGTCTTGAACAAAGGCA
>JAKQJH010000146.1 GCA_029561255.1 Bacteroidota bacterium | reverse complement strand
TTCGGGGGATTTAGGGGGCCTCACCAGGCTGATACTTCCTCTCCACATTCTTCTCCACATCTTCCTTATAAAACAACACAGTCTTAAATGCCCCCTTGCTATACATGATTGACTGGTCGAAGAAATGCGGGGAGGCCGGGTTGCCGCTGTTGCCGCCGGCGAGGAGTGACTTAGCTTTTATCTTTTTTCCGAATTCAACGGCGCAGATAAAACTGTTCCCATGTACTCCGTATCTTTTTTGTGTACCGGGAAAGACACGACTGCTGTAGGAAGGCAGTGCACCCCAGGCCGAGGAGGCAAAGGGTACAGGTATGCTTTCTTTGCTGTCGTCAAATTTATTATCAATATCCGGGGAGATGCGTTGGAAGCGGTTGATATTGCCCCAGGAGACTTCCCAGCGGCCAAAACGGTTTTCGAGATCACGCAGGGTGGCCAGCATCGGATAGAGCAGGTCACGGGCCGGGGCAGTTTGCGCATAGTAACGGAATTTATCTACCTGATCGGCCTCTTCATCCTCCACTATTTTTACCTGTAACATGGCCGGCAATAATCGCTGGGCCCATTCGATGGCGAGGGTGGTGGCTACGGATATTTCACTGCTGCGGTAATCCCAGTTTTTCAGGATCATCATCGGTATGGCTAAAAGTCCGTTGAGTGAATCCGGGAAGTCCGCCTTTTTTTCATACGCATTAAGCAGGGCAGGTACGAGTACTTCAAAGGCGGCGAGACGACGGTCGTACCCGGCTGCAATGACTTTTTCGAGATTGTAGGTTTTGGTTTCACCCAGCACCCGCACGGCATTGATGCCCCTGAAATTTTCTCCATCGGGTGCCATATAGACCGGGTAGTTTTCTTTCTTCGGACTGTTGGGACCGGCCACCGTATAAGGTGTGGCGTTACAATTCTGCAACCAGCCATTCACCGGATTAATTATATGTAATGTCTGATCGATCGAATGATATCCCTTCCATTCAGTCGCAGCAATACTTCCATCCACTGGTTTACTCCAATCATACGAGGTATCCCGGTCGGGTACCCTGTTTCCATGCCAGTAAGCAATATTACCAGCCGCATCGGCATACACGGTATTATTGGAGATATTGCCTTTGAGATCGAGGGTCTTTTTAAAATCTTCGAGTCCTTTTGCCTTCGTTCGTTGCCAGCATTGCAGCAATCCGTTATACAGCCGGTTATCGGCTTTTACACTGAGCCATTGATCATTTCGTTTGGTCATGATGGGACCATGGTGAGTGTACAGCGCCTTGAATTCCTTTTGTGCTTTTACGGCGCCGCTCAGATAGGCCAATTTGATTTTTTCTTCCTTTACCGGTTTTTGTTGTCCGTTGTATTCATACTGCCAGCCTTTGGACGATTTAGTGATCTTTTCGATATAGCTGTCAGCCGCATCCACATAACTGCTGGTATGCATCCAGCCGCAATGTTCGTTGAAGCCCTGATAGATAAAAAACTGTCCCCAGGTAACCGCGCCATACGCATTCAAACCTTCCTCACTTACCATATGTACTTCGGGACGGAAATAAAAAGTAACGTGCGGATTGATATACAGAATGGCATTGCCGGACTCTGTGATTTTCGGGGAAAAGGCAAAGCCATTGGAGCCGGTCAGTTTCAAGTCCGCTTCGGGGTCATTTGCTTTGGGTAAAAAGGCAGTGGGCGTTTCTCCCGAATAGAAGCTTCTGAATTCGGATGGAGCGATATCAGCCGTACTGATGGCCCCGATACTGCCATCGGTCCACATGAAGGGAAACCAGGGTTCAAAGCGGGTAAGCAGGGCGGGTTTCTTTTCCGGGTGTTTGTAGAGATAGTAGTTCACTGCATCGGCAAAGGCATTGCAGAGTTTTTTGAGCCAGTCGGGGGCATTTTTATAATCCTTTTTTGAATCAGCCTGGCTGATGATTATCCGGTTGAGCAGGTCACTGTAGAGGCCGCTCTCCCCGTATACTTCTGCGGTTCGCCCGAGTTTTTCCAGGTAATTCATTTCCACTCTTGGAAAATCATCCTCGCACTGAGCATAGAGCAGTCCGAATACTGCATCCGCATCGGACTTGCCATAGATATGTGGCACCCCGTAATGATCGCGGATGATGGTCACGTTTTTGGCCTGTTTTTCCCAGCGGGCAATTTCAGATTTGGAAAAAGGCTGGGCCAGTAACTGAATAGGCAATAAAAGAATCAGGATGATTTTTCGCATACCTGAAAATAATAAATAATCCGGCAACCGACAGGGTCATTCAGCTGAATTTGTTTCAAAGAAATTGGTTGAAGTTTTCACGGGTTAATACAACTGTTTCCG
>JAKQJH010000141.1 GCA_029561255.1 Bacteroidota bacterium | reverse complement strand
GAGTATTCTATAACAGGGTAAGTCTTACTGATCCGAATTTCGTGAAATTTAAAAATCACGCCTGACAAATATGTCAATGACTATTCAATTTTAAGAACCCGTCGCCTCTTTCTCTCTTTTGACCTCTTAGTCTATTTTTTTTACAGCTACCAGTCCTGCGAAGTTGAACCATTTGAAAAACACTTCACAATGACCGAAGCCCTGGTCACGCAGGAGATTGATATTCTCGCTGAGTTTGTAAGGAACGAGTACATTTTCCAGAGCTTCCCTTTTCTGGGAAATTTCCAATTCACTGTAATTATTGCGGCGTTTGTAGTTATAGTAATACTTGATAAAGTCGCGGTTGAAATTGCTTTCTTCGGCCAGGATTTTCTCCACCAGAATAAGGACACCGCCGGGGTTGAGTCCGTTATAAATATCACGCAGCAGCCTTTCCCGGTAAATCGGACGAACAAACTGCAGGGTCAGGCATAATACCACGACCGATGCGTTTTCGATCCGGACACTTTGCCCAAGATCCTCACAACGCAGTTCATAGGGGCGGGAAAAGCCCAGTTCCATCAGTTTGGATTTGCATTTATCCAGCATTTCCTGAGAGTCATCGATGCCAATAAACCGGATGTTCTGGTCCACGCTGGTGTTCATGCCGATCATCGTGGTACCGGTGGAACAGCCAAGGTCATAAACAAAGGTTTCTTCGCGTGCATGGTCGGCGGCCAGTTCGGCTATCATGCGCTGCATTTCTCCGTAAAAGGGAACCGAACGGTTTACCATATCGTCAAAAACCTTGGCTACATTGGCCCCGAATTTAAAGTCGCTGGCTTTTTCTATTTCGTCCTTAAAAACTTCATCTTTGCCCATATCAGATATGAATTAAGGCCACAAAGTAAAGCATTTTATACGGGAGTGAACCAACCAGCCCCCGGTATGTATATTGGATATGAAAAAAGTCTACCATCTCGGCAACTGTACTACCTGCCAGGCCATTCTAAGTGAGACCGGACTGGCCCAAAAGGGATTCACCCTGCAGGATATTAAAACCGACCCCATTACACCGGCCCAGCTGGATGAAATGAAGGGCCTGGCCGGTTCTTATGAAGCCCTTTTCAGTCGTCGGGCCCTGAAGTACAAAGCCCTTGGATTAAAAGATAAAGCCCTTAGTGAAAAAGATTACCGGAAATATATCCTGGAAGAATACACTTTTCTGAAAAGGCCGGTGGTGATCAGCGGGAAGCAGATTTTTGTGGGGAGCGAGAAGAAGACGGT
>JAKQJH010000121.1 GCA_029561255.1 Bacteroidota bacterium | reverse complement strand
GCCACCCTCCAGTATAAGATACTCCAGAGCCATAGCGTGGGCGTAGGCGTCCCGATCCCGGTCGAAGTGGCGAAGATCATGCTCATCACCAAAGTGCAGGCCCTGGCCCAGGGATTCAGCGGGGTGCAACTATCCACCCTTGAACGGATCATCTGGCATATTAATAATGAGGTGATACCGGTGGTACCGGAAAAGGGGAGTGTTGGTGCCTCCGGTGACCTGGCCCCATTGTCCCATTTGTTTTTACCACTGATCGGTTTGGGGGAATGTTTTTATAAAGGACAAAGGAAATCCACCGCCGCCATTTTTGCTGAAGCGGGTATGTCGCCTATCACGCTCGGCCCCAAAGAAGGGCTGGCCCTGATCAATGGCACCCAGTTTATTTTATCCTTTGCCGTGAAAGCCGTACAACGGATGCATAATTGCCTGGAAGCAGCGGATATCATCGGGGCAATGAGTCTGGAAGCACTCACAGGTACCAAGGCGCCCTTTGATGAACGGCTGCATGCCTTGCGTCCTTATAAAGGAAATCTGTTAGTGGCACAACGCTTACGGTTACTACTCAAAGGTTCTGAGATCATGGAGAGTCATGTGGATTGCGGCCGTGTGCAGGATCCATACAGTCTGCGTTGTATGCCCCAGGTACATGGAGCGTCAAGAAATGCCTGGCTGCACCTGAAAGAACTGACCAGTATTGAACTGAATGCGGTAACCGATAATCCGATTATCCTTGGCGCACACGATACAATCAGCGGCGGTAATTTCCATGGACAACCATTGGCATTGCCGCTGGACTATGCCTGTTTTGCCGCCGCGGAGATTGGTAATATCGCCGACCGGCGTTGTTATTTATTGCTGGAAGGCAAATGGGGACTGCCGATGTTGCTGATGAAGGATGTGGGACTGAACAGCGGGTTTATGATTCCCCAATACACGACTGCTGCATTGGTCACAGAGAATAAAACTTTATGTTTCCCCGCCAGTGCGGATAGTATTCCCACTTCACTTGGACAGGAAGACCATGTGAGTATGGGAAGTATCAGTGGTCGAAAACTGAACCGCGTTCTGGATAACCTCGAATATATTCTCGCCATTGAATTATTATCGGCCTGTCAGGCCATTGAGTTCAGGCGGCCGCATAAGAGCTCGGCCCTGCTGGAATATGCGCATGATTATGTCCGTGAGTTCGTGGGCTTCGCTTCGGAAGACAGGATATTTGCGGATGATATCAATCGCGTGGCCGGCTTGATTAAGGATTTCTCCTTCGTGCAAAAACTCGATGCCTTTGCTGCCAGCCAGGGAATAAAGCTCAACGAAGGCTTCGAAGGATTTGCCTCCGGCAAATAAGTTGGCCACGAATTGCACTAAAGTGCACTTAAAATACAGGGCCACGGATCACACGGATTCACACGGATTATTTGCCTTCGGCAAATGAGTTGGTCACGAATTCACACGAAAGAACACGAATAATACAGTCATTTTCTTTGTATTTCTTTCGTGTGAATTTGTGTGTTTTCGTGGCCAAAAAAAGAGGTCGTCTCAAAAGACGGCCTCTTTTTTTTATGAGGTATTTTAGAGGGAGTTTATTTTTTCGCTTTTTTGGGTGTATAGTGAAGAGGGATACGGTATAGGTTGATTTATTAAAAAGGGGCCGGTTTTCCCGGCTTTTAAGCGGCGATTTTCTTCAGATTGTGCGCTATGCAGAGTAATCCCCATTCGATTTCTGTTTTATCCATGCCTTTTAGTAAAAAACGTTTGAAGTTTTTGTTGTGTTTGATATTGGCGAAGACGGGTTCTACATCAGCAGCTCTTTTTTTTCGGTAGATAATGCCTTGTTCTGATTTTAACCGATCATGCGCCTGATTTCTGAGCTTCCATCCTTTATGGTTTACATTGATTATCCGATTTCCTTTCTGTTTATGACAGGCTTCCCGAAGCGGACAGTTCTTACATCCACTGGCTTTATAGGTCGCATAGGTCTTTAACAGGCCATTCTCCTTTCTTTTTATGGTTCCGGTACGTTTCATGGGATTGCCTGCCGGACACTGGTATTCATCCCTGAGGGCATTATATTCCAGATTCCCGGTTATAAAAGGATTGGGCTGGTAGTTTCTTTTTTGTTTACGGTCAAAATCAGTCGGCTTAATAAAAGCCTCCACCCCTTGCTTTTGCAGGTACAGGTAGTTCTCCTCTGATCCGTAACCTGCATCCGCTACCTGTACGTTGGGCAGGGTCTTGTATAATTTTTTGTGTTGCTCCAGGTGAGGGATAAGCGTTTTTGTATCAGTGGGATTAGGGTGAAGACTATAGTTTACCACGAACTGATTATGCGTCGATATCTGGGCATTGTAACCGGGTTTGAGTTGCCCGTTTCTCATATGATCCTCCTTCATCCGCATAAAAGTTGCCCCAGGATCAGTCTTGCTATAACTATTACGTCCCTTCAGTATTTTCTCTTGTTCCTTATACTTTTTTAATTTTGCCGGCCAGTGTTTTCTGGCATAGTTCAGCTTTTGCTTCACCTCCTTGCTTACTTCAGTATTTTTCAGCGCAGTATCGATTTTCTCAATAGTGGCCTTTACTTCTTTGCTGTCTATCTTATCAAAATCAGGCGGAGTATCATCTCCCTTTTCATCTGCAGCCACTTTTTGGGTGTAAGACCACAACTCCTTTAATTGCTGCCTGATACGATCTCGGCTTGTGTGGATTGCTTTGCCCCATACAAAACTGTACCGGTTTGCCACACTCTCTATCTTAGTACCATCTGTATAAATCTCCTGAAGACTGACATGACCACTTTCTACCAACAACAAAACAATCTGCGCAAAAACTTCTTTTAAAATATTACGCAACCGCTCGCTGCGGAACCGGTTGATTGTATGATGATCGGGCTGGCTCATGCCCGACAACCACATAAAATAGATATTCTCTTTAGCTGATGCCTCTATCTTGCGACTACTGTAAACATTATTCAGGTAGCTGTAAACCAATAATTTAAGTAGCATTCTTGGATGATAGCTTGTAGTGCCACCACCTTTGTACTTCTTTATGATTATATCAATATCAATACGGTCGATTACATCGCTGACAACTCGTACCGGATGATTATCGGCAATCAAATCCTCCAGGCTCGGAGGAAACAGATAAACCTGATTCTGTTGATACGCCTTAAAAAGGGGTCGTGCCATAACTAAAATTGTGACTAAAAATTAATCACGAAAATCCTGTAATGCAACCCCATTTTATACAGCCAAATTGTGCATAAACCCACCCAAAAAACTGAAAATAAAAAAAGGCTGCCTCTTTTGAGACAGCCTC
>JAKQJH010000107.1 GCA_029561255.1 Bacteroidota bacterium | reverse complement strand
AACGCTCGATGGAGGCAAACCCATTCGTGAAAGCCGTGATTTCGATGTGCCCACAGCCGCCAATCATTTCTTTTATTATGCAGGCTGGGCCGATAAACTCGAATACGCTTTCCCTAACCGTAAAACAGCTCCCCTGGGTGTGGCGGGTCAGATCATCCCCTGGAATTTTCCACTGCTGATGGCGGCCTGGAAAATTGCGCCGGCCCTGGCCACTGGTAATACGGTGATTTTGAAACCCGCTGAGACCACTCCTTTAACAGCCCTTAAACTGGCCGAGATTATCCAGGAAGCCGATTTGCCACCCGGTGTGGTGAATATTCTTACCGGTGCCGGTGCTACCGGAGCAGCCCTGGTCAATCATCCGGATATCAATAAAATTGCTTTCACCGGTTCCACGGATGTAGGAAAAATTATTCAACGGGCGGTGGCAGGCACTAATAAAAGAGTCACCCTAGAACTCGGTGGTAAAGCCGCCAATATCATTTTTGAAGATGCCCCGCTTGACCAGGCCGTGGAAGGGGTGATCAACGGTATCTTCTTCAACCAGGGTCATGTATGTTGTGCGGGCTCCCGGTTATATGTCCAGGAATCCGTAGCCAAAGAAGTAATCCGCAAATTAAAAGACCGCATGGAATCCCTGATCGTGGGTGATCCGCTGGACAAGAATACCGATATCGGCGCGATTAATTCGAAGCAACAACTGGCGACCATCCAGAAATATATCGGCATCGGAAAAAAAGAAGGGGCGGAAATGTATGAGAGCCATTGCCGTCTCCCGAATAAAGGATTTTTCTGCCGCCCTACCCTCTTTACCAATGTGGCCCAGAGCAACCGCATCGCCCAGGAAGAAATTTTCGGACCCGTTCTTTCCATTCTCACTTTCCGCACCGATGATGAAGTGATTGAAAAAGCCAACAACTCACCGTATGGCCTGAGCGCCGGAGTATGGACCGACAAAGGATCCAAAATTTTCAATATGACCAAACGTATGCGGGCTGGGGTGATTTGGGCGAACACGTTTAATAAATTTGATCCCACGTCGCCGTTCGGCGGATATAAGGAAAGCGGGTTTGGCAGGGAGGGTGGACTACATGGGTTGTTGCCTTATCTGGAGTTGACAAGTTTGTAAAGGTTTAAAAAGTTTAAAAGGTTTAAAAAGTTTAAAAGGTTTAAAAGGTTGGGAAATGGCAACAATTGAGAAGTTTGAAGATATTATCTCATGGAAAGAAGCGAGAGATTTAAACAAAACGATTGGGAATCTAATAGATACCGGGCGGTTTAAAAACAGTTACCGCTTAATTAATCAAATCGAAGGTTCTGCCGGCTCAATAATGGACAATATTGCAGAGGGTTTTGAAAGAGGCGGAAATAAAGAATTTATTCAGTTCTTGTATATCGCGAAAGCCTCCTGTGGAGAATTAAGATCACAATTATACAGGGCCCTTGACAGAAACTATATTGCCCAAAACGAATTTGAACAGATCTCAACCCATGCAAAAAAAATTAGCGCCTTGATACAAAAATTCATCACATACCTAGAAAACTCAGATACAAAAGGCATAAAATATAAAAAAAGAACCGGGGAAGAAAACAAATCCACCTAACCTTTCAAACCTTTTAAACCTTTTAAACCTCTGAAACCTTTCAAACCTATAAAGTCTACCACCATGCGCCTCGAAGTACTCAAAACCTACAAAATCTACATCGGCGGACAATTTCCCAGAACAGAGTCCGGCCGTTACTATAGTCCCGTGAATAAAACGGGAAAAAAACTGGCCAATGTATGCCTATGCTCCAGGAAAGATTTCCGGGATGCCGTGGTGGCTGCCCGCGGGGCCTTCAGCGGATGGAGCAACCGGGCCGCTTTCAACCGCAGTCAGATTCTCTACCGCATGGCCGAAATGCTGGAAGGAAGAAAAGCACAGTTTGTCGAAGAACTGGTGCTGCAGGGTGCATCGAAAGTAGCTGCGGAAAAGGAAGTGAACCTCGCCACCGACCGCCTGATCTATTATGCCGGCTGGTGTGATAAATTCCAGCAACTATTCAGTGCCGTGAATCCTGTTGCCACCCCGCATTTCAATTTCTCGGTACCCGAACCCACCGGTGTGGTATCCATCATTGCCCCGCAGGGTGATTCACTGCTGGGACTGGTATCCCTCATTGCCCCGGTGATTGCCGGGGGTAATACCTGTGTGGTACTGGCTTCCGAAACAAAACCACTCTGCGCTGTTACATTCGCGGAAGTGCTCAACAGTTCCGACCTGCCCGGTGGCGTGGTGAATATCCTAACCGGCAAACCTGCTGAACTGGTCTCCTGGTTCACTGATCATATGGACGTAAATGCAACCCTTTACTGCGAATCAGATTCTATAGTGCAGAAAATGATTCGGGAAAAATCAGCGGTCAATCTGAAAAGAGTTCATTTTTATGATAAAATCAACTGGTACACAGACGAAGGCCAGTCTCCCTATTTTATCATGGATACCCAGGAAATAAAAACCACCTGGCACCCGGTGGAAAACATTGCAGGGGCCGGGGGTGGTTACTAACCGCAGGGATTAAAGAGAATGAAGCAGTTATGAACTTTATCCACGACTTAACAGCCCCCTTGTACTTTTTTATCCGGATTGGTAAGATATTTGCAACCTCATCATGATGAAATTCATTACAACCATTGCACTCGCCTTATTTAGTCTGCAGACCATGGCCCAGGATATACCTAAGGCTGTTCTCAAAGACACAACCGGCAAAGCCGCAGACACCAATTACGTGATCATTCATAAAGATCCACGGGTGGATCTCCTGATTAAAAAACAGGCCCAGATCAATGAGGAAACCAGCCGGGCCGGCAGACGTACGGACAA
>JAKQJH010000106.1 GCA_029561255.1 Bacteroidota bacterium | reverse complement strand
GCGGAGAAATTCACCAATGGGGCCTTGAATCCACAGTCCGTACTGCCCTGGGAATCACCCTGGCGAATCATTGCCATAGGGGAGTTAAAAACAATTGTTGAATCTACCTTGGGTACTGATCTCGCCTTGCCTGCCAGTTTCACCGATACATCGTATATCAAGCCCGGCCGGGCTTCCTGGAGCTGGATTATGAGCAAGGATGATTATATCATTTATAAAGAACAGAAAAAATACATCGACTATGCGGCTGATATGGGCTGGGAGTATTGTCTCGTGGATGCCGCCTGGGATAAAAAAATCGGCTATGACAGTATTCAGATCCTTGCTGATTATGCGGCTACCAAAAAAGTAGGCTTGATCCTCTGGTATAATTCAGCCGGAGCCTGGAACACGGTGAAGTATACGCCGAAGGATATGTTGCTCACCAAGGAAAGCCGCATGAAGGAATTTGGTCGTATTCATAAAATGGGGATCAAAGGAGTAAAGGTTGATTTCTTTGCGGGTGATGGACAGTCTATGATCAATTACTACCAGGATATACTCGAAGATGCGGCCGCGAATAAATTATTAGTCAATTTTCATGGGGCCACTTTACCCCGTGGCTGGCACCGCACTTATCCCAACCTCATGACCACTGAAGCGGTCTATGGTTATGAGATGATCACCTTTAATCAGAAAGATGCCGATCAGGCTGGTCCACATATGGTGATGAGTGCCTTTGCCCGCAATGCCTTTGATCCGATGGACTTCACCCCCGTCAGTCTGTATAAGATACCCGGGAAAGAGCGTCGTACCAGTCCTGCTTTCGAACTGGCCACCTCGGTGATCTTCCTCTCCGGGATCCAGCACTTTGTGGAAGGACCGGAAGGCATGGCTACGGTAGAACCTGAAGTGAAGAAATTCATGCAGCAGGTACCGGTTACCTGGGACGAAACTATTTTCCTTGATGGTTATCCCGGTAAGTCTTATGTGGTGGCCCGTCGCTCCGGCAGCAAATGGTTTGTGGCCGGGATCAATGGCGACAGTACCGATCTGAATCTCCAACTGGATTTTCCCTTTGTAAAAGAAGCGCAGAAAGGGCAGTTGTTCACCATGGACAATGGGGTACTGCGGGCCAAAGAATATACGTCCGCCTTACGTAAAGGGCATAATCACTTTTTCCTCAAACCCAATGACGGGTTTGTGCTCGTATTTGAAGAATGAAACAAACTCTCTTAATAGCCGGTTTATTAATTTTTGCGGTCAATGTGTTTGCACAAAAGAAGGCCCCTAAACCGGTATTTGATGATCCCGTGTATCATGGCGCTGCCGATCCGGTGATCGTCTATAATAAGAATGTCAAGAAATGGTGGATGTTTTACACCAACCGTCGTGCATCTATTACAGACTCTACCGTGGCCTGGGTACATGGCACCCGTATCGGAATAGCTGAAAGTAAAGACGGTCGTAAATGGAAATACGTTGATACCGCCAATATTCAATATCGTCCCGATCCCGGCTACACCCATTGGGCACCGGATATCATCGAAGCAAAGGATGGCTGGCATATGTATCTTACTTATGTACCCGGCACGTTTACCGATTGGAATCATCCAAGGGTCATTGTACATCTCCAAAGTACGGACCTTGTCAACTGGTCATACTTGTCAACGCTGCAACTTATAAACCAGAAAGTAATCGATGCCTCCGTTTACAAAGTAAATGATTCATTATATCGCTTGTGGTACAATAACGAAAAGGATGGCAAGAGCATCTGGTTTGCCGAATCACCTGACCTTAAAACCTGGATCGATAAAGGCAAAGCCATTGCCGCCAGGGGAGAAGGTCCCAAAGTATTTTACTGGCACGATCAATACTTCATGATCGTGGATGCCTGGAAGGGCATGGAAGTGTACAGTTCCACTGATTTATTAAAGTGGACCAAACAAAAAGACCGTATTCTCGAAACACCCGGCAAGGGCAAAGACGATCAGGCCATCGGTGGTCACTGCGAAGTCATTGTAAATAATGATCGAGCCTTTGTGTATTATTTCACGCATCCCGGTCGGCGCAAAGACAAACCGGCAGCAAAAGGTTCATTCGATGATAAACGGAGTGTGATCCAGCTGGCGGAACTGGAATACAAGGATGGACAGATTATTTGTGACCGGGATAAGCCCGTGAAGATAAAATTGCAAAAGCCCCGGAATAAGGGTAAATGAAATATTCAGTAACCATATTGCTGCTGGTACTCAATCAACTGCTTTTTGCGCAGGAGATATCACTCGCTGGCAACTGGCGTTTCGCTATGGATGCACGGGATGAAGGAATAGTGCAGCAATGGGCCAGCAAAAAACTATCGGATCAGATTTTGTTACCCGGAACCATGATCACCAGGAATAAAGGGGAAGAGGTCGGGCTAAAGACAAAATGGACCGCCAGTATTTACGACAGTTCTTTTTTCTTTCAACCCAGATTGGAAAAATTCCGGCAACCAGATAATTATAAAGTCCCCTTCTGGCTCACGCCACAGAAATATTATGTGGGTGCGGCCTGGTATCAACGGGATATCCTGATTCCGGCAGACTGGAAAGGCAAACAAGTGAACCTGTTTTTAGAACGGATACATATTGGCTCTGCTATCTGGATCGATGGCAACCGGATCGATAGTTTTCAGAACTCACTATCTGTTCCCCATGTATATGATCTGACCCGCTTTGCTTCGCCGGGCAAACATACCATTACCATTCGGGTCGATAACCGGACCAGGGTGGCCGATGTGGGACAGGATTCACACAGTGTATCCGATCATACCCAGGGCAACTGGAACGGCATCATTGGTCGCATCAGTCTGCAGGCAAAGTCTGCATTTCATATTGAGGATGTACAGATCTATCCACTTGTACAACAAAAGAAGATTAAAGTACGGGTGGAACTACAGAATAATTCAGCTGCTGCCCAATCCGTTCAATTGAACTTCCTGATCCAGGGAAAGGGGAAGAAAAATAACTCAGTCAATGCCATCACTGCCCAGGTGAATCCCGGAGACACAATCATTCATGAACAGCTGATCGATATGGGTAATGAGCTGAGTTTGTGGAATGAGTTTAATCCCTTTTTATATTCCCTGCAGGTATCGATGAAAAAGGAAAGTCAGCAACGCAAAACTGTATTTGGGATGCGGGAAATAACAGTGAAAGACAAATCCATCCTGCTCAATGGACAAAAGATTTTCTTAAGAGGTGATCTGAATAACTGTGAGTTTCCGCTGACCGGTCACCCACCGATGGATGTGAAGAGCTGGCTGAATGTATTTACGACCTTGAAGAATTACGGACTCAATCATGTGCGGTTTCATTCCTGGTGTCCGCCCGAAGCGGCCTTTACCGCTGCTGATGAACTCGGTATTTATTTACAACCCGAAGCACCCACCTGGCCCAATCATGGGACATCGGTAGGCGATGGTCGTTTTATTGATCAGTATATCTATGACGAAACAAACCGAATGGTAAAAGCCTATGGCAATCATCCATCTTTCCTGATGCTGGCTGCGGGGAATGAGCCTGCCGGAAGGAATCAATCCAAATACCTGGCTGATTTTGTACACTACTGGAAGGCAAAAGATGCACGACGCATTTATACCGGAGCCTCTGTAGCTACCAGCTGGCCGTTGGTACCGGAGAATGAGTATATGGTGAAGTCAGGTGCAAGAGGACTCAACTGGAACAGCAAGGCCCCTTCCTCCATGGATGATTACCAGGAGACGATGAATAAATACCCGGTTCCTTTTGTACAGCATGAACAGGGACAGTGGTGTGTATTCCCCGATTTCTCAGAGATCAGTTTATATACCGGTGCGTATAAAGCCCGCAATTTTGAATTGTTCCGCGAGGATATGAAGGCACAGGGATTATTACCACTGGCTCCTGCTTTCCTGCAAGCTTCGGGTAAACTCCAGGCCCTTTGTTATAAGATGGAAATGGAGCGATCGCTGCGCACGAAAGACCTGGCCGGATTCCAGTTACTCGGTTTACAGGATTTTCCCGGACAGGGTACGGCACTGGTAGGGGTACTGAACGCATTTTATAAAGAGAAGGGCTATATCAATGAGACACAGTTCAGACAGTTCTGCAATAGTGTGGTGCCCCTGGCCCGTCTGCCACGTTTTACATTCTCAAATAACGAGGAAGTGACAGCCGCCATTGAATTGTATCAGTATGGTCCGGCAGATATGAACAATACCATTCTGGACTGGAAGCTGGTCGATCAGCAGGGAAGCATCCAACAAACTGGCAGCATGCCAGCAAAAAATTACAGCCGGGGTGCTTTACATGAAGTGGGTTCGGTCCGGTTTGAGTTGCGAGGAATCAGTGCTCCGCAGGAACTGCAATTGATCGTTTCTGTGAGAGGGACAGTGTTCCGTAACCAATGGAGCATCTGGGTGTATCCTGCCGGATTGCCCATGGTGGAATTTACAGACCGTCCGGATCTGCTGGTCACAGATACCCTGGATGATAAGGCAGTTGAAATTTTAAATAACGGGGGTAAAGTATTCCTGAACCTGTATGGAAAGGTTACCAAAGGGCGCGAAGTGGTACAGGCTTTCACACCGGTATTCTGGAATACCTCCTGGTTCAAAATGCGGCCACCCCATACACTCGGGCTGCTGATTGATTCCGCCAGTCCTGCATTCCGTTTTTTCCCTACGGCTTCTCATAGTGACCTTCAGTGGTGGGAGGTGGTCACCCACTCACAGGTCATGCACCTGGAAGATTTTTCACCGGCCATGCCGGTACTCATACGGCCCATTGATACCTGGTTTATGAACAGGAACCTGGGGCTGGCATTTGAAGCCCGGATCGGGAAGGGACGATTACTGATAACCAGTATTTCACTCAATCAAAATTCAGCGGTGATGCGACAGTTGAGGTTTTCCCTGTATCAGCACCTGTTGTTTGCAACGGAGTGGAGTAATACCAGCGTAAGTCCCGAACAGATCCGTGCCCTGACGGCTGAACCATCCCGCTTTGTATTTGATGCCTATACCAAGGACAGTCCGGATGAATTGAAGCCCATAAAGAACGTTAAGCAATAATTGAGTGAAGCAATAAATATACATGACATGAAAAAGTATTTACTGATCGGTATCCTGCAGTTGACCAGCTTACTGGCGTTTGCCCAGCAAAAACAGATTCAATACCTCTCCGGTATGGATGCCGCCAATACCGTGCAATGGGATTTCTTCTGTACCGCCGGTCGCAACAGCGGCGAATGGAAAAAGATACAAGTGCCTTCCTGCTGGGAACAACAGGGCTATGGCAATTATAATTACGGCCGTGATTATAAAACCAACGGAAAGAATGCCCGGTTTTATGATGAAAAGGGGATGTACAAATATTCCTTCAAAGTACCGGCCGCCTGGAAAGGCAAGCAGGTGAATATTGTCTTCGATGGCAGCATGACCGACACCGAAGTAAAGATCAACGGCCAATCCGCCGGTGCCATTCACCAGGGAGCTTTTTATCGCTTCAAGTACGATATCAGCAAATTACTGGATTATACAAAGACCAATACACTGGAAGTAACCGTCAGCAAGATGAGCAGTGATGCCTCAGTCAACAACGCCGAGCGGCTGGCCGACTATTGGGTCTTTGGTGGCATCTTCCGTCCGGTGTTCCTGGAAGCCATGCCCGCCAATTATATTGACTATGTAGGTATCGATGCCAAAGCGGATGGTAGTATCGCTATGCAGGTCTGGCCGAAAGGGTTGACCAATGATGCAGTAGTGGTAACCACCATTACAGATGCCGCGAAT